>CAYZEO010000017.1:0-22845 GCA_964477815.1 uncultured Pseudomonadota bacterium | reverse complement strand
TGAAATATGGTTAAAAAGAAATACTGCTTGGTCAAAAAGTAACACTATTTTTTTTTTGACACAATGGTTTTTTTAAAGCTACTATGTGAATTTTATAGCTTCGTCGGAGGGTATATGCTTCTAAGTTGTTTTTCTTTTTTTGTGTATCTTTGTATTTCTTTCGCAACCTTTTTCCATGGCAACAACGATGCTTCAGAACTCCACCAAATATTTTTTCTTTGCTCAGGTTGATATATCATGCGTGATGGTCTGTTGTACCAAATGAAATAATGAAGACGACTGAGTTTTGAAATGAGGCGAAAGTCGGATGTTTTTTTTAGCTTGGAAAGCATAATTGGTGCTCCGTGCATCAGATAAATTCCCTGTTGCTCGAGCCATGGAGCATGTGAATAAAAATCGGTGTTGAATGAAACATAAATCACAGGTTGTGTTTGCGAACTGAGTCCAGCTAATAGTCCTCTATAAAACCAATTTCTTGGAAGCGTTGGAGCATAGGCCCCAATTAAAATATTAGGGTATTTTTTTTTAATGTGTGTTCTTATTTGTTTTCCAATTTTTTTCGCTTCAGCGGAAAGAGTTGAAAAGTATTGTTCGAATAAGTTGTTTTCAATTAAATAACTTACTCTGCTTTGCACAGAAATTTTAGTGAGAAGTTGTGGTTGTCCTGTTCTGTCTGCATATATTTTCCATGCAAGATCAGAAAAGTCCATAAGGCTGCTGTAGCTTCCCGCTTGTCGTTGTGCGTGATACATCTCGAAATCGAGAAAAATACCGTCGATTGGGATATCTGCTCCAAATATTTTTGTGAACCGATCAAATACATCGAGCAGTTCCGGTTTCCAAAAATGTTTAAAATCAAGGGGACTCGGTATTTTTGAGTAGGTTTTACCAAAAAAGTCACGGACAGCAATATGAACAGGATGGGATCTGTAATTACTAGTAATGTCGGTTCCAATAAAAATTTTTGGTCTTGAATTTTTGTTTTTGTTAAATCGTTTTTTCAATTCTTTTCCAAGTGTACGCACCTTGTTTTCAAATTTTTTTTGAGTTTCTGGTGTTGCATCATTTTTTACACTGAGAAATGATTCTGGGTTTAACTCAAACCACAAAAGATTAATTCCCGAGTTGTGTATAAAGTCTAGACCTCGTTTCATTGCTGCTTGCTTTAATATTTTTTTTTCTTTTTCTGGGAGTGAGGTTGCAGGTTTACGTTGTTCAAGAAAATAATCACCAGGATCGAGCCAGGCGCACGAAAGCTTTTTATCTATGAGCCAACGGTAGTTAGGATTGTTGTGAAATAAACTATACATTTTACGTTCTGCTTCTTTTTTTTGTGCAATGTTAAATTTTTTGGTGAGATTTCCGGGCAGTTTTGTTTTTTTTCTGCCATTTACGCGGGCCATGAGGTAAAACTTTTTTAGCATTCGCTGCAGGGACGCAAGAAGTTTTTGTCTGGTAGCAAATGAAAGTGGTACAAGAAAAAAGTTTTCCGCAATCTCGCTAAATGTGCAGGTTGATGCCTTGGTGATCAGGTAGTTGTTGTTCAGTTTTTTGTTAGTGAGAAATAGTGCTGGTGGAAATGGGTGAGGGACTGTTGGCTTGTTCTCCTTTTTGTTAATCAATGTTGTGCCGTACAGGTGTCCTGTTTTCCCGTCGTGCGCAAAAAGATTGTGAATAAACGAGCGAACGCCCTCGTCAACAGGAACACCAAGGTTCTCCAAAAGACTAATCGCTCGATTGACGAATGCAGTTTTTTGATTGCCTGACAAAAGTATGGCGATATTTTTGTTGCCGGATTGTGCATAGTTTTGAACAGACTTGATGCATTTTTGAACGAAGTTGTTTTTTATATTGCTCATCGCGCTTGCACCCAGTTCAAAAAAAATCGTTTCGTATTTCTCAATTTTCGAGCTATTCAAAAAAGAGAACAGATTTTGATAATCCGGTGCATAACCTACAGATTCAAGCAGGCTTAAAAAGTTTCTGTAGTCGTAAGTGGTTTTGCCGTCGGTGTCGATGAGCAATGCGGGTTGTTGGCAGAATGAGTATGTGCTTGTTAAAAAAAGAAGCGCCGCACAAGCGGCGCGAATTTTATTCATAACTATATATTTTGTGTTTTGGTTACTATGAATGCTTCCACTTCTTGAGCAAACTCTTGGCTTGTAACGTATTCATGGATTATTTCTCCTCGCTTTATTGCCGTTGCAATGATGTTTGCCAGTCCATGAACCATGTTGCCAAGATTGTGCCCGACGTTTGCATTATCACGGGGTGCTTGCAAAATATTGATAAAACTTCCAAGAATTCCCGCAAAATGAGAAAGTACCACTTCTCCTTCATGATCAATTTCAGGAGGGCAGTGGTGTGCTTGTTTCGGCTGTGATGGTTGTTGAGCAGAAACTGAAACTGTTCCTAGCAAAAAAATTGTACATAACAAAATCAGATGCTTCTTCACCGTCTACTCCTTTTTTAATCAAATGGTTACAACACTTCTCCTTGATTCCGAGGGCTTTTTTCTTCAAAAACCAAAACTTGCAGGACTCGCTTTGCAGTCGCCTTCTGAACTTGGAAGTAATAGTTCTTGTATAACATTCGTTCACCTTTTTTGGGAACATGTTGTAGCTGTTCTGTCAAAAAGCCGCCCAAGGTTAAAACATCTTTTGTTTCAAAGGTGATACTCAAGATCTCACTCACTTCAGTCAGAGGTACACTTGCGTTGATTAACCAGCCACCTTGCTTGAGAGGTATGATTTTTTCTGTAACAGCCTCGTACTCATCGCTAATCTCTCCAACAATCTCTTCAAGAATATCTTCGAGCGTTATCAAGCCAGTAATACTTCCGTATTCGTTTATCACCATTGCCATGTGCTGATGTTTTTCTCGTAATTCTTTAAGGAGTTGGTTGATTTTTACGCTTTCAGGAATGAATGAAATAGGTCGAAGCAGATCTTTAAGAGAAACTTCTTTTTCTTGTGTCCAGATTGCAAAAATGTCTTTGAAGTGGATCATGCCAATAATATTGTCAGTTTTTTCTTCGTATGCGGGCAATCTTGTAAATTGATACTTCGAAAAAACACTGAGAGTATCTTTTATAGAAGTGTTTACATCAATAGACGCAATATCAATGGCAGGCACCATAATTTCTTTGACAGGTGTTTTTCCAAGATCGAAAATACCGCGTAACATCTCACTTTTTTCTGCTTCGATTAAACCCTTTTCATCTCCATGTTCAATAAGAAATTCGATCTCTTGCTCCGAAGATATCCATTCGCTACTTGCTCCACTGGCCATTCTTTTCCCCCCAATTTTTGAAACGAGAAAATCAGAAAGTCTTATGAGGCCCGGAATAATAGGGCGCAGAACAAGATAGGTCAGATTAGTTAGCCATAACGTTGATCTGAAAATCTTTTCGCCACGGGTTTTAGCAAGATTTTTTGGGATAATTTCTCCAAAAATCAATATTGCTACTGCGGCAAAACCGATACCTAGAGAAAATCCTAATTTTCCAAAGTTTATTTTGGCAAAGATTCGCTCCATAACAGCGGTACTCAACGATGCGGTCAGAACGTTGACCAGTGATGTTGCAATCAAGACCGCAATTAGTACCTTTTGAGGTGTTTTTTCAAGTGCAGTAAAAAGTGTTACATATTTTTTTGTTTTTTTTGCCAATTCTCTAAGTTTAAAAAGTCGAAGTGCAGTTATGCTTGTTTCAATAAAAGAAAAAACCCCAAATAATAAAAGCGATATGAAAAACGCAATTATTCCAAGGTACAACGTAGTGTTCAGTGGAGGTTCCATAGTTATTGCCTTTCTTCTCCTATTTTATAGTGAAATTGAAAAAGGGTTATATTATTATTCAGATAATTCATCGTTATATATTTCTGCCGTTTCTTCTGCTTCCTTCTCAAAGAATGCGCGTAATCTTTTACTGCGAGAAGGATGCCGTAGTTTTTTTATTGCTTTTACCTCAATTTGACGGATTCTTTCACGGGTGACTGAAAAATCTCTGCCAACCTCTTCAAGGGTGTGTTCTGATGCAACGTCTATTCCAAAACGCATTTTTAAAACCTTTTCTTCCCGAGGAGTTAGTGTTTTGAGAACTTCTCTAACACGCTCTTTAAGATCGTTGCTAGCAACTGTTTCGGATGGTGAGCAATCTTTATCGTTTTCTATGAAATCTTTGATAAATGCATCATCGCTATCACCTACTGGGGTTTCGAGCGATATTGGCTCTTTTGATATTTTTATGATGTTTTTTATTTTCTTTTCATCAAGATTCAGTTTTTTAGCAAGTTCAGCATGTGTTGGTTCACGTCCATGTTCTTGTACGAAGGTTCGTTTAATTTTGTTGATTTTATTGAGTGTTTCCACCATGTGGACGGGAACTCGAATGGTTCTGGATTGGTCGGCGATTGCACGTGTTATTGCTTGTCGTATCCACCAGGTGGCGTATGTGGAAAATTTATAGCCACGTTCAAATTCAAATTTCTCAACAGCCTTCATTAGTCCAATATTTCCCTCTTGAATGAGATCAAGAAAGTGTAGGCCTCGATTGACATATTTTTTTGCAATATTAACTACAAGACGTAAGTTTGCTTTTGCTAAGTCATCCTTGGCATACTTATCATCTTCTTGGGCGTCAACAAGTTGTTCGTAATATTTAACTACTAATTTTTCGGGAAGACCTATTTCGCCTTCAATCTTTTTTTTCGTTTTTGTTGTTGCGCGAATTGTTTTAGAAAGTTCTTCAATTGCTCGCTTTGTTTCCTCTGTTTGATCTTCATTTTCATATTGTTTTAAGTATTCTTGACAGTTTTGTAGTAGTTCATTTTTTTCTTCAACCTTCTTCAAATATTTTTCTATTCTTTTGCCAAGTTTTCTAACAAGTTTATTGGCAATTCTGATCGATTTTATTATTTCTGCTATTTTTTCTTTGTTTTCTTTGATTTTATCAAGCATCTCTTTCTTTTTTGCAGCAGAATCGAGTTTGTTGCGATATGATTGATAAATTTTTTCTTCGTTATCGATCAGTTTTTTAATTTCGGAAATTGTTTTCAGGAACTGTTTTTGTTCTTTTTCTAGTTTAGGAAGGTTGTCTTCATCAAATTCAGAAAACTGTATGATGTCTTTTAGGGCGACTGTTCCTTTTACAACCTTTTCACCAATTATTACAAATTCCTTGTGAATAAAGGGGAATTGAGCAATTGCATCAATTGATTCAGCCTTACATCGTGCGATTTCATTTGCTATGACAGATTCAGTTTCTTTATTGAGAAGAGGAATTCTACCAATATCTCGCAAGTAGGATTTTACACCGTCTGCAAGTTGAGTTGTAATCTCCTTGGTTTCTTCCTCATCATCGTCTTCGCTATTTGCCTTCGCAGTTTTGAGTCCCAAAGCTCCCTTCATTTTGTCTTTAAGGGCTTTCTTCGATGTTGCGTCTTCTTTTTCTGTTTCTTCGTCGGCCTGTTCCTTTCTTTCAATTTCTTCAAGTGTTGTGAGTTCAATGCCGTTTTTTTCTAAGAAAATAATCAGATCATTGATCTCTTCTTCTGTAAGATCATGGTCTGATGCAAATACAATCAACTCTTCGTAGGCAATGACCTTGCCTTTTTCAAGGATGCTTTCTAGAAGTTCTTTGTTTAGATCGATAGAGCTTTTTTGTTCTTTAGTTTTTGCAGGACTTTTTTTCTTTGTAGTAGCGGTTTTCTTTTTGGTAGTTTTTTTTGTTGCAGCTTTCTTTTTAGAGATAACTTTCTTTGTTGTTTTTTTACTTGTTTTTTTCATGGATTACTCATTATTTTTTATCAATTCTTTATTCAATAACTTTTTTTTAAGTTTAGAAAAATTGAGCAGAATATTTTCAATCTCTTGTATGTTATTATCATGTTCGGCCTTTGCAATGCGAGACTTCACATTTTGAACGATGACTTTCCAATTTCTTTGTTGAAGTCTTTCTAATAGCTGATCAAATGACCGTTTTTCAACCCTTTTTTCTTTCAAAAAAATGGCTTCACTAGCAAAGATTTTCTCGTTTTCATCGAGAAGCTCAAACAAATTTGAAAAGTCCAGCAGAGTTGTTTTTTGCTCCATTTTTAAGGTTTTCAGTTTTTCCAAAACCGAACTAAGGGGAGCAGGAAGGCACGCAATCAAGTAGTCCTCATTGTTCTCATTCAACAACGACATGTTGTTTATTATAGCAAAAACTATTCTTTTTTCTAGAGATATTCTTGAACTTTCGAAATTATTTTCAACTATCTTTGGGGTGATATCCTCAGAGTATTGACTGTTTTTGTAGGGATGTCTTTTTAATTTTGTATGAAGTTCCGATTTGAGCGATTCAAACGGGATTTTGAGGCTGTTGGATGCCTTTTGCAATATGATATCCCTTTTGAGCTGTTCTGGTATTTTTCTAACAATGTCGAGTAATTTTTCTACACTTTGTAGCTTTTTGTTTAGTGGCTTGTTGGAAAAATCTTTCGAAATGGTTTTAATGAAAAAGCTGAATATATCAAGGGATTTGTCGATCAATTGATTAAGATTATTTCCTTTTTCTAAGAATGAGGCAGGGTCTTCACCTTGAGGGAGGCAGATAACCTTGAGTTCGATATTAGCTTGCCAACATAGTTCAGTTAAACGTAGAATTGCCTTTTTTCCTGCGTTGTCGCCATCGTAAAGGATAAGAAGCTGACTTGTATAGTGAGAAAGTTTTTTAAGATGTTCTACGGTGCAAGATGTGCCAAGAGTGGCAACTGTATTGGGAAATCCGTATTGTGTCATGGCGATGCAATCTGTGTATCCCTCAACAAGAAAAAGATCTTCTTGTTTTTGAATGCTTTTTTTTGCTTTATCAAGGCCAAATAGTATTGATCGTTTGTTAAAATAATCGTTTTCGTGAGAATTGTAGTATTTTGCTCTGTTGTCATGCTGTTTAAATATTCTTCCGCCAAAACCGCAAAATCGTCCGAGATGATCTGTGATTGGAAAAATAATTCTATCCTCAAATGGTGAGTACAAAGTATTTTTGCCTGTAGAAAGGATTTTGAACTGTTTAAGGTCATCATTTAAAATTGAGTGTGTTTGCATGGAGGTAAGAAAGAGTTTTATGCTTTTATTTCCGCCGGGAAAGTATCCAAGTAAAAATTGGTCAATGCTTCCGTCATTTATATTTCTTTTGTGTAAATATTTAACTGTAGATGGGGATTTTCTAAGTTGTTCGTGACACCAGCGTGCTACGTGTTCACACAGTTGGAAGTAGCGTTCCTTTTCGTTGCTCGACGATGTAGTTTTAACTTTTGTTGTTAATTCTTGAGGCACGTTGATATTGTATCGTTCGATTAAGTGATGAGCTGCTTCTAGTTGGGTGCAGTTTTCTGCCACAGAAATGAATGATATGAGATCGCCTCCGGTGTGGCATCCAAAACAGTAAAATATTTCTTTATGTGGGCTGACGGTAAATGAAGCGGTTTTTTCATGGTGAAATGGGCAGTTTGCTTTCCAGTAAGCGCCAGCTCTTTTGAGTTTTGTATACTCGCCAATAACATCAAGAATTGAGAGTTGTGATTTAACGTAATGAAAAAGGTTCATGTTTGTCGTGGTTTGCGAAAAAAAGTTACAAAAACAAAGGTTGTGATTGCAAAAACAAGTAGGATCAGCGCGAGCCATTGATGTACAGAAAATATTTTTAAAAAACCTTTTTGACAAAAATCTCTATCTGCTCGCCAAAATGCTATAGTAAATCGTTCTATGCTTGCAAGTGCAAGGTAAAGTGTTATTAATTGTCCCGGCTTTTTAAGTTTTTTTGTTGCTACAAATCTCATAAAAATGAAAATGAAAAAGAGCGTTATTGAGCTATAAAGTTGTGTTGGGTGGAGTGCAATATTTGTTGGAGCGGAACACAGCTGATCCGAATAAGTTATTCCCCAGGGTAATGATGTCGGCATTCCATAGCAGCAACCGGCAGTAAAACATCCTATTCGAGATATTGATTGGAAAAGGGGGGCGTAGATTGCGATCAGATCAAAAAAGGGAAGTGCTGGAATCTTTGTTTTTTTAAGGTAGTAGGCCAGAGCTAGTGTTATTCCAGCAATAGTTCCTAAAATGGAAAATCCGCCTTGCCAAATTCTAAATATATCAAAAACGCTAGACATTGAGCTGTATTCTTGTGCTATAAACAGCAATCTTCCCCCAATGATGCCGCTTAAAATCCCGATAAGAAGTACGCTTGAAAATTGATCTTTGCTCAGCAGTTTTTTTCTTAGAGGATGGTGGTAAACAAGCCAGGTGAAAAGTAGGAGGCCGATCGCAATGATCAGCCCGAAACTTTGAATTGAAAGAGGTCCATAAATATGAATCAGTTCCCGGCACATGTCGCAAACCTTTGTAATATCAACTTATTTTTTTAGTTATACAAGTTTACAACATTTTGCTTCAGAACACGATGTCAGACCTTAGCCGATTCAACAGAAAGTGGGGTTGCTCCTTCGATCAAAATTCTCCATTTTTTCTTCCAGTTGAATGTTATGGAGATTGAATCAATTTTCTTTGGTAGTGAAAATTCAACAATATTTGCACCAGATCGGTGCTTTCCAAATTCGAAGTCGTAGCGAACCTTAAACTTATCTTGCTTGATAGTAATGTTTTTTTCTTTTCCTTGTTCAATTGGTAGACCATTAACCTTGATAGAAAACTTTGATGGTGTGTATTTTGTAAACATGAACTTGTATTTTTTATCTTTGTCTGTGATGTTGTTTTTCACTTTAATTGTTCTTGCGAGTGAAGTTCCTGTAAAAAAAAATGCTAAAAAGACTATTGTTCCCTTGTACATATTCATTACGCCCCCTTTAAGCGATAATAGTGATTGCTTCATTCTTTCTCTTTTTAAAATATGCTTTTAATGATGTAGGACACAACGGTTCTCTGTTGGAGTTTATACAAAAAAAGATGAGAAGTAATTAGAGATTACTCTTATGTTGTCTTGTTCTGAAAATAAGAAGAGAAAGAGCTGCTGGGGTCATGCCGGGAATAAGTGATGCTTGTGCTATCGTTGAGGGTTTATATCGAGCCAGTTTTTCTTGTAATTCGATAGAAAGGCCAGGAAAATTTTTGAAGTTAAGTGTTTTTGGAATAATCAGCTTTTTGAACTGTTCCATTTTTTGAATTTCTTTGTGTGCGCGCTCAATGTATGGTGAATACCGTATTTCCGCGTGTATTGTCTGAATGTTTCTATCGGAAAGTGGGCCGACGGTTTGAGTAAGCAGCTTGCTGTTCCATTCTGATTGACCAAAAAGACGCAGAAGTTCTGTTTTTTTATAGATATTGTGGAGTTTTTTCAAGGCCGATTCGAGATCTTCTTTTTCTTTCTGGAAAGCAGCGTATGTTTTTTTTTCTACCAATCCTAGTTTGTAACCCTTGTCAGTTAATCGTAAAAATGCATTGTCTTGTCGCAAAAGTAGCCGATGTTCTGCGCGAGAAGTGAACATTCGATATGGTTCATCAACGCCAAAATGTACAAGGTCGTCAATCATAACGCCAATATAGCTTTCACTTCTATCCAAAATAAACGCAGGTTTTTTTGTGTGATACAAGTGAGCATTTATGCCCGCGACAAGTCCTTGGCCAGCAGCTTCTTCATATCCTGTTGTTCCGTTTATCTGTCCTGCACAAAATAGTCCATTAATTTTTTTTGTTTCCAGTGTTGGGGTAAGTTGCTCTGGCAAAATAAAGTCATATTCAACTGCGTAGCCAGGCTTGGTGATAACTGCTTTTTCAAAACCTACAATTGATCGAACGTACTTTTCTTGCACATTGTACGGTAATGATGTTGAAATTCCATTTGGATATAGTTCATCTGAAGAATTAGACTCGGGTTCCACAAAGATCTGGTGCGATGTTTTGTGTTCGAATCGTGCAATTTTGTCTTCGATTGATGGACAATAACGAGGTCCGATGCCGGAAATATTCCCAGAATACATTGCAGATAGTTTAATGTTTTTTTTGATAATATCGTGTGTTTGTTTGTTGGTGCGGGCTATGTAGCAAGCGTGTGTGTTATTGGTTTTATGGGGGAAAAATTCAAACAGATAGTTTAAGTTTGCGGCCTGCTGTTTTTCCATCTTTTCAAGATCAACGCTGGAGCGTTTAAGTCGAGGGGGAGTTCCCGTTTTCAGTCGAGCAAGCTGTAAGCCAAGTTTGGACAGATTTTTTGACAATTGTGTAACCGCTTCTTCTCCTGTTCGGCCTCCAGCCCAGTTTTTTTTACCAATGTGTAGTGTTCCATTCAAAAAAGTTCCTGCGGTCAAGACTACCGCGCGTGTTTCAAAGTGTTGTCTATCCTTCGTTGTAATTCCGGTAACACTATTTTTTTTATCGACCGAAATTTCTACTACAGCATTGGACAAAATAGTTAGATTTTTTGTTTGTGAAAGTTTTTTTTGAGCTAGTTTTTGATAGGCCAGTTTATCAATCTGAAGTCGAAGCCCTTGGACCGCTGGTCCCTTTTTAGTATTTAGCATTCTTGCTTGCAGATAGGTCTGCGTGCATAGTTGTGGCATCAATCCGCCAAGTGCGCTAATTTCGTAAACAATATGCCCTTTACCAACACCGCCAATTGCGGGATTGCAGGGCATGAGACCGATTTTTGTTGTATCGAGTGTTATGAGCAGAGTATTTGAACCACTTTTTGCTGCAGCGCAGGCAGCTTCTATTCCTGCGTGTCCGCCGCCTATAACAATAACATCAAAAAAATCCGACCTATTCTGATTCATAGCTACAATTTTTGAGAAACAGCATTTGGATATGTAATGAGTGAGTCCCTACAGAAAAAATCGCTTTTCCGTAGGGATTATTTTACTAAATTCGCTTTTGTCTGGCAATTTTTTGCCATTAGTTTTGCATAGTATCAGCTTGTAAGGAAGCAACCTCCATTTCCCCCAAGTGACAATTGGATTATAAAAAAGAAGTAGACATTTTTAATGTTTTTAGGCAGGAATACCTTTTTGCAATGTTCTAACAAGATGAATTTTTTGTTTAAGAGTCATTGCGGAGCGCACGCCTTTTAACTCAGCAGCCATTCTGTCAAGTTGCTCTACAACGTCTTCTTTGCCTTCCATCTGTTTGATTTCTGAAATTGCCTTCAAGAACTGTTTTTCTAGCGCGTCAAGAGCATCAATGAGAGCCCTTCTTGCTTTAAAGAAGCTAAGGCCTCTAATTTTCGCTATCGACTGCACAAAGGTTTGCCATGCAATCTCCATATGATTCTTGAACTTTGTTCCAATTTCGCAGGTTGGTTCAAAATCTGTAATAAACAATCTGATTTTTTTTACTAGATTCATGTCAGCTGTTCGGGCGAGATTTTTTATATCTGTTTTTATCACGACTGCAAAATTAAGGGCTATTTGTTCAGACGTGCTCAGTGCAAGTGCATGAGAGCCAATGCTGGCAAGTGCAGAAAATGCGATAGCAAAAGCTAATTTTCTTTTCAAATTAAAGAATTTCATAAGAATTCCCCCTGTGTTGTATGAATTAATATTTTTCGCCTATTCCATTTTGGTATTATTCAGACTAAAGGGCATCTGGGAAATCGTCAATCGGTGGAGCAATAGATTGATTAATTCGGGCTATAAGGTATCATTAAAATATTGGTAGTGAGGTGGTTATTCGTCCAGATCGTTATATTGAGGGTTTTTGTGGAGCAATGACTTGATTGGGGCGGTCTTATGGTGGGATTTGTTTATGTTTTATCATCTTTCTTTGTACTTAAAGCAATATATTTCATGTTTTAATGTTGTTCATTATGTTAGTTTTCGTGCTATAGCAGCACTTTTGAGTTCGCTGGGTCTTTTCTTGTTGTTTGGCAGGTGGTTTATAGCTCAATCCAAGCGGTTTTTTCGTTCAAAAGCGCGTGAGTTTACCCCAGAAACGCACAAAATTAAGGATGATATGCCCACTATGGGGGGTGTTTTTATCATTTCTGTAGTGGCAATTAGCAGTTTGTTATGGTGTGATTTGACTAATTTGCGGATCTGGGTTTTTCTTTTTGGGCTAGTTTCTTTTGGGGTGCTCGGTTTTTGGGACGACTGGTGCAAGATTAAGTTCGGAAAAGGTATATCTGCTGTTGCTAAATTTGCCTCTCAGTGGTCTATTGCGCTGCTGGTTGCAGTTGGCCTTCTCTTTTGTCAGGGCATGACTACAGTGGTCGTTTTTCCGTTTTTTAAGAGTTTTCAGCCAGATATAGGCTGGTTATTTGTCCCATGGGCAATGTTTATCATTGTAGGGTGTAGTAATGCTGTAAATCTAACAGATGGGCTTGATGGTTTGGCGATAGGTTCTTTGATGCCTAATTTTGCTACGTTTTCTATGGTCTGCTATCTGGCAGGGCATTTTAAAATAGCACAGTATTTGAATATTCCTTTTGCTATGACAGCAGAAGTTGCTGTTTTGGGAGCAATATTAGTGGGGGTTTCGCTTGGTTTCTTATGGTACAACACTTATCCGGCTCAGATTTTTATGGGAGATGTTGGGTCGCTTGCGCTTGGAGCTGCACTTGCGATTATGGCTTTGATGGCAAAGCAGGAGTTGCTTTTGGTCATTGCAGGAGGATTGTTTGTAGTTGAAACTGTTTCTGTAGTTCTCCAGGTATTTTCATTCAAAATTTTGGGTCGTCGCATTTTCAAAATGGCCCCTTTACATCATCATTTTGAGCTTCTTGGTTGGCCAGAGTCCAGGATTGCCACTAGATTTGCTATTATATCGTTCGTTCTGTGTTTGCTGGCGCTTATAACTTTGAAATTGCGCTAAAACAAAGTTCTGTTATAAAGCAGACTATTTTTGTTTTTTGTGAATTTTTTGCATAACTCCTGTCATTCCTTTTGGTTTATCAATTATGTCGAGTGTTTGCAGTGCATCAAGGTGGTTTTTTGGCAGTGTGTTGGCCAGGTTGTATATTTTCTTATTCTGTTTTGTTTCTTTGCCAAAGAATTTTTTCTTAAAAGAGAATGGTCGGGGAATTTTTGTTGTTTCTAGGAAGGCAGTTTCTTGTGTTTTTTTCATGTTGATGAGTGAGGCTACCAAAAGAGATTGCTTAAAGTTTAATTTGTCATAAGTTCCTGTGCCCACAATTTTTAATGTACCACCCATAAGTAGTAAAATGGTTCCATTTGGGCTTGTTAAAATCTTTTCAATTTCGTCCTTTGGTTTTATTGTAGCAATACACTCTTGTTTAGTGAGTTTATGCTTATGTTCGTAAATCTTGTATATCAGTTTGTTGTTTTTAGTTATTTTGAGCACTTCAGCTATATCCCCATTTGGGAGGAGTATGTATTTTATCGCATGTTCTGGTGAGTCTAATTTTTTAATGTCAGTTGATTTGTGATTGTCCAGATCGTATTTTGTCAGGAAGTGTTTTTTTTCATTCTTATTCGGATTTCGAATAAGAAGGATATTGTTGTGTGGTAGCATTATGGATTTAGTGATAGTCTCATAATAAGATTTTATTTTTGGGTTATATATTTTTTCTTTATTGATTATTGAAAATTCATTGTGTTTGTATTGTATGGCAATGTTTTTTTCATTCAGTGTGTTCAATCGTTTTATTTCTGGTTTATCTTTGAAAGATTTAATTTTTTTGCCAAATGTAGATTCAAAAATTTCTCTTTCTATAGGTTCAAAAAGACTTTCTTCAAAACTTTTTTTTTCGGATGTAAGATTTTTCTTTGCAAAGATGTACTTATTTGATTCGTTAGTCTTTTTCTCGAAAAGATTGTTGCCCCATCCGTAGATGACGTTTCCGTTGTATATTAGTGTCATATCACTTATTGTCATTCCTTTGATTTTCCAATAATAATGTTTATCGTGGAACGCTGTTATTTCAAAGTTGTTTGTTTTGTTATTAATAGAGTATTTATTGAAAAGAAGGAGTTGTTTATTTGGAAGAGGGATTACTTTTGAATACGGAACGTGAATGCCTTTTATTGAAATTGTCTCTATTTTACCTGTTTTTATATCAACCTTTGAGATATTTATTGTCGGTTGATTATCATTGTTTGTCCGTATTTCTGCGGCATATTTAACAACATAGAATTTGTTTATGCCAGCTTCGAATATCTTGTTTTTTCCTGTATGTTTCTTTCGTGGTATTTGGAATGATTTTATAAAGGTGTTTGTATTTAGATCGTAGATGCGTATAAATTTTTTATTTTCTTTATTATTGTGGATTAAGGCGGCGATACGGTTATCTGGCAAGATAATGAAATCTTCGATATCCTCATCTTCATTTTTGAATATAGTCTTGTTTGTTTTTTTGCTCGGAAATAATATTTCTTTGAAGGCTGAGTTTTGAATATCTGATGGAATTTTTTGAGTCAATCTGTGCCAGGGGCCTTTTGATTTTAGGAAGAGTTCTAGATTTTTATGATTGAAAAAGAGATTAGCAAGTTTTTCTATGCATTTTTTTAGTTCGACTTCATTCCCTAGAATTATTGCCAAGTCGATTTGCTCGTACAAATCTTTTTCTTTTTTTAATTTTTTTTTGTCCTTATGAAAGAATGTTTGCAGGCTTTTTGGGGAGAATCTTTTTTTTAGAAGAGGATCTAAACTGATAGTGAGTTCTTTTTTATTTGGGTTATATGTTATTGGATCGTTTTGATCAGTTTTTTGTGGTCCGTATAATTCGTCTAACTTTTTTGGATCGATATTTTCAAGATAATTTTTTAAAAAAGATGTTTGATTTATTTTGTCGACAGGTATTTTTATCTTTTTTTTATCGAGAGTTACAAAGGTTGTTGTTACGTGTTTTAAATATTTTAAAGGGTCCATAGCGGACACTGTGCTATATATAGCAGTTAGTAATGCAATGAAGAAAATCTTATTATTAAACATGACGGCTCCCCTGTTTTTTGGGTATTTCAAAGTTTTATTAGAAAATTAATGGTCTCACAAAAATTTTTTTTTTGCAAAAGCGTGCTATGGACGGAGAAAATCGATAATGGGAGATTGTTCTATTTTCAGCGTAAAATTATATGGAGGTATAGGGTCAGTCAGTTTGAAAAAAATATTTTTACCATGGAGCTGAGAAACTGATTGTTTTTTTGTGATGAATAAAGTTTTTTGAAGTCGATCTGTTTGTTTTTTGACACCACTTTAAGGGCTTCATCAATAAAGCATAGTCGATATTTTATATGCAAGCTATTTTTGTAGAGCCAGTTGTATAGAATGTTCTTATTTTTTTTGTTTTTTATATTTTTGTCGATATACCTTCTGATTTTGTTACAAAGACTTTTGTCATTGAGCATTCTCAAGTAGTTTATGCTATCTTTTTTCCATTTCAGGAGGTTGTTTTCTAGGTTGTCTAACTGTTTTAGGTGCAGGTTTCCTGTTTGTATGGTCAGCTTGGAAAGATCTGTTTTTTCTGATTTTTTTTTGTTGATTGTGAGTTTAAAGTCAAAAGAAGGCTTATTTTTTTTAGGTCCCTTTTTAAGGGCTGTTAATCTCGCCACTATTGGTGTTGTCATCTTTCCAACAAGATTTACGTTATTGATATTTGTTTTCGAAACTAAAAATTTTTGTGGAATATACCTAGAGGGTGGGAGTGTGCAAACAAATAGCATTCGTGTTTTTGGCAAAAATTTATATTTAGGAATATCTATTGAAATTTTACCGTAAGATGATTTTTGGGGAATCTTTTTTTGGCTCATACTTATCAGATATATAAGTGGCTCTATAAATCCAATCTGTTTGCCTTTATTACACACGATGCTCAAAAGAGCAAGCTTTTGTGGTACAAAAAGAGCTTTTTTTTGCAAAATTTCAGTTGCCACTTCTAAAATTTTTTTTGGCTCTCGGTCCATGCTGAATAAATTTGTTCTCATGCCTTGAGCGGACGTAACAAAGAGTAGCGTTGCGATTATGAGGGTTCGTTTCACTGTTTTTTATAGGTTCTTATTTACGAATTCCCAGTTAACAATGTTCCACCAGCGGTCTATGTAATTTTTGCGTACATTTCGATAGTCGATATAGTACGCGTGCTCCCAGACGTCACAGGTCAATAATGGTTTCTCTCCACTCGAAAGTGGGCATCCAGCATTCGATGTTTTTTTTATTTCAATTGTTTCATCTTCTTTTTTAACAAGCCAAACCCACCCAGAGCCGAACAGTGATAGAGCTGCGTTGGTGAATTTTTCTTTAAAGTTTTCAAAAGATCCAAATTTTTTTTCGATTAACTGTGCAATTTTGCCCGTCGGTTTACCACCTCCTTGAGGTGATAAACAGTTCCAGTAGAAAGTATGATTAAAAACTTGTGCTGCATTGTTGTAGGTTGCCTGGTCGGTTGTTTGCAGGATTATGTTTTCTAATGTTTTACCAGCTAAATCAGTACCTTCAATAAGCTTATTCAGTTTGTTAACATATCCTTGATGGTGCTTGTCGTAATGGTACTCTACAGTTTCTTTGCTGATGTATGGTTCAAGCGCATTTTTTTTGTAAGGGAGTTGGGAAAGTTTGAATGGCATTTTTCTCACTTTTTTTTGACTGATCATTTTTTCTATTTTTTGCTTTTTGCTGGCGGTTGAATATACCACAATACACAGTAAGAATAGTGTCCAATATTTTTTCATCAAGTTCCCTCAGAAAAAATTTTAAGACTGAGCGGGTTTTCTTTCCGTTGCAAAAAACATAATCGCACCAAATGTCAGTAATACAGCAAATGTTATTAATGAAGAAAATCCTTTTTGAACGAGTCCCGCAAAACATGCAATGATGAAGATAGAGCAATTAAGCAAGCCTAGTACTGGTAGCCATAAAGGTGTTTTGATGTTTGGTCTTTTTATTTTTGCGATTAAAAGAGCAACGACACTCATCGTGTAGGCAAGAACAACGCCTAACGAACTGAGAGGTTGTAGTGCATTTTGTGATCCACCACTAACAAATAGATACGTGACATAAATAATTCCTTCAACAACAACACAAGCAATTGGTATTGAATATCTGTTGAGCCAGGTGAACAGTTTTTTGAAAAACAGATGATTATTTTTTGCAAGAGTATGCAAGTTCCACGTGTTGCTAAACATTATTCCGTATGCTCCGCCAAGTGCAGAAGAGGCGAGAGCTAGATGTAAAATCCCTTTCAGCTTTGCAAAGAGAACAGGAGAGGTTGGCAATAATTTTTTTAATAGTGCAGGGAACGCTGCTAAGTAACTTCCGCTCAATGATGAAAGTTTTGTAAGAGCAGCTCCAACTGCTCCGTAAAATGCAAATTGATACAGAGCTGCAATACTCAATGCAATACCATAAGAAATTAAAATTGCTCGCGGGGCATCTCGTTCGGGATTTTTCATTTTGTTGCACAAGAGGCAAGCAGCTTCAAAGCCCATAGTTGCGTAAAACAAAAATGGCAAAATTGAGGGAATACCGGACCAAATTCTGTGGCTTGCAGAGAGATTTGATCCTTGGAATAGGTATATTCCAACAAAAATTGCAAATGTGATTGGAATTAATTTTAATATGGTGAACATTGTTTGAATTCTGCTTCCCGCTTTGAGGTTAAGCATGTTGAGTAGTACAAACATGCCGATTACTACAAAATCGAGAGTGAGCAAATGAAATTGTTGAAAAAAGGGAATAAGGTGTTGGACCAATGCGAGGGAAAAGTGAATCATCAACGCGCCGGAAGCAAGTTTGCCGATAAAATAACTCCAAGCACTTATAAAGCCGGCGAATGGTGAAATTTCATGTTTTCCAAAAGCATAAAACCCTCCGTCCGGGTGCATGTTCGTCAATCGTGCAATCGACAAAACCAGGGGGAACATCAGTATGCCCACGATTATATATCCAAGACTACTTAAAATTCCGGCTGATCCTGCAGTTCTGATTGTGTTTAAAAAAATGCCAGCGCCGAGCATGATGTTGATATTGATAAGAATAGCTGCAGGCAACGATATGACACGTTGTTCGGACATGGTAATTCTCCGTGTTTTTCAGAGCGATAAAGGCCTTCTATTGGACTAAGCTACCTGAGCTCGAAGGTCATGTAAAGAAGACATCATGAGCTCTTTCTTTTTTGGATGCGTTTTGGCAAACTGAAAAAGAGGGATAGGTTGGGGAAAATGTAGGGTGGAATCATGCAGAAATCGTGGAGTAAATCAATTTTTTTCTGGGTGCCGTTAATTTGCTTTGGTTTGGCCAGTCCGTTTTTGACGGATATTAGCAAATTTGAAAGGCCGGTTGGTGTTTTTGCTCATGGATTTTGGGATTTTAAAACGCAAGTTGATAACTACAAAGATTTTTTCCCCTGTCAGCTTATTTCATTTAGTTTTCCCGATGCGCGCAACAACAAGATTAGTCTTAGGCAGGCAAACCTTGCCCAAAAAAAAGATATAAACACGCTCTATCAAGCTTGCCAGACTATGGTTGCTTTGTGCGATGAAATTTTTCTTGTTGGTCTTTCTCGTGGTGCTGCAACGATAGCGACGTTATTGGGGACCCGTGATTTGCCGCAGGTAAAGGCCGCAATTTTAGAATCACCATTTGATTGTATGGACAGCGTTGTGAATTGCCTGATAAAAAAGCGACTTCATCTTGGTTGGTTTCCCGGGCTAACAAAATTTGCGAAACACGCGCTTCCGTGGGTTTTTCGAAAATACAAACGTGATGGTGTAAGACCGATAGATGTTGTTCAAAATTTTCCCAAGGATCTTCCTGTTTTAATTGTGTGCTCTAAAGAAGACAAGCTTGTTCCTGCGCAAGGAACAATCAGATTGTACAAAAAACTTCGTAAAACAGGACATAATCACGCGCATTTGCTCGTTTTGAATGAGGGGGAACACTCAAAGTTGGTATTTGGCCCAGAAGCCTCAAAATATAAAGAGGTGTTGCACGCATTTAACAAAAAGTATGGCCTCCCACACGATTCAGATTGTGCCGATCGCGGAGAGGCCGAATTTTCTTTGTGCCAACCAGATGTTGAATCTTTAGCTTCTTTTTTTCCTTAACCATAAAGCTAATTTGTAGATCCCATAACTGATGACTCCAAGTCCAATGGTACCGAAAGTGTACAAAAACACCTTTTTAAGTTTTGATTGTTGTTTCTGATTTTGAGTTTTTATTTTTATTAGCTTTTTGTTTTCCTTAGGTCTATTGATTGGTTGGTTCCAATTTGTTCTTACAAAAAAGAAAGAGCTTTGAGGTTCATTTTTTAGTTGTAAACCTAGTACTGTTTTTTTTGATTCAACAACTTTATTGCCGATAATACTGCCGACTGTGATGACAACAGGCTTGAATTGGTTTTTAGTGAAAAAGATGCAAAATTTTTTCTCATGATTGTTGAGCTCATTTAGGGAGAGAGTTCCATTTTTTTTGAACTGCTTATCTTGCCATAATACGTATGCGCCATTTCCTTTTTTTATTCTACTATAAAAATCTGCATGTTGGTGTCCACGAATAATAGCGTTTATTTTTATTTTTTTTGTTGAGTTCTGTTTGAGATAACTTTTCAATATTCTAGGGCTTAAGTAGGCTTGCATATTCTCTCGATCGTAAAAGAAAGGTAAATCATGGAACATTGTCCATGAGCAATGAAGTATTTCTTTATAATATTGAAGATCTTCTAGATGATGTTGTGAAGCTGTATTATCTGATAATAAGCTATTATAAAAATCTTTTGTTAAATTATCTTTGATTTTTTTCTCTTTATCAACCAATTCGTAAGTAGCTGTTTTATTGGCTAGCAAGTTTTTTGCGTTATACCGGAGGTCTGGCCCGCCGTGTGTGCATAAGATCGCTTTGTCTTCCCAAGTGAGGTAGCACATGCATGTTAATGTGTTGTACATATTTTGTATATTTTTTTCATTGACATTTGTTTTAAATTCATTAGCAAAACCATAACTCGAGTTAATAGAGCAATCTTCATGATTTCCTCGAATAACAACAACTTGATCAGGATTGTTAAGGTAAAGCTGCATTACAATTGAAAGTACTTCCATTCCTCTTTTCCCACGGTCGGTATAATCACCTAAAAATACGATGTATCCATTTTTCTTTTTAATCTTGAAAGGGTTCTTTTTGTCTATGAACCCTTCCTTTTGCCAGATTTCCATAATATTTACAAGTGGTTTGGCATAACCATGAATGTCGGTCATAAATTTTACAACAGGCTCTTTTTCAGCGTTTAGTGTAAGTTTTTGGACAATATAATTGTTTTTTTTCCAATCTTTCTTTCCTAGCCACTTGGCGTTATCCAGTTTCTCAGTTCTTTTTTTTGTGAATTCGTTGACAAGTTGCCAAAAATGAGTTCTCATTTCATAGGTTTTTTCGAAATTTTTTTGTAGCAAGCTTTTTTTAATGATTTCAAAGCTTTCCGCTCCACTTTTTATGTTTTTTTTCATGCCAAATGATATCGGGCAAAAAGCTAGTAGGCAGAGTGAGAGTACAATATTTTTCTTTTTCACGGCAAAAGCCTCCATTTTAATTTTTCAATCATCTTATTATATTTCAATTTGGCAAAAAATTCAGATTATGCAAGGGGTAGGGTAATGTGTCGAGCTGATGGGCCTTTTGTGCTCAATCGGCCCCTTTGTTACACTGAAATTCCAACTGAATAATCAATAAAGCTGATTGAATGAGTTTTTTAGGGAGTTTTTAGGATGACTTTTCCCAAGATGCCTGCAAAAAGGTTTTTCGCTGTATTTTTGCTTCTGATGCCTTTATCGGTCATCGCTGTGTTGAGATGGGACTGGAATATCATTGATCCATTTGATCTGTATTTTCCAAAAAACTTTCTGTTTGGTGTGGCTACTTCGGCTTATCAAGTTGAGGGTGGCTGTAAAAATAACCAATGGTGCGAGCACGAGCGGGTAACCAGAAAAAAAAATGGTGATTTTTGGATGCCGGAGTTGAGCAGTGAGGCTTGCGATCACTGGAACCGATACAAAGATGATGTCCAGCTGATCAAGGATGTAGGGGCAAATTCATACCGATTTTCAATCGAGTGGAGCAAAGTGGAGCCGCAGGAGGGGGTTTTTGATGAACTTTCCTTGCAGCATTATGCCGAGGTATGTGATGAGCTGCTCAGAAATGGTATTTGCCCCGTTGTTACGATTCATCATTACTCAGAGCCTCTTTGGTTTGCACAAAAGGGCGCGTTTGAAAAAATGGAAAACATCAAATATTTTGTTCGATTTGCCGCAAAACTTTTCGAAAGACTTGGCAACCGAGTTCATTTATGGATTACGTTCAGTTCGCCGACCGGTTATGCGATGCCTAGTTATGGTGTTGGGATGAAACCGCCATACAAAAAAAATAAGCAGCTTGCTATCGAGGTGATGAAAAATGTGTTGGAAGCGCACGTTCGCGTGTACAAAAAACTTAAATCAATGCCCGGTGGAGGTCAATCAAAAATAGGGATTACCAAAACGATATATCAGCTTGATCCAGTTCACAGTTGGGATATATTTGCAAAGCTTTTCTCTTTTATGGGGAAAAATCTCACCAATAAACTGTTTTATAATTTTTTTACCACGGGCAAGCTCAAAGCACGAATACCATTTATGGTGAACGTGACTCACAAAAATTCTGATGCGCCTCAGTCTCTTGATTTTGTTGCATTGAGTTACTATTCCCATGCAGGTGTAAAAGGATTTGGTAGGTCTGCGTATCCGGGTGAAAAAAAGGTGCGCAAGGAAGACCACACCATTTACGCAGAAGGGTTGTATAGAGCGTTGAGGGAGTTGTCAAAATCTGTTGCAAGCAAATTAAATATTCCAATTTACGTGACGGAAAATGGCATTGCTCCATTGGAAGATGAGCAGGATCGAGATCTTTTTCTAAAACGTTATCTGTACGCGCTTTCTGAGTCAATTAAAAGCGGTGTCGATGTTCGGGGCTATTTTTATTGGTCACTTATGGACAACTATGAATGGGGAACCTATTCGGATCGGTATGGTTTATACAGTGTTGATTTTGAAACGCAAGAACGAACGCTCAAAAAGTCTGCACAACATTTTATCGATGTAGCTGCAAGGTTTGCGTGATTAGGGTCTGATTAAAAACAAAGCGATTGAGCCGGCAACGGCTGCATTAAGACTTTCAACCTTGTTCGAGATGGGCAAGGTTATTTTTTTGTCGCATGTTTTTATCCATTCTGGTGGAATGCCGTGAGCTTCATTGCCGACAATAAGTAAACAGTTTTTGTTTTTCAGTTTTTCGGGAGCTTGTCCTCCTATAGTTACCAGTGCGACCAGTTCTTTGTCCCCTTTGTTTTTCAGTAATTTTTCCCACGACCAACAAAAAAGAGAAACTTGTGCAAGTGCACCCGCAGAGGCCTGAACAACTTTGTGTGACCACGGATCAGCTCCTTCAACTACAACAACCGAATTAAATCCCATCGCAGCAGTAGTTCTTATGAGTGTTCCCATATTTCCTGGGTCTGCAATTTGCGCAAGTACAATACCCGGTCCCAGTTTTTCAGTTTTTGGCTTTTTGGGGAGTTTAAAAACAGCAAGCATGCCGCTTGGTGTACTTGACTGACTCAGTTTTTCCATAACAGGTTGTGTCACAAGGGTAATAAGCTTTTCTGGGACGAGATTTTGTGCTTTTTTAAGTGATGCTTCAGTGACCAATAACTCCAATGGCTGCCATCCAGCTTCAACCATGGCAGAAACGACTCGCAGGCCTTCGGCCAAGAATTTTTCCTGATCTCGCCGGCCTTTTGGCTTTTTAAGTGCTGCCAGAGCTTTAATCCGAGGATTCTGGCGTGAATTGATCGTACGCATCGGTTATTTTCCCATGAAAGTTGAGGTTTTTTCTTCTAAAGCTCATTTTACTGGAATTTAAATATCTGAATACCCCCCTGTTTAT
>CAYZEO010000016.1:0-23293 GCA_964477815.1 uncultured Pseudomonadota bacterium | reverse complement strand
AAAAAATAAACTTTTTTCAAAAAACAAAAGAATGGGCGAAGATCAATTGCGATCTTCGCCCATTCTTACTACAATAATTCAACATAGAAAAATTTTTTAATTATAAATCACTATATTCGAAGGTTTTTGATGAACAGAACAATCCTTTTTCTTACACTAACAACTTCCATACTTATTCCGATAAAAACTATATGCATGTTCAAACTGAAAAAGAATCATGGTCTTTCAAAAAATGAAATAAAACTCCTGCAGCATAATAAACAAATAGACAAACTAGAAAATGAAATAGAAAAGGTAGGCCTTTATCCAAAAACATTCAATAACAATGAAAACGACATTTGGGAAAAAAATACTTCTCTTGGTATGTGGACAAACAAAAAAAAGGAAATATGCACCGGCTTTGATCTGCGAGGACTTAATATAAAAAAAACTCCTTGCAATGAAGGAACACTGACAATAATTGAAAAAAAAATAATTGAGACCAGAAAAGTAAATCTTAATCATTCAGACAAAAAAAAGATTAAAAAAAAGAAAGAAAAAGAAATTACAAAAAAGGTAACCTTGTACACTATAAAAGGGTACAGAAATCTTAGAAAAATCTGCTCAATATGGCAAAAAATTAACGCTCTAAACTCATGGGTCTAGCGATCCATTGACTTCTTGCTCAAACGCCCAGCATGCTTAATACAGAAAAAATGTAATAAGCACCCTAAAAAATGGGCGGTCCTATGAAGTTCAAATCATTGATCCATTATTTAAATCCTGCTCGGTTTGCGACCCTTAAATATCAGGCAGTATTGATTATTCTAAGCTCACTTATCTGTGTTCGGTGGTTCCACCAAAAAGCGACCGGTTTTTTTAGCACCGATCCTCGTCCACAATTTAAGGTCCTCACTCCCGATTCTGTCCGAAAATTTCTTGGTTCATCTATCGGTACCAAAGTAGAAGCAGGCATACACATCGAGAATTTTCAAGAATTTGATATGCGTCACGGGCTTTTTACCGTTGATACTATTGTTTGGTTTCGATTTAATCCGTCGGTAATATCGCTAGAGACTATCGATAAATTTTCTTTTGACAAAGGAAAAATTGAGAAAAAATCAAAACCAAAAACCAAACTGATCAATGGCGTTATGCTCGCTAGATACGATGTTCGAGTAAAGTTTAGTTCTAACTTGAATTATCGACTGTTTCCTTTCAACGACCATCGAATATTTATAACGCTTATTAACAAACAAGTCTCACCTGGCGAGCTGGTCTTTGATTCATACGAATCTGATCTTTCATTATCTCAAAACATGCGTATTTCTGGATGGCAAAAAGCAAACCATGCTGTGGAGACAGGGTATAGTGAAGCGTTACTAGACAGGCACGACCCAACAACAAAAGTATTTCATCCTGTTGTTATTTTTTCTATAGATTTTGACAGAACAGGGGCACGCGATGCATTTATTCTTTTGCTTCCCCTATTTCTTGTTTTATACCTTTCGTTCATCGGCCTGACCTTCCCGTATGAGTATTACAAAACACGGATTAGTATCTCCACTGCAAATATAGCGGCACTTATCAGTTATCGCTTTGTTATAGAAAATGCAGCACCAAAAGTTGGTTACTTCATGCTTACAGATCATATCTTTAACATATTTTTGACACTCTGCTTTGTTATTTTCTTTATCAATATATTGCTGCGCAAACCGGGCATGGAAAAAATCCGCGGCATATCACTTATACTGCTCCATATAATACAGCTGAGCGGCGTCTACTACCTTGTTACCTATTGGATGGCAACATAACAAAAAAAGGAATCTGTAATGATAAAAAAAACAACCGTTTTTATTTTATTCGGCATCTTGTTGACAAACATCTGCTCTGTCAAAGCAACAGAATTTAAAACATTAGATGAAATAAGGAACTACGCAGATGCTTACGAAGAATATCCAGACAACGATAATGCAAACTGGCTCAACCCGCACTACACATCTTTTCATAAAAAAAATACACCTGGATGGTTCGAAAAAGCTTCTAGATTTTTTGGCATTAAAAAAAGACCTCTCTGGAATGCCAAGAACTTAGAAAATCTTCTTGAAACAATGGTAGATGAACGTGAAAAAAATGGTTACATAGACCGATTTGTTCAAAAGCTCGCTCCTCCAGCAGACTCACGATTCATAATTTTTGGAGATTTGCATGGGTCGTTCCATTCTCTTGTACGGGACCTAACAAGTCTCAAGCATGACGGAATCATAGATAATAACTTAAAATTAATTAAAAACTGTTTTCTTGTTTTCAACGGAAATGCAATCAATCTTTCCCCTTTTATCTTGGAAACATTAACCGTAATATTACGCCTCATGGAAGTTAATCCAAATAACGTCATATACATTCGAGGACTACACGAAGATAAAGAACACTGGCGCAACTTTGGGCTTCTGAGAGAACTGAGAACGCGAGCCCCAAAAGTTCCTGAAAAACTCATGAATCGCTTCTTTGGCACACTTCCGCTAGCTCTTTATTTGATCGGACGAGAAGGTTCTCAAACCGAGATCATCCGTATTTCATATTTTGATCGTGATTATTCTGAACTTAATGAAGACAACTTTGCAGACTTTTTTGTTTTAGATGGCAAAGAGCAAACGGCAATTCGCAACCTCAATGTAAAAACAGAATCTCCGCAAACAATCGATGTTAAAGTCATTATCAAATCGGAAGACCGCCTTACAAAACACTCAACAACACAAGGACTTACTCCAACAGACTCAGACAAGGGAGCAACTGCATGGATGGTTCTGTCAGCACAAAACAGAACATTCCGGGCCCTTTACCGATTTTTCTACGACGCATTTGCCATAATCCAAACAAACGGATCTATAATGAACTGGAGAATCTCACTGTACAATAGAGACGTTCGTGACGAACACGGGAAAATAAAAAAAACAAAAGAATACAATCTTGCTACTGGAGATGAAATTACTGGTGAAACTCAACATGTCAAAACACTAAAAAAACAGGTTGAACAGCTTCAAAGTAAACTAAAAGAATGTCAATTGAAAAAGAAACCAACCAAAAGAAAAGAAACTATTCAGGAAAAACCCGATCAAACAAAAAAAGAGATCGAACTTGCAAAAAAAGAAACTGAAATCGCTAAAAAAGAGGCTGCTCTTGCGCTAAAGGAAGCCGAACTTGCCAAAAAGGCTGCAGAAAGTGCTCAGAAAAAAACACCGGTCATTAAAAAAGAACCACAAGAAATTGTTATCGGAACAACACTTGGACTGACCGGAAATGTAAAAGAAGAAAGCGAAAGCGTAAAACTAGGTCTAAAATTGAGAATAGACAAACAAAACCGTGAAGGCGGTATTAATGGGAAAAAAATCAGGCTCATTGTTCTTGATGACGGATACAACCCAAATCGGGCTCGCGAAAATGCACTTGAACTGATTAATAAATACAAAGTGAATGTCATTCTTTTCCCTGTTGGCAGCGCAACAACAAAAGCATATCTTGATCTTGTAAAAGATAAAAAGGTTGCTGTCTTATTCACATCTTCCGGCTCGCCAGCACTGAGAAACCCAACACCTGAATATTTTATACACTTCAGACCTTCCTACCCCGCAATGTCAGATGCTCTTATTACCTACGCTCAAAAAACACTAGACGCAAAACGATTTGCTCTACTGACTCAAAGCGATGTAACCGCAGCAGGCCTGCGAGAAACATTAAGAAATGCAGGAATACCCAACCGTGACATTGTCGAGGTAACGCACAAACGAAACATAACTGATATGAGCAAACAGTCGTCAACTATAACCAACTTTAATCCTGATGCAATTATTTTATGGACAACCTCAGCAGCATCTATGGCAATCATTAAAGGAATAGGGGCAGAGAATCTTATTCACACAAAAATGCTCGGTGCAGATTTAGGAAATCCAATTTTTAACGAATTTTTGAAAGACAGGGGGCTGCTCGCAAACTACATCGACGCACAAGCTATCCCAAATCCAAAAACAAGTCCCATCCCTATCTTAAAAGAATACCGAGAACAAATTGGAAAAAAACCGATCGATGGCCTCAGCGCTGAAGCTTATATTTGTGCAAGTATTTTTATTCATCTACTTAAACTGACAGGAGGCTCAACAGACAAAGCTGAACTTATAAAAAAAGCCGAGGATATTAAAAATCTTGATCTTGGTGGAATAAAACTAAGCTTTGATAAAAAGGATCGCCGCCTTTCTCGCTTTATCTGGCTCAACAATGGAAAAAAAGAATGGATTCCCGTAGATGTCACGAAATTGGAAAAAGAAAAACAAAAGATTAAAAAAATAAAAAAAGCAGTAGAAAAAGAAAAACCACCTTCAAAAAAAGAACAACCTATAAAACCCAAAGGACCATTTGTTATCGGTTCCACTCTTGATATGTCTAAAAGCCTAAGGTTTGAGGGCAAAAAAATGAGGGAGGGGCTTGATGTTTATATTCGAAAAATAAACCGTGAAGGTGGCATCAGAGGACAAAAGGTAAAACTGGTTGTACTTGATGATGGATACGATCCAAAAACGGCACGAAAAAACGTCGAAACACTTATCAAAAAATACAAAACAAACATCATCCTTTCTTCACTTGGAAGCCCAACAACAGCAGGATATCTTGACCTAATCAAAGAAAAAAAAGTTCTTGTAGTATTCCCCTTCACCGGTTCTCCCGTTCTGCGTGACCCATCTTATTCAAATATTCTTCACTTGACACCGCCATACGACCAGATAGAACTTGCTTTGTTCAAATATGGCATTGAAAAACTCGGTATTAAAAAATTCTCACTCTTTGCGCAAGCAGATGAAATGACAGCTGGCGTAAAAAATATTTTAAAGCTCGCCGGAGTAAAAAAAGAAAACTATACCTTCTTGGGCTACGCTCGAAATACAACAGACTTTTCTAAACAAGTAAAAGAACTCGAAATGTTCAAGCCAACCGGTATCGCATTGCTCAGCACCTCTCGAGCAGCAACTGAATTTTTAAGACAAGTAGGAGTTGAAGATTTAGTCGGAAAAAAACTGCTCGGTATTCAACTCGGAGATATTAATTTTAAAGAATTTATAAGGGAAAAAGGGCTAGGAAAACAGTTTGTTGATATTCAAACGGTTCCCAATCCAGAAAGTAACCTTCCTATATTAATTGAATATAGAAAAGAGATGGGAACAGAAAAACCTGATGCATATAGCGCAGTTGCATATATTGCAGCGGCAATCTTTTTTGATATTCTCAAGAAAATTAAAGGACCAATTACAAACAAAAGTATTATTGCTGCAGCAGAAAAAACAAAAAATTATAATTTAGGTGGATTAAATCTAAACTTTGAGCCATCTTCACGGACGATTCTAAACTATATCTGGTTTGACACTGGCCAACCAGGAGACTGGGATCAGGTAAAAGTTGAACCAAAAAATTTAAAGGCGAAGAAATAGTTCTTCGCCTTACACCTTATAATCAAAATGCATAAATAATAGAAGCTATGACACGAGTATGTGGAACTGGGCATCCATCATCTACTTTGCCACAATCATTTGTTGTTCCATACGCGGCTCTAGTATGTTCAAGCTCAACACCAAGAGTGATAGGACCCCGAAAAACTCTGATTCTTGGTTGAACCCTAAACATGTAATCAGCATTAACACCCCAACCAAAAATCATCAAATTACCACTTGGATCCTTTTGTATTTTATTGCGTGACCCTATATTTTTTGCAAAAGCTACAAAAAGACCGATTTCTCTTTTTGAATTAGCATGTAACGCGTCCATCCAAATATTCCAACTGCGCAACTTTGTATACATTCTTCTGTCAGTTGCAGGATCTCTTTGACAGACAGCATAACCTCCAATTTGATCAAAGATTGCAGCGTTCTCAGCATAAGTAAAACGCAACTTCAACATAAAATCATCTTTTTTAAAACGAGCAGCAATAAACGGAATAAAACTTTTAATCACTTCGGATTCTTTATATCCATTCGCACCAGCTGTTAGATTTGTTGCAAGCGAAGAATCGGTCTCTAGGCGAGGAACCATTGTGCGAAAGTCGCTACCAACACAAAGTAAATGATCTCCAACAAAAACATTCATACGCAAATAAAAATGCGGTGAAATCGAATGGCGCGATCTTTCTTTATAAGGAATTCTGCCAACTGCCGCAACAATTTCCATAGGATCAAAGCGATGACGAACCTGAAACATAAAACTATACTGAAATGGATCAAACATTTCTCCACCATTAACCGAAACAGTATCCGGACATAACTCAACCATTGCAAGCGGATGATAATAAAGACCGCATCGCAAACTTGTGCTTTCCCAGTCAAATTGACAAAAAGCATGTTTTATCCGAGGAAGTCCATACGAATTAAATAGCTCATCACCAAGTGGAAACGTCCGTCCAACAATATCAGCTTTGATCAAAGCTGATGATTTTGCACCCCACACTTTTGGACCTAAAACATCGAGCTGCAAAAGAGGCCATGGAATAATAGTAAATTGCGATTTATTGTTAATGTCTTCTTCATTAGGATCCAATTTTCTTGGCCTTGGACTATTAAAATCTATACCCTGCCAAAAATCATAACCTATGCGAGAATCAAAAAAAGCATCAAGCCTCATTGAACCAGACAATTTAAAACGAAAGGGTTTCTTTTTTACCCATCTTAAAAAGGCGTCCATTGCTTTTGTTTTTTCTATAGTATCTAGCTTGGAAAAACATTCAGGGCTCTCTTTTTTCACTTTTTTATCTGCTGCATCATGAGACAATGTCGTTT
The DNA here is from genome assembly GCA_964477815.1 of uncultured Pseudomonadota bacterium. Lineage (GTDB taxonomy): Bacteria > Babelota > Babeliae > Babelales > Vermiphilaceae > DAOVGZ01. The sequence continues at coordinate 16,499 of CAYZEO010000016.1, read as the reverse complement.
TTCCTTGCGAGACTGAACAAACCTTTGAATTATAAAAAAGTACCGCAAAAAAACATATCAAATGGAACCTCATTCTTGATGAATACATTACACTCCCTTTATTTTTTCTTTATTTTATAAATCTTTTCATTGCCTGTATCAAAACCCTTTTTTTATTTGCAAACCATCATACTGTGCACGTTTCTAAAAATCAAACCAGGAATATCTGTTTTTTTATGAAAAATGAAATGATACTATCTTTAATAAAAAATATCATTTACTCACACGAGTAAAAACTTGTCTTTGAACGCAAATCACCATAAGATAGTTTACGCGGGATTGATAAGATTAAAAAGGGCCGGTAATGAAAAAAAAGAATAGTATCGCACTGTTATTATTACTTACACCCTGCATAGCCAGACCATCGTGCTGCCGATGCGATGACTGCTCCGACGAAGATTACACAAGTCAATCATTCATGTTCGCACGCCCTTTAAGTCAAAATCTTTCTGCTATTCAGTCTGGATGGCACAACATTATACATGATCGGCATGGAGATGGGCTAGCTGCCATACAAGTAGTTGGTCTTTTTCAGCAATCTATGTATCACGAAAAAACTGCTCAATACTTTCTTTTTAACAACAAAAAATGCCTCCACGTTGCCGGCGATAATGCACAAACTACAAACACCAGAGATATCAGAGCTGAATGGCTTGGGTTGCCTGACAATTTTTCGGGAACATTTACTATTGACCCGCGACAACGACAGGTCGGTTTTTTAATCGAGTACAACCAGTTACTTAGACGCTTTTTCACTTCTGATCTTTTCGATCGATTCTGGATATCTCTTTCTTTGCCCATTGTTGCAGTCGAAAATGATATACAGTTAAACCAATTTGATATTTTAAACAGGGGAACTGGAGGAGAAGCTCCTAAAGATATTGTTGAAGCATTTCAACAAAAAGAATGGTGTTATGCAAAAATTGGCGAAAAACGCTCTAAACTTGAAATGTCTCACATACGCCTTGCACTCGGAAGCACCTATATGTCAGAAAATAATTTTCAGCTAGCTTATTATTCGCACTTTACCTTTGCAACAGCAGACCGAGATCCTGCGCACTATCTTTTTGATGCTGTGGTTGGACCAAATGGTCATTTTGGTATGGGAGCAGGTGTAAACATGCAAATTGTCTTAACATATGATACTGATCCTGTTGATGTCTGCTTCTATCTTGACATAGAACATACTTTTTTAATTCGACGCAACCAGATGCGCACTGTCGACCTACTTCATAAACCATGGAGTCGGTACCTCTTGCTCAACAGAATAGACCGCGGACCAGATCTGAAAATTCCAGCCGTTAATGTCTTGACCATGAAATTTAAAGTTAGACCCTATAGTATGGTCGATTTTGGATTTGGCTTTCGAATAAAAAAAGGAGAACTTGAGCTGGAGCTTGGTTATGGAATTTGGGGAAAGGGAGACGAAAAACTAGACGAACTAATATGCCCATTCCCAACAATATACGGTATCGCCGGCAAATCAGAACCGGGAGACACAAAACCACGAACGGCAAACCTAAGCACCATCAATACACTTGAATATACCGCTGATGAAGAAGTAGCCGACCCAAACCAGACATTTGTTCCCATTTTGGAAAGTGATCTTGATTTGCATTCTGGTATAAGTAGAAGCGTAATTAATCATCGCGTGCACCTGTCCCTATCCTCAAAACACGAAGGGAAAAAGATAGACGGAACATTCGGAGCTGGATTTTTCTATGAATTACCACAACGAAACAGCTCGTTAAAACAATGGGGGCTTTGGGGAAAAGTTGCTGCATCATTTTAAATAAAGATCAACGTAAATAAAAAAACAAAAAAAGGCGGCCCTTTTTTGGACCACCTTTTTTTTATTTTACCAAGAAAAAACTTAGTACATTCCTGGCATTCCCATACCACCCATTCCAGGAGCAGCACCATGAGCATGACCAGCTTCTTTTGTTTTCTCTTCTGGAATTTCACAAATAGTCGCTTCTGTTGTCAAAAGCAAACCAGCAATAGAAGCTGCGTTTTGAATCGCCGAACGAGTTACCTTTGCCGGATCAATAATTCCTGCAGAAACAAGGTCTACATATTCATCTGTTTTGGCATTATATCCCTTATTTCCCGTCTCATTTTTGACAGTGTTAATAACAACGGATGCCTCTGCTCCTGCGTTTGCAGCAATCACACGCATTGGCTCTTCTAAAGCACGCATAATAATCTGCACACCTAGTTTTTCATCACCTTCGGTCTTGATACCCTGCAATACAGCCTGTGCTCGAAGAAGCGCAAGCCCACCGCCTGCAACAATTCCTTCCTGAACAGCAGCTCGAGTTGCATTCAACGCGTCTTCGATGCGATCTTTTTTCTCTTTCATTTCAGTTTCAGTCGCAGCACCAACTTTAATAACTGCAACACCACCTGCCAATTTTGCCAAACGCTCTTGCAGCTTTTCTTTGTCATAGTCGGAGGTACTATTTTCGATATTCATCTTTATTTGCGCAACACGACCATGAATTGCATCTTTGTCACCCTGACCTTCAACAATTGTGCAACTATCTTTAGTCAAAATAACTTTTTTTGCAGAACCAAGATCTTGCATGCCTACATTTTCAAGCTTCAGACCAAGATCCTCTGAAATCATTTTTCCACCGGTCAACACTGCAATGTCTTCCAACATAGCCTTGCGACGATCTCCAAAACCAGGAGCCTTAACAGCTGCAGCATTGATTGTGCCGCGCAGCTTGTTAACTACAAGTGTCGCCAAAGCTTCACCATCAATATCTTCTGCTATGATAAGAAGCTTTCGTCCTGACTTTGCAACCTGTTCAAGCAATGGAAGCATCGATTTCATGCTGCTTATTTTTTTGTCATAAATCAAAATAAGAGCATCTTCCAATTCAACTTCCATTTTTTCTGCATTGGTCACAAAATAAGGAGAAAGATACCCTCGATCAAACTGCATACCTTCAACGATATCCAGCTCATCCTCCATACCTTTTGCTTCCTCAACAGTTATAACACCATCTTGACCAACACGCTCCATTGCTTCAGCAATTTGCCCACCAATAGTCGCATCAGAGTTTGCAGATATGGTAGCAACTTGTTCAATCTCTTTTTTGTCACTTACCGGGGTTGCGCTTTCTTTAATTTTTTTCACAACCTCCGCAACAGCCTTATCGATCCCACGTTTGAGTTCCATAGGATTTGCACCAGCAGTGACGTATTTGTTTCCCTCTCTAAAAACAGCCTGCGCAAGAACTGTTGCAGTTGTTGTTCCATCACCTGCAATTTCTGCAGTTTTGCTTGCAACCTCACGCACCATTTGCGCGCCGATATTTTCCAACTTGTCCTGAAGCTCAATCTCTTTTGCAACACTCACTCCATCTTTTGTAATCGATGGAGAACCAAACGAACGTTCAAACACAACATTACGTCCTTTTGGACCAAGAGTAACCTTCACGGCGTCTGCAAGAGTATCAATACCCTTGCGCATTTTTTCACGCGCATCAACGCCAAAAAATATTTTTTTTGATGCCATAATAAATCTCCGTTGACTTAAAACGTTTGCATACTATTTTTCAACAATTCCTAAAACTTCATCTTCTCGCAAAATCAGATGCTCACTATCAGCCTCTGTTCCAGAAAATTTACCAAAAAAAACAACATCTCCGGCCTTCACCTTCAACGGAGTTATAGAGCCATCTTTCGAAAGTCTGCCATCACCAGCGGCGATAACTCTACCCGTCTGCGTTTTTTCTTTTGCAGTGTCAGGAATAATAATCCCACCTGCCGACGTCTCCTCATTTTCCAAGCGTTTGACCAAAATCCTGTCATACAACGGACGAATTTTCTCGATCATCGTCGTAACTCCTCAATCAAAAAATAGTAATGAAAACCTCTAGAATTTTTAATCTTTCAATAGCGCTGCACATTAGTTTCAGTATAAAGTGGACAAAAAAAAGAGCAACAAAATCTTATAAAGATCAACTAAGATTTCCTGAGCATCAAAGGCTCAACACCTTCCAAATAAGCCCTTCTTTGATAGACTATTTATTTGTCACAGCAGCATGGCCCCTGTTCTTCCTGCTCTTTTTGCGCCGATTTTTTGACAAACTCACGCAATTTTTCTGGGGTGGGCTGATACAAATCCATGATATTGCCCCCCGGATCCCTGAAGCTCACCATGAGCCCATGAACAGCCTCGACGGGCTCACCAAGGAAGGTCATACTCTCTGCACGCTGGCTACAAAGCGCTCGTAGATCATCAACTTCAAGAACAATACCTGTTCTAAAGCCCGTCGAGGGATCAATACCCTTTTCTGTTAATTTTTCTGGGTCAACTGGACATAATCCTATGCTAATACCATCAAGATCAAATTCAGCCCACTTTTCTTTAAGATGAAACTTCTTTTTGAGGCCCAAATCTTCATAAAATTGAACCGCTTTTTCTAGGTCTGGCTGAAGCAAAATCAACATATTCACGCGCTTTATCGCTGAATTTTCCATGATCTCCCCCCTCGCTTGATTGTTTATATGTGACTACTATGACTACATTTTTAGTGTATCACGCCAAAAACTTTACACAATCACTGCAAGGGCCATTGAAGATCAATAAAAACACATAGTAAACTTAGAAATCGATATAGTTAAAAAAGCAACTTAAAAAATAAAAAAGGAGCACTGTATGGCGACTATATACCCCTCCCTCATATCTTCTGACATAATGAATCTACGTCGAGTAATTGAACTATTAGATCCCCACTGTGATGGCTACCATCTTGATGTAATGGATAACCACTTTGTACCTAATTTGACCTGGGGCACACAATTTATTAACGCTATTGCCCGAGAAACATCGAAACCTCTGCTGGTACACCTCATGGTTGACGATCCAACCAACTGGATAAAAAAGCTTTCTCTAAACCCACACAGCACTATTAGCATGCACATTGAGTCAAAAGGACAAGTCAGAAGAAATATAGAGCAAATAAGGGAGCGCAACATCCACCCAAACCTCGCAGTCAATCCAAACACAGAAATTCAAGCTATTTTTCCCTACTTAGATGCTATCGACTCTGTGCTCATTATGTCAGTAAAACCGGGATTTTCTGGACAATCATTCATCAAAGGAACAGAAGAAAAGCTAAAACCACTCATCGCAACTCGACAAACCCAGGGGCTCAACTTCTCCATTGGCATGGATGGTGGCATCAACAAAGAAAATATTAAAGATTTAGCAAACCAAGGAGTTGAACTTTTTGGAATCGCTTCAGCAATATTTGATCAACCAAATTATGTCAAAGCACTGAATGACCTGCAAAAAACAATAGTGTAAAAGATAATAAAAAAAGAGCGATGGGAGATTCCCACCGCTCTTTAATTTAGTCTACGTGATGCTCAAAAGAAAAAGATTACTTTTTGGTAACAACCTTTTTTTTTCCAAGAAACAAAGACTTAATCTTGCTGAAAAACCCAACCGTGGTCTTATTCTCTTCAACTTTTTTCTTGTTGTTGTTTTTTTTCTTACTTTTTATCTATCTTTTCTATTTTCTCAATGACGAAATCTAGCTCAGATTTAAGCTGTTTTTTAGTGTCATCATTTTTTTCGTCATAATACTTACTTTTAAGGTTAGCCCTGAGGATAACCAAATCATCACGTAACAAATATTTCTCGTACTTTTTTTCCCACTTGTCTCTTTTTTCAACTTCGTCAATTAACTTGTCAACCTCCTCGTCGTCACTCTTCTTTTTATTTTTAACTTTCGTTTCTTGCTTTTTTACAACATTACGCTTCTTGTACCACTTGTAAGCAAGGTATCCGAGCACAGGAACAACAACTGCAGCACCTATAGCAACACTTGTTTTCTTGTTATTCTTAATCCATTTCCAGGCGAGTTTAGTTTGCTTTTTATATTCAACGTTTTTAACGGAATCCCATGCACCACCAAAGAAATTGCCAACGCGAGCCCAGAAGCTTGGCTTTACAACTTTACTTGGCTTTACAACTTTAACTATATTACTAGCGCCCTCTTGCACCAAAGTTGAACCAAGCTGATTACCGAAAGCCGGTATGGCCTGAGAAGCCAACAAAGCAACAGTCAACGCCATACTTGTCTTTTTAAAACCCTTCATAAGAGTTCCTCCATAAATAAATAAAAAATATTAATTAATTAACCCTTTTTCCCACTCTAATCCTGATTTCCAAACCACCGATTATGAACCATTCAAAATCAATAATCTACAAACAGAAACCGTGACTTAAATGTATTAAAACCACCATTTCAAAGAGAGGAATACTTCCATTCAATTTTAATTATAACAGAATTAATTGTGATGTAAACCGCCCCCTCAAACACATCTCAAAAGCCCGGCAAAGTTACACTCTACCTACAGATTCAATCTGATGGATAAGTCGAACCAGAAAGATATTTGGTCCTAAACCTACCCAAGAATGAACATTTCAAATAGAAAACATGGCCGCCTATCATCATTTCATGCCCTTGTTTTCGTCATTTTAAACACCAGAAAAACTGTACTTTTACGCTTTCTTTACAGTAAGCACCCATTTGACCCATTCCTTCCAGTCAAACAGCTTTTTGAAGTCCGTCCACAACTCCTTCCTTGATTCCTCCTTTGAAAGAAAAAAAACTACACATCCAAGCACAAAGACTGGTGGCCCTGCCGTGAACAGAGCGGTTACAGGCTCCTTTTTTGCCCATGAACCGAAAGAAACCACGGTTCTTTTCAAGCGTGAACCGTATCCACAGCTCACAACAGGCATACACTGAGCAATCAACCCAAAAAGAATTACATACAAAACTTTCTTTGATATTTTCACCGAAAATCCTCCATTTTCAGGGATATTCTTCAACCATTCATAGAAAATTATAACAAAAACGGACTTTGGAGTAAAAAGCCCTATCGAAAGCCCCTTCTAAAGGGCTTAATGAAAAAATGGCCCCGCCAAAAGTTTACCCTGAGTAGCGAAGCGCATCGAAGGGTAGCCTTGGCATAGGTTGGTGTGCCCGGCAGGATTCGAACCTGCGACCTACGGATTAGAAATCCGTTGCTCTATCCAGCTGAGCTACGGGCACCTACAAAGAGTAGAATATGCCATCCATTATGTGGCACTTAGTATAGAGGATTCGCACCCAGACCTCAATTATTCCTTTTCTTTCGTCTCTTCAGCTTCTTGCGAGACAAACAGCTTGGAAAACTCCGTTGCCAACGTGACCAACTGCTCTTTTGTTTGATCACTCACATCCTGTTGCTTAAATATTGTTTCGTACACCTTTGGATACACCGACTTTACGTAACTGATAAACTGGGTTGTAAACGCCGATAAATCTTTGTGCTCAACCTTATCCAGAAAGCTCTCTTTCAAAAGAAACAGAATTAATGTTTCATCCACGAAAGAATATGTAACAAACTGAGGCTGTTTCAGTATTTCGACAGCCAATGCACCTCGAGCCAACTGTCGCTGAGAAACTTCATCAAGCTCAGTTCCAAACTGAGAAAAGGCTAGTAACTCGTGATATTGCGCCAACTCAAGACGCAGGGCTCTGGTCATCTTTTTGATAGCCTTTGTCTGTGCCGCACCACCAACACGAGAAACAGAAAGCTCAACATTTACTGCGGGACGTACACCACTGTTGAAAAGCTGCGTATCTAAAAAGATCTGACCATCCGTGATCGAAATCAAATTTGTTGGGATGTAGGCGGTAATATCGTCACTCTGGACCTGCACAATCGGCAATGCTGTTAACGATCCACCATTTGTTAATTTGCCTGCACGCTCCAAAAGACGAGAGTGTAAATAAAATACATCACCTGGATATGCTTCACGTCCCGGAGAGCGACGCATCAAAAGAGACATTTCGCGGAATGCCACAGCATGATTACTCAAATCATCATATACAATCAGTACATCCTGCCCTTTATCCCTAAAATATTCTCCCATTGTGCAACCAACATAAGGAGCCAAATATTGGTTCAATACGGCCTCACTCGCCTCAGAGCTTACCACAATTGTATAATCAAGCGCTCCGTACTGTTCCAATGTCCTGACTATCCTCGCGACATTTGCCTGTCGCTTACCAATTGAGACATAGATACAGATGACGTTCTTACCTTTTTGATGCAAAATACTGTCTATAGCTATTGCGGTTTTACCAGTTCCTCGGTTCCCAATAATCAGCTCTCGCTGCCCCTTTCCAATCGGAACCAAAGCATCAACTACAGTGATGCCGGTTTCAAGCGACTCATCAACTGGACTTCTCTCAATAATCTGTGGCACCTCAGACTCAACCTGCCTTAATTCATCAGACTTAATTGGTCCCAAACCATCAAGAGGCTCTCCCAAAGCATTAACAACCCGGCCAACCAGCTGGTCTCCAACAACAGTTTTAAATACTCCGCCAGTCCTTCGCGCTATTTCCGACTCTTGTACAACAATTGAGTCGTGAAGTAAAAAAACTGATACCGTTTCTTCATCTAATCCTAGAATGATACCCTTATTCCCACCATCAAACTCAATCAACTCTCCATCAACAGCATTGGTCAGACCATGAACTTGACAAATTCCATCACCGACCTGCACAACAATACCAATCTCATCTAACTTGTCCAGATCAACACCGACCAAAGATTTTTCGAACAATGAAACTAAATCAGAACTTTTGACTTTCATGTAGACCCTTGCAAAATGAGTTGCCTGCGCAGATTATCCAGCTGCTTGCGCACAGAATATTCCCATTCAACTGTTTCGCTACGACAACGTATACCTGCTATTAAACTTTTATCGATAACACAAGTACACAAAATTGTTTTGCCTGTTTTATTCTTAAGAAACTGCTTTATCAAATCAAGCTCATCATCATGCAACTCGTGAACCGAACTTATAGTAAAAAACAGTATATTTTTTCTCTTTTTATACAATGCACAAATCTCTCTCAATACATCACGAATGAGAAGGACCCTTTTGTGCCGAACGAGCAAAGCAAAAAGCTCTTTCAATGATTCAGGTGCATAAAGCTTTTCAAGAACTTCATTTAAAATGGATATCTTTTTAGCCGCATCAAAAGCAGGAGCCTCCAAAAAATAAAATGTTTTTCTATTCTCTTCCCAAAACGCAAGCGCGTCCTGCATAGCTAAAAAATCCTGCTCTGAAATATCGTCTATGAATGAATTAATAAAGGCAACTGCATAGTTACGAGCAATAACGCGATCTCCATTCATGACAAATCCTTACGCATGCGCTCAATAACAGACGTTACAAATTGACGTCCATTTTTTTCTGAAGCAAAAAAAGAAGCAAGCTCCTGTTGCGCACCCTCGAATGCTTTTTTCAAAACAGCCGCACGCAGCTGACTATGAAGTTTATACTCGGCCTGAGTATCTAAACGTTGACGCAATCGCTTCACGACCAAAGCTTGCTCTTGACGATACAGATCCTGTTCCTTTTGAAAAACAGAAGACCAGACAGAAATCTGGTCATATAACTTCCTACTCAACAGCTCTTGTTCGTCTATTTCTTCCTGAATCTCTTTCTGCATCTCTAGCAAATTTTTGTTTTCTGCTGCAATATCCTGGAGCTCTGTATGTTTCGCAGCTATCTTATTTTTTACGCTCGGTAAAATCTTTTTTACAAAAACATAAGTTGCTACTGCACAAACAAGACCAAAGTTAATAAACCTGAAAAGAGTGGAAATAACAGAGCTACTCATGTCTGCCAGACACCTTCTTGATTATGACCTGCTTTACATCCTCGGCAAGACTTTCAATTTCATCGTTCGATGGCAATTCAGCGGCCTCGGCCGGCTCAACATCAATACGCTCAACCCGAGAACCAACAACCGGCGGGGTTGCCTGAGCAAACTGCTCTTGAGCTTTTTGCCATGCTCGTTTTTTTTCTTCAGACTTTTTCTCTAAGGCAACCTCACGCTCAGCAAGCACCGATTTTAGCCCGTCCTTTTCTTGTTGCTCTTCCTGAATCGCTTTTACAGCTGGCCTAAAAAACAAAGTTCGGAATAAAAGATAAGCAACAAAAAAATGAAACGCTTGCACAATCAGCGTGGCATTAATTTCCATGCCCATACTATCGACAATCCATTATTAACTAGGTATCAACCTGAGACCAGCCCATATTAAACCACCAGCAATCATTAGCGCATAGATCGCGGATGTTTCCACAAGACCCATACCCATCATCATGGTAGTTCTTATCTTACCAGCATTCTCTGGATATTTTCCAATATTCTCGCAGGCCTTCATGCCAACGAATCCCTGTCCGAGCGCTGGCCCAATTGCTCCAACTCCCATAGCTATCGCCGCACCCAAAAATGCTGCTGCTTGCGCATAAAATGCACCGTCCATCCTGTTCCCTTTCAGCAAGGAGATTAACCCTTTATTTTCAATGAATCTTACAGGTACTACTCAGGTGTCCTACTAAAACATTATCCTATTAATTACGTTTTTTACAAGGACAAAGAAGAAGATTTTTTTTCAGGACAGTCCTGCAACGAATACCCAATGTCAAAAAAATCAGCAACTGCTTTGACAAGACGATCCTTTTCAGGCTCATCAACATGCCAGTCAACATTCCGCTCTAAAACTAAAACAGGAGCATTGGAAACAGATGCTGCAACATTCTTTTTATGCACAAGCCAATCTTCGTGTTTTTGATGAAGAAGTCGAAGATAATCAAGGGGCACATCACTCTCCTCTTCTCTGTTTCTCAACCGCAAACGTTCCATACAAACTTGCGGTTCTCCACGAAGATAAATAAAACCCGCAGGAACAACAACGTGATTCTCTACCAACCAAGAAAACCACTCCTGATACAAATTCCATTCAAGTTTGGTCATTGTTCCTAATTCGAAACAGTTTTTTGCAAAACAATGCAGATCAGAAAAAACGGAACGTTCAAAAATAATGACATCGCTTTCTGAATTGGCAACCGCTTCCTCTTGCTGAAGAACACGGGAAAGAAAGGCATACGACTGAAAAGTATAAGCCCACCTCGAAGGATCACGGTAAAACTTTTCAAAAAGACTTCCTGAATTTCCAACATTCTGCCATTTCTCAAGCGGTTCAAAAATAACCTGGCAGTTCAGACTTTTATTAATAAGCCTCAAGAAAGAGGACTTTCCCACCCCAATATTTCCTTCGACAATAAAACACCGCTTTTGAGTCTTTTTGTCATTGAACATCAAATTTTCACCTCACGTTCCGGAACCTCAAATAGAAAGAATAACTTCCCTAAAGTATATGAGATTCGCAATAAAAAATCGAGACCAAACAAATCTTACTTAAAGAAAAAAAGTATGAATTTTGCGATTGTTTTCAAAATGGAGTAGAATTTTCAACGTTTGAAACGGCACATACAACACAATACGAGCACGAGTTTAATTTCGTTCTCATAACTTCAAACTAAAAAATCGTTTGACCCCTTTAAAAAGAGAGATTATGAATTCCATAAAAAAGGTTGGGCTCACTGTTGCCACTCTTGTATCTTTGACTACTTTTAATTCTTCATTTTGCGTAGACTTTGAAGATGACTTCGATCAGCTTCTTAACGATCCTGAAGCAATCGCCTTTTTGGAGGAAAATGAATTCACTTTTGTACGCAAATCATTCACACCAAAGGAGACTGTAGAAATTTTATATGACATGAACATCGTTTCCATTTTGGAGGAAAATCTTTTTTTACGAACAAATCCTTTAAACAAAAGAGACATTATTGATCTGCCTATCGGAATGCTCAACAAAAGTTATTCTCGTGGAGATTGGGTAATAGGCTTTGATCTTTTTTTAAACAAGACAGACAGGTCGTTTTTTTCGCAATGTAGCGATGGCATCTGCTCATATTTGGCGCTTACCAAAGAAAGTTTTCTGGCCAAGCTCGATGCTGCAGCAAAAAAGGTTGCAGAATTCAACAATGAATTCGACTTCGATCCGGCTGACGTACTATTACTTTTTGCAAATGCAACAATACAAGAACGAAGAGCAGGCTTTCTTGTGCATGGAAAAAAATCCTTTGGAAACTGGAGCTTCGCCTGGAAAATACCTTTTTATTATCTTGAAAGTAACTATTGGTTTACTGAAGAAGAGCAGGATGCCATAGAGGAAGAATTGGGCGCAACTACCGAAGAGGAACAGGAGCGATTGCAAGATAATCATCTTATCAGTGACAAACTTGGTTTTGGCGACCTTCGAATACGACTTACTCATCCAGGGTTATCACATGGAGTATTCTCAGTTCGAGTTGGCCTTATGGCCACTCTACCCATATCACTTGCTTTTGCAAAAGGAGTTATAGGAAATCACTACAAAGCTAAATGTGACAGAAGATCTGACGCAAATCTCAAAGACTTGATCGGTTATCATCTGGACGAAATATTAGACATGGCGATCGAGGACGAACTCCAAAGCGAAGATGAAGCATACAGAGCTTTGCGCTATCTTTCTTACGAAACACTAGATAACCTTTCTGCCAATCTTCTTGATACCCCACTTGGAAATGGAAGGCATCTTGGAATAGGGGTATGTATGGAATCAAAAACTCCACTTGGCGCCTTTCTTGACAGAAATTGGGCAGACAAAATTTTTTACAAAGGCTTCATGTCCTTTGAATATCTTTTCCCCGCAACAGAGATGCGCTTTTTTTCTGAGTATATAGATGAAAGGCTGTTCAGAATTCGCCACTTTGAAGACTACGATAATCCAGGAATCAATATTGATGAAAGTAGAGCACAATCGGACATGGAGTTTTTGGAACAACAATTGATCAACAAATTGATGCCGTATCATTTTGAAACACGAGTTCATCCAGGAATTGTATTCAGGTGGACAGGAGTGTTTGTTTATGAATCTAAGCGATTTGGCATGCATCTTGGAACAGACATGTGGATTAAATCGAAAGAACGTCTTTCAAGTATTAAAGCACCTGAGAAACAACTTGAGCGACTCAAAATAGAAAAAGCTCGTCGACTATTTGGATATCAAAGCAAAATTATTGGTTCATTATTTTATGTATTAGAGAGGAGCGATCGAAATTGGACACTCGCATTCAATGCTGACTATACATGGTGGTCTTCGGGAATAGGACGAGACTGGACGATCACATTTAATCTGGAAGTAGATTTTTAAGTGAAAACAAAAGGAAGAAAAATATGAAAAAAATAGCTTTGACTACACTAGCAGTACTTACTCTATCGCAAGCACAGGTCTCAAAAATTAATGCCGTCGTACTTACCTCACCAATTATTGGCTTAATCGACGGAAAATCGTATGCTATAGATGGTGAGGTTTTCGGACTTATTTTGCAAGTCCGGCAAGAACTGAGAAAGATACTGTTTGGTGTTAAAGCAGAAAACGGACAATTTGTTGGAACATACGAATTAGAAGAAGAACTTTATTCTGTTAGCGAATTATCAATTCTGGAGACACAACTCAAAACAGATTATGAAATAAAAATGGAAGAACTTAATCAGACAGAAAATCCTGATACAGAAACCGAATATCTAATCAAAAAAACACAAAATGAATATGAAGAAAGAATTCATGAATTGAAAAACGTATTAAATCAGGCAAAAGAGGATTTTCTAGAAAAAACATCAAGCTATATTGAAAGCATTAGAGGATTTAAAAAACAGATTCTTATGCTCATTGATGAATCTTGCGAAAAACGAGATAAAAAAGATTGCTTCTTACGCAAATGGGGCGAGGAAACTGAAGGAAACGAGGGCCACTTTTTAAGACAAGAAATAAAAACATTTAAAAGCTTTGAAACATTTTGCACCGACCTCACAAACTTTCTTGAAGATATGGCACGAAGTTGTCCAAGAGGAAAAGAACTTTTTATAGAACTGATGAGAAAAAGTAAAAATAGTTAGTTCATTATATAATTTAACGAGTTATCTGGCCGCCCAGCCTGTATGGCTGGGCTCTTATTATGGATGAATACAGATGGGACACGAAGAGTTAACTGGCACTGTAGACAGATTTTTATTTCAGAGTGAAGATACCGGCTTTGTTGTTCTTGTTCTTCAAACAAAAAAATCGCAGACAATCACTGTTCGAGGGAACCTTCCAGGGGTAAGTGCTGGACAACAAGTTACGCTACAAGGGGCCTGGGTTGTTCATCCAAAATTTGGCAAACAATTTGAAGCACAAAAATGTCAAGCTTGCCTACCAACATCCATCATAGGACTAAAAAAATATTTAGGATCAGGATTGATTAAAGGTATAGGTCCTACATATGCCGACAAATTGGTCAAAAAATTCGGCCTTGATGTTCTCAAGATTATTGAAGAAGCTCCACACTTATTACATCGAGTCGACGGAATCGGGCCCAAACGAGTTGAGAAAATAACAAACGCTTGGCAAGAACAAAAAGAGATTGCCAACATCATGGTGTTTCTACAAAGCAAGGGAATATCAACTGTTTTTGCTACAAAAATTTATAAAACGTATGGACAAAGCGCCGTAAGCGTTATAAATGAAAACCCATACCGCTTGGCAGATGATATCTGGGGAATCGGTTTTAAAAAGGCAGATGCAGTTGCACAGCAACTTGGATTTGAACACAGCTCATTAAAACGGATAACTTCCGGAACTCTTTTTGCATTGTCACAAGAACTTAGCAAAGGTCACCTCTATTGTGAACTTGATGACTTGAAAGAAAAAATCATTCAGCTGCTTGAACTCGATAAAGAAAATACAAAACAGAAAATGAAAATGGCACTTCATAATCTGTACGATGGAGGAAAAATAAAACTTGTTTCTCCGTACAACCAAGAAAAACATTTTGTAACCCTTTCACAATACTATCATTCAGAAAAGGGAGTTGCTGAAAAAATAAAAAAACTTGTGCTACGAAAAACTCGTCTTTCACTAGACCTGAGCAAAATTTACACCAAACTACAAGCCGGAAAATATGGGAACAATATTCTCCTCAACGAAGAACAACACGAGGGGATTATGGCCAGTCTACAAAATAAAGTAACCGTAATCACAGGTGGACCCGGCACAGGAAAAACAACACTTATCAAAACACTTCTGAGCATTTTAGATGAGCAACATTTGCGATATAAGCTTGCAGCACCCACTGGACGTGCCGCTAAAAGAATAGTCGAAGGAACAGGAAGACATGCAAAAACGATCCACAGATTGTTAGAATTCGATTTCTCTACATTCAGTTTTGCTCATAATGAACAAAACGCACTTCAGCTTGATTTTTTGATTGTTGATGAAGCATCAATGATCGACATTTTTTTAGCACATGCATTGATTAAAGCAGTACCACTTGATGCTCATATTATTTTTATCGGCGATGTTCACCAACTCCCTTCCGTTGGTTCAGGCAACTTTTTAAAAGATTTAATCTCAAGCAATGTGATTGTAAGCGTAAAACTGATCAACATATTTCGTCAGGCAAAAAACAGTTTGATAATTGTTAACGCACATAAAATTAATAACGGAGAATTTCCTGTTTCTTATCTTCCTGATGCAAATCGCGACTATTTTTTTATTAAAGAAGATAACCCCGAAAATATTCCACTGCATCTTGAAAAAATTTATCGCAAAGGATTGCAAAAATATAATATTCAGCCTAACGAATCCGTCGTTCTTGTTCCAATGCACCGCGGAACAGCTGGTACACAAAAATTAAACATCGATTTACAAAATATTATTAATCCCGAAGAATCTGGGCCAAACATAACATTCATGGGCTCAACGTACAAAATCGGCGACCGTGTCATGCAATTGCGTAATAATTACGACAAGCATGTTTTTAACGGTGACATGGGGACAATTGAACAGATCAATATAGAAGACAGAACGATATCCGTTCGATATTCAGAACGAATTGTTGAATATGACAGAAGTGACCTAAATGAGTTGGTTCTTGCTTACGCCGTTTCAATTCATAAGAGTCAGGGTTCTGAATATTCTGCCGCAGTCGTTGTACTTTTTACACAACATTTTACACTTTTACAACGAAACTTGATTTATACTGCTATTACAAGAGCAAAAAAACTGTGTATATTTATTGGCCAACCAAAAGCGATCGCCATGGGAGTAAAAAACAATAAAAGTTTCGTTCGAATCACCTTTTTAAAACATTTTTTAACGAGTGATTTATGTTGTCGATAATAAGATTAAAAATCAAACCCCTCATACTTTTGCTAACAACTCCACTTTATGCAACCTTTTCAATCATGCTCGATCCAGCAGGTGATGCAAAACATACCGGCAGGCAGATTGGAGACAGTCTTGAACGTGGCATTTCACTACAATTTGCCCAAGAACTAAAAAAATCACTCGAACAAACGTATCCAAACATACGGGTTATTCTAACCCGCTTTCCAGGAGAAACTATTTTCCCTCTTCAAAACGCAAACTTTGCAAACAGATTAGATGTGGATTTTTATCTCAGCATCCACTTTTACCCCGAAACTCAAACAAAA
>CAYZEO010000015.1:0-24103 GCA_964477815.1 uncultured Pseudomonadota bacterium | reverse complement strand
TGCAGAGCAATAAGCGTAGTTCCTAAAATAATTCCCATCTTTTTCATATTCATGAAAAACCCCTTTGTTAAAAGTTGAATGTTAACAGTTATTACTTTTTTTGTGAGAAAGGTCGCGTTCAACTGCAGCCCCCCACAGCTTTTCATTATGACAAAAAATTGGACATTTGCAAGTGGGATGGTTTAATTAAACGGCTTTTTTCTGCGCAAAGTTGATTTGTAATTTCAAATAGAGTTTTTATTGTTTTTCTAAGTCGATTTTTTTATGGTTTTTTGTGCGAGCGGGCTTGTGCTTTTTAAATTTTTTCTTGAAAAATTTGCTCGTTTCCTTGTAAATTAGAAGGTAGAGTTCAAAATTGCAAGGAGTTTTTTATGAAAAGAGATAAATTTTTGCGCAAGGTTGAGATGCATTTTCGTGTGCATCCTATTTGCGCACTCTTGGGGCCACGGCAGGTGGGTAAAACAACATTGGCAAGAATGTATGTTGAAAAATATTTTCCTGATGAGGCCCATTTTTTTGATCTTGAAAATCCACTAGATTTGGCACGTCTTGAAAATCCCATGCTTGCGCTTACAAGTGTGGAGCAAAAACTTATTGTTATTGATGAAATACAAAGAAGGCCCGATCTATTTACAGTTTTGCGAGTCCTGGTTGACAAGCCGGGTAGTGACAGAAAATTTCTTATTCTTGGTAGTGCGTCCAGAGACCTTATTCGACAGTCGTCCGAAACGCTGGCCGGGCGAATTGGGTATGTTGAGTTGCCGCCATTTTCGTTGTTCGAAACAAAAGAAAGTCAGAAGTTGTGGGTGCGGGGTGGTTTTCCTCGATCATATTTGGCCGATACTACTGAAGATAGCTATTTGTGGCGACAAAGTTATATTTCGACTTTTTTGGAGCGCGACATTCCAAATCTTGGTTTTAATGTTCCGCCTCAACAGATGCGTAGATTTTGGCTAATGCTTGCACACTATCACGGGCAGATTTTTAACGGAAATGAGATTGGAAAATCTCTCGGGATATCCGGACACACGGTTCGCAAGTACTTGGACATTCTAGCTGGAACATTTATGGTGCGAATTTTGGCTCCATGGTTTGAGAATCTACAAAAGCGTCAGGTTAAATCACCAAAAATCTACTTTCGTGACAGCGGTGTTTTGCATGCTCTTTTGAATATCAAAAATAAAAATGAACTGTTGGTTCATCCGCGGCTTGGATCTTTTTGGGAGGGGTTTACTCTAGAAGAAGTGATTCGAGCATTTGATGCGTCACCTGGTGAATGTTATTTTTGGGCAACGCAATCAAATGCTGAGCTGGATCTTTTGATTATCAAAGGAGACAGGCGAATTGGGTTTGAGTTTAAGTACACAGATGCGCCAAAAATAACCAAATCGATGACGATTGCCAAAGATAATCTTAAGCTTGATCATCTTGCAGTCATGTATCCAGGCAAAGAAAGTTTTCCTCTAGGAGAAGGCATTGTCGCCTATGGGCTTGAGATGATATCGTCTGGCCAGTTAATAAAGAAAGTAGCAGAGGATAAAAAATGAATAAAGAGCGTCTTTTTTTGGAATCCAGAGCGTACAATATGCGTCGAAATGTTTTAACCATGACATCGTTGGCCGGTTCTGGGCATCCAACATCTTGTCTTTCTGCGGCAGATTTAGTTTCTGCTATTTTTTTTCATGCGATGCGCTTCGATTTGCAAAATCCAAATAACCCAAATAATGACCGTTTTATTTTGTCCAAAGGGCACGCATCGCCGTTGTTGTACGCGGCGTGGAAAGAGGTGGGCGTAATTGCTGAGGCTGAGTTGTTTGAGTATCGTAAGTTTGATTCGCCGCTGGAGGGACATCCAACGCTGCGGTTTCCCTATTCCGAAGCAGCAACAGGGGCGCTGGGCGTTGGTCTTTCTATTGGTGCTGGCATGTCGCTCAGTGCGCGTCTTGATAAGCGTGATTTTAAAACGTATGTGTTGATGGGCGATGGTGAGTTGGCAGAAGGGTGTATCTGGGAGGCGGCAGAGCTTGCCCATTTTTATAAGTTGAACAACTTAATCGGCATTGTTGATTGCAACCGTTTGGGCCAATCGGACGAAACTGTTCATGGACACCACGCACATCGATATGAAGAAAAATTTGCAGCATTTGGTTGGAAAACTTTTGTGATTGATGGGCACAACATGCAGCAGGTTGTCGACACGCTTGATCGGGCGGCGGAAATTGAAAATCTTCCAGTTGTTATCATTGCAAAAACGTTCAAAGGGTTTGGTGTTCAGCAAGCTCAGGACAAGCTTGGTTTTCATGGTAAGTCGTTCAAAAAGGAGGATTTGAATATTATTTATGAGGAGCTTGATACAACGTTTGCGGATGCCGCTGCATTTGATGAAAAACTTTTTACGTGGGAGCCAAAAAAACCACAAGCTTCATCTGAAAAAACTACCACTGAGGACGAAATTGTTTTTCACCAACCAGTATTTAAACAAGATATCCTTCGATACAATTCTTCAGATTCTAGTAAATCTGAAGAATCACTCAGGACGAACGGGGGATATTCAACGCGCAAAGCATATGGAATGGCGCTCAAAGAAGCAGGAGATCGAAGCAACCGTGTTGTTGCGCTTGATGGTGATGTAAAAAACTCAACATTTTCTGAAATCTTTGAAGAAAAATATCCAGAAAGATTTTTCCAATGTTTTATTGCTGAGCAAAACATGGTTGGTATGGCAACTGGAATGGAACGGCGAGGGAAAATTCCGTTTGTTGCAACATTTGGAGCATTCATGTCTCGTGCTCACGACCAAATTCGTATGGCTGCAATAGGACAATCCGCTTTGCGACTGGTCGGTTCGCATGCAGGGGTTTCGATTGGTCAAGATGGTCCTTCACAAATGGGGCTTGAAGATATTTCGATGATGCGTGCACTGCCAGGCTCTGTTGTTCTTTATCCGTCCGATGCAGTATGCACCTGGAAGTTGGTGGAAAAAATGGCGAATTTTAATGACGGCATCAGCTATTTACGTACCACTCGTATGGCAACGCCGATTTTGTATGACAACAGTGAGCTGTTTGAGATTGGTGGTTGCAAGGTTTTGCACAGCTCTGAAGATGACAAAGCATGCATTGTTGCGGCTGGCGTCACTTTGCATGAGGCTCTCAAGGCTCGCCAACTGTTATTAGAAAAAGGGATACATGTTTCGGTTATTGATCTGTATTCGATCAAGCCTCTTGATGAAAAAACATTGTTAGAGGTTGGAAAGAAATCAAACAATACCATTATCACTGTTGAAGATCATTATTTGGAAGGTGGCCTTGGCCAGGCGGTGACGTGCGCTCTTGCAAATTCAGGAATTCATATAAAAAATCTTGCAGTAACAAAACTTCCTCGTTCAGGAAAGACGGAAGAGCTTCTTGCTTGGGCTGGAATTGATGCGCATTCCATTGTTGATGAGGTAAAGAAATTATAAGCTTGATTCTAGAGATTCCTTAATCATGTCAGGTAGCCGACGGACAAACTTTTTCAGAACAAACTCAAGGTGTGTGATTGGTCTTCCATTTATTTTAACCGAGACTTGCTGTAGATTGTCTTGCTCAGGAAAGCAGCGCTCAGAAAAGAGCGGTATATCTTCTTTTTTTTCTTTATTTCCATTTTCCCATCGATCTTTGATGTCGTAAACGCCTTGAGGGTCAAGCACTTGGATTAGATCAAGTTTCGAATAAAATGACCAGATATTTTTGAACATTTTGTCTTTAACTAGATGAGATGTTTTTTTCTGAACCGGACAGGCGAGTAGTATTAATTGATCGATAATAATTTGAACATCACGTTCTTTTCTTTCTTCAGCTAAATAAAGGGTGACGTTGCCTCCGTGGCTATGAGTGATAATTCTTATTTTTGGAATAATTTTGTAACGGTTTTTGTATTTTTCGATAATGGAAAGAATGTGCTCGTACAGCTGTTTTGCCGCTTTGCGTCGAGCAGAATCACTCAGCACGCCACTCCAACCAAAGAAAAAGATGTCTTCTTCTGGGAACATATCTGGATTCGCTTCGTTGAGTGTTCGAGCTATTGTCAGAAGATTATTGTTTTTTTTATAAACATCTGCATTATTAAGTCCCGCAACACTACGGAAAAAATTTGGAAATAATGTTCTTGAAAGTGCTCTAGTTCCGTGTACCCAGATAGTGATAGTGCGTTCCGACCTTGACAGATTTTCTTGATGGAGCAGCTTTTTTTCAGTTGGTTGAACTTGCGTTGTCGATGGAGTGTGATAATCTTGCATATTGTTACAAGTAGCGTAGAGGCCAAGGGAAAAAACAAAGTAAAAAAAGAATTTTTTAGGTGTTTTTAGTTTCATCGTGTATCCTCGATATAAACAAACTGTCTAATTTTAGAATATGATAATTTTAATTTCTTGTCAATTTGTGAGTAAATTTCAATGCTAGATTGGGTTATTTTTTGGTTGTTTTCTAATAAATTAGTTTTTTGGCTTGTTATTGCAATCGCGTGTTTATTGCTCGAGATTGGTTCTCCAGGCCTTTTTTTCTTTTTATCCTTTTTTTTCGGGAGTCTTGTTGCGGCTATTAGTACCTTTGTTTTTGATTCTTGGTTATTGCAAGCTGCTATTTTTTTGATTGGCACAATGGTTGCATTTTTTGCTCTGCACTACAGGGTCAGAAGGTGGTTGGCTAATGTTTCTCCTCATTCTCAGACAAATGTGTATGCGATGCGTTCAAAGCGGGGCCTGGTTACCAGGCAGATTAGCCCAGATGCTATGGGGCGGGTGAAGGTTGATGGAGAACTATGGTTGGCTCGCTCATTACGTGATCAGGTTATTAAAGAGGGAGAGCTTGTTATTGTTGTCCGTGTGCGAGGTGCACATATTATTGTTGATCGTGTAGAAAAGAAAAAAGAATAATTTCATAAGGAGTTTCTATGCCAGTTCCTATGTTCGGTATGAGTGTGGTACTAATTGGTGTTGGTCTTTTTTTTGTTATTTTTCTGCTCAAGTCAGTTTATATGGTTAGGCAAGCCGAGGCGGTTATTATTGAGCGTCTGGGTAAGTATGACAGAATATTGTTGCCCGGGCTCCACATTATTGTTCCGTTTTTGGAGCGGCCTCGCGAGGTTATTTGGACTTATGTTCGTGATGTTGATGGTCGCCGACACTATCGGTATTCTCAATTGATTAAACGCGTTGATTTGCGTGAATCGGTTTATGATTTTCCAAAGCAGAATGTGATCACTAAAGATAATGTGACGATGGAAATTAATGCGTTACTTTACTATCAGATTACAGACCCTAAGGCCGCGGTGTACGAAGTAAAAAACCTTTCTGAAGCAATAGAAAAATTAACGCAAACTACGTTGCGAAATGTAATTGGCTCCATGGATCTTGACGAAACGCTTGTTTCTCGAGATGCGATTAACGCTCGCTTGCAAGCTATTTTGGATGAAGCAACAGATAAATGGGGTGTGAAGGTAAATCGTGTCGAGTTGCAAGAAGTAAATCCTCCGTCAGATATTCGTCAAGCTATGGAAAAGCAGATGCGTGCCGAACGAGATAGGCGTGCAGTTATTTTGGAAGCAGAAGGTTCAAAGCGTTCTAAAATTTTGGAAGCAGAAGGAGTTAAAGAGTCCAAAGTTTTACGGGCAACTGGTGAAGCGGAATCAGTAATTCTCAGAGCAGAAGCAGAAGCACAGGCGCGTTTAAAGGTGGCGCAGGCAGAGTCGAAAGCGATTGAAATGATTCAAGCTTCCGTTCCAAAAGGAGATCCTTTGCCGTACATGATTGCTATGCAGTACATCAAGGCATTGCCTCAGATGATGGAAGGTAAAGATGATAAGATGATTGTTGTGCCGTACGAAGCTAGCTCGCTTGTTGGCTCACTCAGTTCTGTGAAATCTATTTTTGATGGTTTAAAGAAATAGAATTTTACACTTTTTAGTAATTTAGATGTTGGGTTGGGTTTTGCCCAGCCCTGGTTTTTAGTTTTTCTGAGTATTTTTGCGAGGAGTTTTTAGTGAAGATCAGGAAGTTGTATTTTTTCCTAGCTTTATGCAACATACATTTTTTTGTTACTGGAATGGACCTTAGTCTTAAAGGCATGTTGTCTGTGCTTTCAACGAAAAATGTAGAATTAACCAAGAAAAACATAAAATTAACCAAGCAAAATGAAATTCTGGTCGATGAATTGAATTATCAAAAGGGCAAAGTGAAAGCCCTTGTAAAGGTCATATCTTCTATTGCCGATATGTTGAATTTGGAAAAACCTAATGGACCTATAACTGATTGTCAGATTATGGTTAAAAAAAAGATTAAAGATTTATCAAAAGAGCGTGATATTTATAAAAGTGAGCGTGACACCTATGAAAAGGTATGCATTAATCTTGAGAAGGAAAATTCCACTCTTGAGCTCCTTCTTGCCAAGAACATGTCTAAAGAAAAAGTGAAAGTTAACTGTACAAAAAAATAGAGGGAGCCGAAATTGACATATTGCTTGACGCGTCGTATTATTGCCGGTGGCTGTTTAAGTTGGATGTCATTTTTTAGTCGATATATTTGAAGAAAGGAATTGTTTGTGAAAATAAAAAAACTATGTGCGCTTGCGTTGATCCCTATGATATTTTCTGCGCAGATGCGGGGAATGAAGCAAGTTAAGAAATACGTGGTGAAGGGTTTGGCCTATGGAGTTCCTGCTTTTTTTTCGGCAGGTCTTGGATTTGGAATTGGATATTTAGGAAAAAAAACAAAATTGGATCATAGTCAGAAATTTTCTGAAAATGATTTGAAGAAAAAGCTTGGTATTGGTAAGAATAAAAGTTTGCCAAAAAATTGGCCAGACGCATTAAAAGAAAAAGGTAGGCTTGAGGCCGAGAATAAGTATTTGCCTAAATTGAAAAGTTTTTTTGAAAAAGATAAGTTTCCTAAAGATTGGGATGTCAGGATTGCGTCGGTTTGTAAGTGGAATAATGGAGTGAGAAAAGATCTTGAAACTATTTTGGATCTTAAAAAGTTTCCAGAAAAACTGGAAAAAGACACCATAAAAGAACTGGTTTTGAAAAAGTATATACTCAGGACTGAACACAAAAAGATACTTGAAGAGCGCAATAAGAAGCTCGAAGAAGCGAATAAGCTTTTAACTAAGATTAAAGAAAAAACATTTGATGCAAAAACTCCTGAAAAAGATGTAGAGCAGAAATAATATTTTAGATTTGCATGAATATGAATGCCGGTGTTTAGCGCCGGCATTTTTTGTATAGTGTTGCCAAGCTGCCCGCAAATATCTGTTTTTGTGTGCAATTACAAAATGCTTATGAAGCTTCAAGCTTGATTTTGATGAGAACAGGTTCTAAAATTTTCAATGAAAATTGCAGCTTATAAAGGTTAAAACTATGAAAAAGGCTTTAATTATACTGTTTTTGGTTGTATCTGTAAGCTCATTGATAGCTATGGAAGATAAGCAGGAAAAGAAAAGCAAAGAGTTGAAAAAAGATCAAGAGAAACATAAGAGATCTGTACAGGAATGCGGTATGTTTAGTTGTATGAGGGAGGTTGTAAAAATAGGAAGAAAAAAGATAAAACGTTTTTACGGATTGATAAAAGAATTTGATGCAGGCTTAGACAGTGATAATATGCATCAGATGTGGAAAGAATTTGGGGAAACGAATTTTTGATTTTACGAATTGGAAAGGGTTATAAGTGATAATGAATATAAGAAAAGTTTATAAGAAGACGTATGATGTTAAGCGGGTGATATACTTTTTATTTTTTGTACCATTTATATTTTCGGCGCAGGCTTTTTGCGTGGTTGATGCTGATACAAAAAAGCTCAAAGAGGAGATGCAAAAGGGACCTAAGCCAAAATCTTACAAAATGCTTGGTTATATTAAACAAAATGTAGAACCAAAAAAAGAAAAGAAAAAACTCATTGTGATGGGCCTTTATTTGGTTGAAGATGACGATGGTAATGAAGAGTAATGATTATTTGCTCAAAAGTCCCTCAACATATTTTTGCGAATTAAATGTACTAAATTGATCAAGTTGCTCGCCGAATGAGACATAGGCGATTGGCACACTGAGATCTTGTACAATTGCAAATACAATTCCGCCTTTTCCAGTGCCGTCCATTTTGGTCAAAATAACGCCAGAAAGGTCGGTGCTTTCGTTAAAAATACGTGCCTGTTCAAGTGAATTTTGGCCAAGCATGGAGTCAACCGTCAACAGAGTGCTTATCGATTCATCTGGGAGTTGGCGGGAAATAATTTTTTTTATTTTTTCCAGCTCTTTCATTAAATTTATTTTTGTTTGTAGTCGTCCAGCTGTGTCGATAATCAAAGCGTCAAATTTTTCGTTTTTATATCGTTCACATGCTTTAAAGACAACAGAGGCAGGATCTTGTCCAGCTGTACCTGTTTCGATTTCTACGTTGATTTTTTCTGCCCAGGAGGTCAGCTGCTCAACTGCTGCTGCACGAAATGTATCCGCCGCAACAAGTAGTACCTTTTTGCCTTTTTTTTTCATATAGTTGGCCAACTTGGCCGCAAAGGTTGTTTTTCCACTACCGTTGATTCCCACTAAAAGAAAAACATTCTCGGGGGTAAATGGTTTAAGTTTTTCTGATTCGAGTAGGTTGCGCAGCTGTAGTTCAAGTTCTTTTTTAAGGTCCTGTCCCTGTACAATTTGCCCAGATTGTGCCTTTTTTCTGAGATTTTCGATGATGGTGCGTGTTGTTTTGACTCCTGCATCAGCGCTGATTAAAATCTGCTCAAGCTCTTGTAATGTTTGATCGTCAACAGTGGAGCGAGAAAAAAGTGCGCTTACTTTGGATGTGAAGGTGTCATAAATTTTTTTGAAGCTTTTTTTGATAAATCCAAACATTTTTTCCTGTCGGGTTAATTAAAAAGTGAGTCTACGAAAATACTCCTTTGAGTATAGAGAGGGATAAAAGAATCGGCAAGGCGCCTTGTTTTTGCGTTTTTTTTTATTATAATACGAATCAACGAAAAAATATGAACAAGTCCTTGAGCTTTTCGGATCGGTTTTCGTTAGCGTAGGGACACAACTTCAGAGGGGTTTTATATTATGAAAAAATGTTTATTTGCAACAGGTCTTTTGTGTGGTGCGATTATGTCGTCTGGCTTGTATGCACAAGCAGGCAAAGTTAATAAAGATGCTCAAATCAAAAGATTGCTTATTTTGAGTGTATATTTTGGCAAGCAAAACAAGTTGACAGAGCGACAAGAAGAAAAACTCAAGAAGATTTTAAAACATATTTCTCCTGCTGATTTGAACGGTGTCGAAAAACAGGCAGATTGTTTAGAGTCAGCAGATTATGATGCATTCAGTAATGAGCTTGAGGGCTACAAGTTGGAAGAGAATAAAAAGCCAGTTAAAAAGCTTGCTGAAAAAAAGAAGGTTGCTGAGAAAAAGAGTTTGAATGAGGTAAAACAAAAACTGGAAGAGAAAAAAAAGAAATAAAACTGTTGAATTTTTGCTTTTGCTTTGAGTAAGGTGACAACAGTTGAAATGTTAACTCGCGCGGAGCGATTTTTGAGAACTAAGCCTGAAGGGGAGTGGGGTGAAGCCGTTTAGGGATGTGTTCGAAAGTCCTCCGCCTGCCCGGCGGAGCTCGTCAGAGTGAAGACGGGCTTTTTTTTTAAGAGTAGTTAAATGAGCTGGAGCCAAAAGAGTAGTTCTGAAGTAATCAGGGAGTTGCGGTCCGATCTTAAAAAGGGATTGGACACAAAGCAGGTTCAGGAACGTATTTCTGAATTTGGTCAAAATGTGTTACCAGAAAAGCCCCGTGAATCGTGGGCTTCTGTTTTTTTTAGACAATTTAAAAGTCCATTGATCTACATTTTGTTGGTAGCTTCCGTCATTATTTTTTTTGTTGCAAAAGATAAACTAGATGCGCTTGTGGTCAGCGGTGTTTTATTATTTAATGCAATTGTTGGGACCGTTCAAGAGGGAAAAGCTCGCTCTATTTTAGATGGGCTGAAACAGTTTATTACTGCAACGTCGGTAGTTTTACGTGATGGAAAAAGACTTTTTATTGAAGACAAAGATTTGGTGGTTGGTGATATTGTTTTGTTGCAGGAGGGCGAGCGTGTTCCAGCTGATGTGCGAATCATAGAGTCGAATGATTTACAGATTGATGAAGCAATTTTAACTGGTGAGTCACGGCCGATTCATAAACTATCTGAAACAATTGAGCAGCCCGTTCCAATTTATGAGCAAAATAATATGGCGTTCAAAGGGACTTACATTCTTTCGGGCTCCGGAGTTGCGATTGTTGTGCAAACAGGTGCCGATACACAAATAGGTCATATTCAGCGTGAAGCTGAAGCGATAGACACACAGATGCCTATTAAAAAAGAGGTCATACGACTTTCTTATTTTATTTTGTGGTTTGTTCTTGGGATCTGCCTTTTTCTTTTTGCTCTCGGATTATTTACAGGTAAGCCTGTCAAAGAACTTTTAATTACACTCACCGCATTGTTTATTTGTGTTATTCCAGAAGGATTGCCGGTTGTTTTGACGTTGGTACTTGTTACCGGCGTATATGTTCTGGCCCGCAAACATGTTCTGGTCAAGCGCATGCAGGGAGTCGAAGCTCTGGGGCGTGCAGATGCGATTATTATCGACAAAACAGGGACATTGACGCGCAATGAAATGCTTGTTTCTAAAGTTGCCACAACAGAAAATAATTATGATGTTTCGGGAGTTGGTTATTTTTCGCAAGGGGAGGTTTTGATTGCGGGCAACGTGGTTGATATAGCTCAGCACAAGCAGTTAGAGAAACTTGGTATAGCATCAGCACTGCTTAACAGTTCTGAGTTGCAGTTTTTTCCCGAGACAAATCTTTTTGAAATAAAGGGAAGCCCGACTGAAATTGCTATGATGATTTTTGCCCAAAAGCTTGGGTTCAAAGAGGATCGATTGTTAAACGAGTACGAACGGTTGTTTGAAATCCCGTTTGATGCTCGATTGCAATATCATGCACTGTTTTGTAAAAAAGATGGGCTTGGAATAGTCTTTGTTTCGGGTACTCCGGAAAAAATTATACAACTTTCGGGTAACGATGATGAAGCACTGAAAAAACAACTGGCAGATTTTTTGCAAAAAGGGTTGCGTGTTGTTGCAGTTGCTACAAAGGAGTTCGATCTAAACGCCGTGCCAGAGGGGCAAGAGAACGGTAAAGAGTGGTTCGAATCTTTTGTGCACTCAGGTTTAGATTTTGTTGGTTTTTGTGGGATTCAAGATGCCATCAGGCCGGAAGTAGTAGAGACTGTTGCTCAAGCTCGTTCGGCAGGCATTCGAGTGATTATGGCAACGGGTGATCACAAAAAAACAGCTCTTTTTGTTGCTCGCAAGGTTGGAATTTTTGAAAATGGAGATCGCATTGTTGAAGGACAAGAACTGGAAAGACTTTCTGATGAGCAGTTTGAACGTGTGTTGCACGAAGCAACGGTTTATGCACGTGTGACACCGAGTCAAAAGTTAAAGATTGTAAACGGTTTGCGTGCTCAGAAAAATATTGTGGCAATGACAGGAGATGGTGTGAACGATGTTCCTTCTCTTGCTGCGGCAGATCTTGGTATTGCGATGGGGCGAATTGGCACAGAAGCTGCCAAGCAAGCAGCAGATATTGTTTTGCTTGACGATTCTTTTGTGAGCATCATGAAGGGTGTTGAATATGGACGCCATATTTTTTATACGCTTCGTCGAGTTATTTTGTATTTTTTTTCAACAAATATGGGCGAAGTTTTAGTGGTTCTGTTTGCGCTTCTTCTTGGTATGCCTTTGCCAATTACTGCGGTTCAAATTTTGTGGCTCAATTTAGTAACCGATGGTTTTTTGGACATGGCGATTGCCGCAGAGCGAAAAGAGAAAGGATTGCTTACAAAAACGGCACGTTTTGGTTTGTTGCGTTTGGTTGATTGGCAGATGGTAGGAAAAATGTTATTTATGGCAACGCCGATGGCTATTTTTTCACTTTTGATTTTTTGGCATTACTATCCAGGCAATTTGGTACATGCACGTTCAGTAACACTTGTTGCCATGGCGATGTTCCAATGGTTTAACGCATTTAACTGTCGATCTGAGACAAAGTCAATATTTCAACTTGGCCTGTTTTCAAACAGGTGGCTATTGCTTGCGATGACCGTTGTGCTTGGTTTACAGATTTTTGTCTTACATAACTCCTTTATGCAGCGATTATTCAAAACGGAACCGATTGGTCCTTATGAATGGATTATTGTTATTTGTGCATCAAGCTCGATTCTTGTTTTGGAAGAGCTTCGCAAATGGTTTGTTCGGACTAAAAAGTAGAAAATAAAGGCTGTAAAACATTATTTTTTTTGCTAAAGTTGCGCATGGAAAAATACATGAGTTTTAAAAACAATTTTTACTTTTTCGCAAAAAGGGTTTGCTGATGGTTAATTTGAGAAAGTCGCTGTTTTCTGTTTTTGCCGGGAGCTTGCTGTTGTGTGGCGTGCATGGAGAGTGTAGAGCTAATGATGAGAAGGAGCTTAACTGGAAGAGTGCATTGGCCAAATGGGGTATTAGTGCTAGTGCAATATGGGTTGGAGCAAAATGTGCTTTCGCTGCAGGTAGTAAGTGGACAAAAGGGCTTGAGGCAAAAGACGAATTAAAGGAGAAGTTTTTATCCCAATCTAGATGGTATTCTAGTGCTGCTTATGGCCTTATTTTTTTTGGAGGGCTTGGACTTTCCTGGGCTGGAGGTGAAGTCTGGGAGTTTCTAAGAAGAGTTGTGAAGTGGGAGAGTTTGTCTGATCTTCAGAAGAAAAAAAAGTACAAAAAAAAGTTAAAAGAAGAGCTTAAGGAGAAGCGAAAAAACCAGAAAGTTCCAACTTTCGATTTTTAAATTTTAGATAATTTATTAGTGGAGTTATCAAGTTAGATGGCTCCATTTTTTTTAAAGAAAAGTTTCACCTTATGTGTTACGCTTAAAATAAGTTAATTTTTTTTCGGGGGTGCTCTAAATGAAATTTTTTTCAAGAGTCATTGTCTTGTCACTTTTGCTTTCAACGGCGCGGGTCTCTTCTCATGATCTTCCAGCCAAAGCTGCTGCCGGAATTGCTTGTATAGTTGTGAGTTTTCCGCTCAGCTATTTATCTGGTTATTTAAAAAAACTGGCATTAAAGCAATTGGTCTCAGATGATAAGAGTGTGCCGTGGTATTGCACTAAAAAATTTTTAACAATAATGAGCAAAACTACCAGATGCCTTGCTAGGGTTTCTCTTGTTGGAGGAACTGGGTTGTTAGTATGGGGAGGTATCGAGGAGGGAAAAAATAAAGAAATCATAAAAAACTTGAAAGAGAAGCTAAAAGATGAAGAAAACAAGCATCAAATTTCACAGTTAAATAACGTAACCTCTGAGATTAAGCTTTCAAGTGAAAAAATGAAGTACGATCAACTTGTAAATATTGTGAAAAAAGGTTTACAAAAAATAAATGAAGGAAAAAAGCTTATTCAAGAAGGTGTAGGGATAATAAATGGTGGGAGTAATGAAACAGTTCCGTACGATCAAAATTTAGTTTATGGAAAGTTTATTGAAGATACAGGTTCTTTCAATAATAAAATTTCGTAATAATTGAAGATTGAAAGCTCCCTTTTTAACGGCTATTATTTTGACTTTTCAGTTCATGTTGTTACCATTTTTTCAACAAAATCTTCACAAGTTTAAACAGAAAAGGATGCATGCATGCGCAACTTAAAAAAAATATATCCAGTTATTTTATGTTTATCTCTACTGGCAAATGGTGTGATGATTTGTGGCCAGGAAGAAAAGGCAGTGAGTAATGGCCGCATGGCATTCAAAATAGGTGCACATATAGCAGGGATTTTATCCATGTTTTATAGTGGGTTTGAGTGTAAAGAAAAAAGTAGCATCGATTCTGACGAGGAAAGTTCTGTTTCTGATATTGCTGGAGTTGCTGGTTTTATTTGTCATGGTATAGGTTTTGGAGAGTCACTTTTTAGGCTTCAGCCCTCGAAAGATAGTGTGGATCAATCTGAGTCTGAAAAAAATAGTAATTTTTGGTGGGGCTTAGGTTACGATTCTGTTTCAGTTGTTTCGCATATTGCCGCTTCGATTCTTGTTCGAGGAGCGGGGGAAAATTTTAAAAGTGTACGAAGTAACTGGGGGGATGGAAGCCTTCATGAGGATGCTGTTAAGGATTTTAAAATAATGGCATTTCGGCTTATTGTTGGTGGCATTGCTCAAATGATAGGTTATTTTGCCAATGAGCGTGGAACAAAATTGATAAAACGAAGTAAGGGGATGAAGGTTAGCATCAAGCTTAGTGAAAAATTTCGTGCTCGCTGCCCAAGCTGTGATCATTCAGATAAAATGAAAAATTTTATTACTAAATTTGAAAAAAAGGATGGGGAGTGTAATCCATGTTAAAAAAGTTTTTGTGGTTAACTGCATTTGTTGCAGTAGTTTCAGGATCATCTGCGCAGTTGCGTGCCGATTGTGTCATTGGTCGTTTGTTCGACGGTGGGGCAAGTGTAACATGTGGCGTTATTTTGGTCGGTACAGGTTTGGTTGTCATGATTCCTGGTATGACAAGTCAGATTGCTGCAAATAGAACAGGCTCAACATTTTTAGGTTTGTGTGCAGGCATAAGTTATCTTTCTGGTTTGTCTCTTATTGTGGGCGGAGTAAAGATTGCATTAGAAGGTGTAGCTCAGTTTTTTGGGTTAAGAAAAGAGCGTAAGCGAATTGACCATAATATACGGAAAAAAGTGAGGATTGAAGTTGTTAGTCTGCGTTAATTGCAAAGTCGACTGAATTGACTTTTTGGTGGATGCAGTTAGATTACTAATCTGTGGTCGTTGAATGAGTTTTTGTTAAAGACGGGAATAAAATGAAACATTTGAAAAAAAGCCTTTTGCTTTCAGCAAGTGTGGTTTTATTAGTTGCTGCTACTACTGGGCAAAAAACAGAAAAAAAGGGGGTTAATTTTGATTTGACGATTAGATATGTTGACTCGTTTGCAGCTATTCGTGAATCAGATGAAGGAAAATCTGTTGCAAAAGAATTGGAAGCAAAGCGTGCTGAGTTAACCAAAGACATAAAAGAGATGGAGAAAAAGTTTGCTGCTGCGGCAAAGGAGTTCCAAACAAAGGCAACTATGATGTCAGAGTTGGCGCGCGAAAAAGAGCAAAAGCAGCTGGTCAAAATGGAGCGTGAATATAAGGCAAAGCTGCAGGAAAGCGATGAAGACATGAAGATTACTATGCAATCAGCACAAGAACGGTTGTTGCGTGAGCATCATAATTCTGTTTTCAAATACGCTAAAAAGAACGATGTTGACCTTGTTATTGGTCCAGGCGGTGTTGTATTTGCTTCAGAAAAGGCAAGTTGTACACTTGACGTGATCGAAGGTATGAACAAGAACTACCAGGTGAAGCTTGCAAAAGCTCAAGGTAAAAAATCAGAAACCGTTGTAGCAGCTGGAAGCTCAAAGAAAAAATCAGCTTAATTTTTTTTGATAGTAAAATGTAGATGGTTGTGCTCGGGGGAGTTGATCTCTCGGACACAACCATTTTTGCTTGATATTTTATGAAAAGTTTGAAATAGCTCGAGTCGTCCTTGAGGTTTTAAAGTGAGCAGAGTATGAAAATAGAAACAAAAAAACCGATCCTTGCAATTATAGGCCTTGGCAACCCGGGGCCAAAATATAGCCTCAATCGGCACAATATTGGATTTTTAGTAGTTGATGCGCTCGCGATGCGGCATGGAGGTGAGTGGCAAAAAAAAGAGTTGATGGAGGTCGCAACAATACGTATTAACGATCAAAAAGTTTTATTGGTAAAGCCGCAAACGTTCATGAACAGTTCCGGTAAAGTGCTTCCTTTTTTGAACAAACAGGGAATAAAAGCAGAAAATATTTTGGTAGTGCACGACGAGCTTGAGTACCCGTTTGGAAAACTGAAGATTCGTTTTGGAGGAAGTGCACGGGGGCACAACGGATTGCGTTCAATAATCGATTTTTGTGGCAAAGAGTTTGCACGTCTAAGGTTTGGTATTGGTCGTCCGGAAGAAAAAAAAGATGTTGGCAATTACGTGCTGCAAAATTTTTCTGAGCGAATCGAGGAGCTGGAGATTTTAATTGAGCAGGCAGTAGATATGATCGGAGATATGTTTGCATAAACAAATCCCCCAGGGCTTTGACCCTGGGGGATTTGTTTTTTGAACTTTTTATATTTTTTTTGAAACTACTGATTCTTTATCCACTCAACAATAGCTAACCCCAATAATTTTGCATCAAATTTGTCTCCTCCGCCTTGAAGTAGCGTTGAGCTTCCACCGCCACGCAAGCCGTGCTCTTCTTTGAGCAGCGTTGAAAATTCTTTTAAATTGATGCGTTTTGAAAACTGTTTATCAACTGCGCAGATAAATCTGCTTTTGTCATGGACGCGACTGATCAGAAAATAAAAGCCAGGTTTTTTTTGCATGAGTTGTTTGATGATCTGTTGCATCTGGTCGTTCTCATACTCTTCAAGTGGTAAAAAGAGAAACGGAATGCCGTTCAATTGGGCAACCTGTTTTTCCCATTCTGGCAGTTTTGTTTGCCATTCAAGTTTTTTCAGTTTTTTGATTTCTGTTTGCAGATTTTTAAGTTGGTGTTTTTGTTTTTCTACTGCATCAAAAACAGCTTCGCGTTGCACTTTAAATTCCTGACTTAGTTTTTTCATGACACCAAAACTGTTTTGGAACAGTTCGAGTGCTTTTAGTCCGGTGACCGCAACGATTCGACGGTGACCAGCCGATAGGGCAGAGACTTCAGTGATTTTAAAGCTTCCAATATCGCCGGTTCTGTGCACATGTGTTCCGCCACATAGTTCTGCGGAAAATCCTGGAATTTCAACAACTCGGACACTTTCAGGATTATATTTATCACCAAAAAAAGCGATCACGCCACGGCTGGTAGCATCTTTGTGTGTTGTAATTGTTGTCTGCAGCGGAATATTTTCCATAATTTTTTCGTTTACTAAGTCTTCTACTTGTTTAATTTGTGCGTTGCTCAGGTTTTCGTGATAGGTAAAATCGAATCGCAAATAATCAGGAGTTACCAAAGAACCCGATTGTTTAATATGTTTGCCAAACAGATTCATGAGCGCCGCCTGCATCATGTGTGTTGCCGTGTGATTTTTCATGATGGCATCTCGTCGTTTTCCATCAACCGCTAAGATAACAGTGTCACCTGTTTTTATCTCGACTGGTGTTTTGATCTGTAAGCCGATTGCGTTACCAAAAGTTTTTACATCAATGACAGGTATTTTTTTCTCGTGAACAATTACCCATCCACTATCTGATTCCTGCCCACCGCTTGTTGCATAAAATGGAGTTTTTTCTGTGATTACCCAGCACGAAGAGCCTGCAGGAGTTTGTCCGGTTACTTTGTTATCACGGATTAAAGCTGTGATTTTTGTTGCAGCTCCCAGATCTTCGTATCCAGTAAATTGGGTCGTTATTTTTTTATCAAGTTGTACAGTGGCTTTTGGATCATCATCCTTTTTGCCTGATTGTGCTTTCTGTTTTGCCATCTCTTTTTCAAAGTTGTCTTGATCGACGGTAAAGCCTTCTTCTTGAGCCATTAAAACAGTCAGCTCGAGTGGGAAACCGTAGGTGTCGTACAATTTAAATGCTTGTGTTCCCGTGATCAATTTGCTTTTTTTGTTTTGTTTAAAAAACTCAGACAAAATTCCTTGACCACGCACCAGGTTGGCAGAAAACTTTTTCTCTTCGCTTTCCAGTACTTTTACAATTAATTTTTCATCCGTTTTTAAGTTTGGATAAATATCGCCCAGCTCTTGTACAACAACTGGAACCAGCCGAGAAAACAGTTCTTTTTCGGTTAGTTTTTGTGCAAAAAGAGCTGCTCGTCGAATAACTTTACGCAAAACGTAACCACGTCCTTCGTTTGATGGTGCACAGCCATCAGAAATCAGGAGCGCAGAGGCTCTGCTATGGTCAGCAAGAACATGAAACGCTGCTTTAACTTCTGGGGCAGATTTTGTGTAGTTGACGCCAGAAATCAGCTCAATTTTTTCCAAAAGTTTTGCAAAAAGATCGGTTTCAAATACAGAATCGCAATTTTGTATCGCAACACACAGTCGTTCAAGACCCATGCCGGTATCAACTCCTGTTTGTTTGAGCGGCACATCGGTGCCATCTGGTTGTCGGTCAAACTGCATGAATACCAAGTTCCAAATTTCTAGATATCTGTCACAATCGCAAGCAGGGTCACATTTGCCACAACCAAATTCCGGTCCACGGTCAAGATGAATCTCTGTGCAGGGCCCACACGGCCCCGTGTCACCCATTTGCCAAAAATTATCTTTTGCACCAAGACGGTGAATTCGTTCTTTGGGCAAGCCTATTTCTTTCAACCACAGATCATAAGATTCATCATCTGTTGTAAATACCGTAGCATGAAGTTTTTCAGCTGGAAGTTTCATCTCTTTGGTCAAAAAATCCCAGGCGTACTCAATTGCTTCTTTTTTAAAGTAATCTCCGAATGAAAAGTTTCCCATCATCTCAAAAAAGGTCAGGTGCCGTTTGGTAAATCCGACGTTATCAAGGTCGTTATGCTTTCCTCCGGCGCGCATGCATTTTTGAATAGAGACTGCTCGTGTGTAGCTCCTTTTTTCTTTGTCCAAAAAAAGATCTTTAAACTGGTTCATCCCTGCATTGGCAAATAATAAAGTTGGATCTTGTGTGGGTATGAGTGATGAACTAGGGACTTGTTCGTGCCCACGTTTTTTGAAAAATTCGAAAAACTTTTGGCGAATTTCCGGGGATTTCATAGGATTTCACTTTGTAAAAAGGGACAGTTAGCAACAGCACAATGCTTTTATTTTAGCATCCTTGGCCCTTTTTGTCGTCTTCTTTTAGCTTTGATTATGAGATAATACACGGATTTGTTTGACGACGTTTTAGAATTGTTTTCAATTGAGGATTTAGTTTGTTTTTAAATGCTGTTTTAGCTGCAAGAATGCATTTTTGCTTTTCTTTGTCATGAGAATATTTTTTTTTCAAATGACTTACTATTTTGGGCCATTTTTTCTGTAAAGAAGATAGTTTGTTCAGAAGGAGATTTTCGTCTTGTTTGGTGTATTCATTTGGCAAGTGTTTTTTTGGTAATTTGTTTATTGTTTTCAACTGTTTCGTTAAATTTGTTATCTCACTTTTATGGCCGCAAGTTATAATGTACAGGAATTCTGTTCCGTTGAACACCTCTATATCATTATTTTCATCATCAGGATCAGGTGTAAATAGGCGCTCGTCTTTTTGCTTGAAGTGCACAAGGACGGCGTTTGCACTGATCCGTGCTTCCCTAAAAGGGCATTCTATAATCTTTTTTTTACTGTTCATCGCAAAAGTGTCGGAGTAAAAAAATATAAATACAATGAGTATTTTCTTGTTCATTTCACAGCTCCCGTACTTTTTGACGAGGCCTAAAACCTTTTTTGTTTTTTCTTTTGAGGCTTGTTGAAGCCATTTGAATGGAACTGTTTGGATTGCAAATATCTTTTTCTAGTCGATTGTTGTATTTCTTATGATCTTCAGGGCTCATTGCTCTTGTTGATTGTTCAAGGTTCACGACAACTCCTTTTTTGGTTGATGAATATAACCAAAAATCTAATAGCGAGTGTGACTTATTTGGATAGAAAAAAGCTAGAGTTTTTAATTTTTTTGGTTCCTAAGGAAAGTATTATAAAAAGCACTAAAAGTGTGATTAAAAGTAAAAAGCCATCCCCATAATTTTTTTGTTTTTGTTCCATTGTTGTAACTAGATTTGCCATATAGGTGTAGCGCTGTCGGTCGGTGGGGTGCGAACTTGCCTCTTTGAGTTTTTCTTTTTTCGGCATGTTTCGCTTAAAATGGTTTCTGTTGGCAATTGCATATTCGATATTGATAAGACCAGAGAGCAGATCTGCACGTTCTTCTTGCAGGCGTTCCCACTGTCCCATAACTCTAGCAAACCGTTTTTTGGGTGTTTTGCATGTTTTTTTTCTTGATTTATAGATCTGATTAACACAATAGACGTTAAAATCGTCCTGATGAGCAATATGGACCAGCTCGTGAGCAATAGTTGCTTTAATCTCCGATCCATTAGCATGCGTGTCCAAAAGTACTTCTGGGTCGACAAGAACCGTAAATTGATCCGTTGCTGCGTCCGCTTCAATGCTTTTATTCCCCCGAGCAATTGTTATTGGTGTCCCTGTGGTGCGGTGAACAATAATACGTTGATTTTTAGGCGATTTTTCCACATTCACGATGTTTAACATGTTTCTTATTTTTCTGTTGTTCAGGACCTCATAAATTGGACCTATAATCTTCTGTGGAAGAGGCTTTTTAGACAGTTCCTGGCGAGTCGTTTCTTCGCAGGCCCTGAAATACTCATTTTTTAGGTTATTTTTAAGCTCGAGCCATTCATTCTCGTTTTTGATATCAACCATAGTAAAAAGCTCTGATTGGAGTATTTTTTCCTTTTTTTCAAGGTTATTTAGGTACTCCTGAGTTAGCTTTTGGCCTATTTTGGGGGTCCCAGAATCATGTCCAAATAGGTCAAAACTGGCTCCTAGTAGGACGAGCAATGACAGTGCCAGAAAGCGGATTTGACTGAAAATCATCGTTTCACCTCCATTTTTAAGGCCTTCTTAGCCTTTAAAACTCCATTTGTAACTATTTAACCAGGTTTTATGGGATTTGTCAAAGGATATATTTTCCATTTGACAATTTATTATTTTAGGTGTAAATTGATAGTAAGATGATAGAAATGCTTGTCTGACAGCTATAAATGGCCTGTTGAGAGAGTGGGCATTTTGAGGTATCATTGAAAATGAAGGGGTTATGGAAATAGGGTTAAAATCCTTTAAAAAATGGTGGTTAAAATGGTGGTTAAAATGGTGGAAAATAAAAAAAGACTTATCGGTACTCTTTCCTGTTTGATGTTCGCTGGACTTCTTTTGTGGCAGGCTGACGGTTTTGCCATGAATAGATTGGGGCAGAAGGTTGTTAAAACAGGGGGCAAGCTTCTAGTCGATGCTTTTACCAATAAAAAGGTTATGCAGATTGGTAAAAATGTTTTGAAAGAAAACATGCGCATTTGTCCACGTTCCACAAAAGGAGGGAATGGACATAATATTATTAATTTTAGCAATAATATTTTTGGAAAAACTAACAATGACAAGCAATATCATACTCACGGATTTATCGGCGATATTGACGGTGTTAATACCAAAAACTTTTCTCAGAAGCTTGTAAGTGGCCCACAGTTGCTTGCTAAGTGTATTCAGTCCCTTGAGAACTTCGAGAAAAAACTTATTGAACGCGAGAAAAAGCTTGTTAAAAAAGAAAAAGAGATTGAACAGTGGAAAAAAGAGCAGATGTTAAAATCTGTATCTGGTGTTGGTGGTGGTTTCGATCTGGTCGTAAAGAATTTCAAAACTCAAAAAGAGAAGCTGGAAAAAGAGAAAAAAGATATAAAATCTCAGTTTGAGCAGAAGTCTGAGAAAATCTCTCAAGAAAAGGAGAAGTTGCAAAATAAGGTTGATCAGCTTTCGTCTCAAAATACAAAGTTGAAGAACAAAAACACCGAAATTTTAAAACAGATAAAATCTGAAAAGATTGAAAAAGAGAATACTCAGAAAATTAATCAAAAGCTCAAGCAGCAGAACCAGAAGCTTGAAACAGATAATAACAATCTTTCTGAGCAGGTTAAATCAGAAAAAAATAAACTTATTCGGTTGAGCGATACCAATAAAGACCTTTTGAGCTCTCTTCAAGAAAAAGATAGTGAATCCAATCAAAAAAATGATGTTATCAATAATTTAAAAAATAAGTTGCATGAGAAAGAGGTTCAATCTTGTTCGCAAGAGAAAAATGAAAAGCTGGTTGAAAAAAACAAATTGCAGAGGGTTGAGATAGAGAACTTGAAAAAGAAGTTTGAACAGGCGAAAAAGCAGCTAGAAGGTAAAGATTCTGATGTAAGTAATGGCAAAGAGCTTAATGTAAAGCTTGAGAGTCTCAAAAAGGAACTGGAAGCAAAGTACAACGAAAAGCTGAAAAATAAGCAAATTGAGTTTGAAAGCGTTAAGAAAAAGCTTGAGATGGAAAAAAAGCTTATTAATGAAGAGTTGGAAAATTCGGATAAAGAAAGAATCAAGGATCTTAACGAGTACCACCAGTCACTAAAGAAGATTTCTGAAGAGAATAAAAAACTTACAAATGAGAAGACTAAACTTGATAAAAATAATGTGGAAATCAAGGGAGAGCTTGAATTGTGTAAGAAACTTCATGTTGTTGAGTTGATGGAGAAAGAAAAAAAGCTGCAAGAGGCTAAAAATAAATTATATAAAATGGAGAATTCAGAAGAGAAGTACGAAAAGCAACTGTCTTTGGAAAAAAAGAAATTTGAAAATGATAAAAAGACTCTTGTAAAGAAGTACGAGTTAAAGCTCGAACAACTCAATAAACAATTAGAAAATAACAAAAAACAACAGCAGAATATGAAGAACGAGGAGATTCAGCAGCTTAAGAATCAGTATTCACAGAAAATTAATGAGCTCAAAAAGGAGCATCAAGAAGATATAGAATCAACAAAAAAAAGTCTGCTTGAAGATAGAGATCTTGCCATAGAAGCTGAAAAAAATGAAAAAGATAAAGAGTTGATAAGGCAAGAAAATCAATTGAACAAGAAGTTTAAAAAAGATAAAGAGCTTGCTCTTGAGACTCAGAAAAATTTGTTAAATAAGATTGCTCAAGAGGAGCAGCTTGAATTGAAAATATTATTTAATGAAAAAATAAAAAAGTTACAAAAAGAGAATGAGGAAAATTTGCTTGGTGTTAATGAGTATAAAAAAACAATTAAAATGCATCAAAAAAAAGTGAATCTTCTCAAGGGAGAGAAGATTCAGTTGCGAAATTTGATAAAGGATCAGTCTATGAACTTTCAATTGCAGATAAAGAGCTTGCAAAGCAAGATTTCTGATCAGCATAAAGTGATTGATGGTCTTAAAGTACAGAAAAAGCAGTTTATTAAGCAGCAAAATCAAAAAGAAAAACAGCTTGTAGAAAAGCAAGTTGAACTTGAAAAGAGTTATAAAAAAGAGCTCAATAAGTTGAACAGCACGATTAATAATTTGGTCAATCATAAAAAGCTCTTGGAAAAGGACAAGCTTCAGCGAATCAACAAGGCAAATGAGCTTAAGGATAAGAACGTTAAGTTAAGTGAAAAGCTTGCGAAACAAGCAGAGATCGCTCAAAAGCAGATTGATATTTTGAGCAATAAGATTGAAGATCTCAAGGAAAATACTGATCTTCTGAAAAAAACTAATAAAGAAAACATAAATAAGCTCAAGCAGAATATTGAGATTCAAAAAAAACAGATTATGACAAAGCATGCCGACACTGTGCAAAAGCTTATGCAAGATTTTAAGGTCGATTTGGATATTGAAAAAACTGAAAATAATAAGCTGCAAAAGAAAAACAGTGATCTTGAAAAAAAGATAGAGCGCCTGGTTGAAAAAAAGGAATTTTTGAAAACCGAGCTTGAAAAACTTCAAATAGCTAAAGAATTGGAGATGGCCGGTGTGCTTAAGAATAACAATGGTCTTGTAGGTCAAGACAGCTTGGATTTGAATGAGCAATCAAAAGAAAATAATGCAAAGGTCGTGATCAAGAATGAATTGATTGAAAAGAACAAAGAAGAAAAGATCTTCAAAGCTGTAAGGAAAAAAAAGAAGAAGAAAAAGAAGGAAAAAACAACAGCCCCTGTTCAGTCAGCCAAAAAAGATGATACGAAGAAGTTTAAAACGTTGTCGGACAAAAAAGACAACGGAAACGGTGGTCATGAAGTTATATCTCAGAAATCCGTACAGTTTTTTAACAATACTGGAAGCGAAAATGACTCGGACAATGAGAAAAATGAGAATGATATAATTGATCTCCTTGATGCAAAAGATCCAAAGGAGATTGATCGCTCCCTTGTTGATCCAATCGAATCAGAAGAGGAAGATGTGCTCAATGAGGTAGAGGATATCGTCTCTGGACCGCAAAT
>CAYZEO010000014.1:0-24989 GCA_964477815.1 uncultured Pseudomonadota bacterium | reverse complement strand
GGGAAGAATTTCATGTTCAAACCAGGCTACTCACCCTAAAAAATTCTGAATTCCGACATTATAATAAAATCAAAATGAGCTAAAAAGTAAACCGAAGTTTTATAAGCTGTTCAAATTCGTCAAAAAGATGCTTCGCTTTGTTGGTAAAAAACCGTTCAACCAACCCCTTGCGGCCATAATATTCTGTTGTTCCATCATCAAATAAAATCAGCTTCTGACGACCAATAATCACGGGCTTCCAAATAAGCGCTTTTACATATTCCCACCAACTAATAGTAAGCTGCAAGGCACGATAGCACTCGCCCACCATTCGCTTACCTGTATCAAGCAGCTTCGCCCGGTGATCCTTGGCCCTTTTTACAGAATATCCGCCATTATGCCTGTGGATTCCTCTACGAGGTAAGATCTCCTCACCCTTATATTGAATAATAAGTTCTGGATCTCCAACACTATCCCAATAAAAAAGAACAACTCCGATCTGGTTTTTTTTAGCTTGAGTACAAAAAAAAATATGTGATAACAAAAAAAAGATTAATAGCTTTGTGCTCTTCATGAGACTTACTTTCCTTTTTTGCAAAATAATACAGATAAATCCACGTTAGTTTAGATCATTGTTATTTTGCTTCAAGAAAAAACTCCCCCTGCCCAGAGGACAAGAGGAGTGTCACATTTATTTTTCGAGAGTAAAAACTAGCGCCAGCTGTTCGCTCGCCGCCTGCTACTGCCATTACCAGACCCGAAACGTCTGCCGCCATTGCCACCAAATCGACTTCGGGAGCCACCAAAACGTTTGCGTCCACCGCCATCTCTACCATTTTCTTTACTGACAAGGCTGACACGAATCTTTCTACCCAAAAACTTTTTACCTTTGAGAGCTTGAACCAACTTGCTTGCACTATCAGAAGGAAGAATAACAAATGAACGACGCTTTATAACGCGAACACGCTCAATATGATCAGGATTAATAACATCAGTTTCCAAACAATATTGAAGAACATGATTTTTATCAATTCCATCATCAAAACCAACATGCAACATTAATTCACGCTTTTGACCTTCCTGCAAAGCGCGTTCGGTTGGACAAACAGTAGGAATCTCTTTTTCTTTATCGAGGCCCTTGAGGTATTTGTCAGAAAGCATGCCGATAATACCATCAACAAGTTGTTCTTTTGTTGCCGAAGCAACAACGTCACGCAATGAAGCAACAACCTCTTGCGAAGCCAGCTCCTTATTGCACACTCCATCAAAATAATGACGCGCCTTGTCGACACGAACACGCAGAATATCTTGAACGGAAGGAATATCTAACTTGCTAATCTCAGCTTTAAATCTACGAGCCAATTGCCGCATTCGACCGGCCTCACGGCTATTGATAAATGTTATGGCAACACCTTTTTTACCGGCACGACCAGTTCTTCCAATTCGGTGAACATAACTTTCTTGATCTTCAGGAATTGAGTAGTTGATAACGTGTGTTAAATCAGCAACATCGATACCTCGAGCAGCAACATCGGTTGCTACAACAATATCACACGACCTGCTTTTAAATTTTTTAATAACCTTATTTCTTAAGTTCTGATCCATATCACCGTGCAGACAGTTCACCCTATAGCCAAGCTTGGTTAATCTGTCCGCAATATCACCAGTCAAAACTTTTGTTTGG
The DNA here is from genome assembly GCA_964477815.1 of uncultured Pseudomonadota bacterium. Lineage (GTDB taxonomy): Bacteria > Babelota > Babeliae > Babelales > Vermiphilaceae > DAOVGZ01. Next base: position 23,326 of record CAYZEO010000014.1, on the reverse strand, counting down.
CAGAAAATAATGCCATAAAACTCCGAAGCCGTATCTATAACGCGACACAACGCGCGAAGTCTATAACGCATTGGAACAACACAATAAAACTGCTCGGTATTTGATGTTGTAACTTTCGTCTTGCTGACCCGAACGGAAACAGGATCTTTCATGTGTGTTTTTTTGATCTGGGTAATGCCTGACTTTACTGTTGCGGAAAACAACCAAATTTGTCTGTCCTGCGGTGCATAATCAAGAATATCATCAATCTCTTCTTTGAAACCCATATCAAGCATGATATCTGCTTCATCAAGTACAAAAATGTTTAAATTTTTTAACGAAAGCGTTTTTCTGCTCAGATGATCACGCAACCGTCCTGGAGTACCAACAACAACATGAACACCCCGTTTTAACATCCGTATTTGATTAACGATAGAAACACCACCATAAATTGGCTCAACTACAACATCCATAAATTGCGCTGTTTTTTTTAAGCTTTCACAGATCTGTAAAACCAACTCACGTGTTGGTGCAACAATCAGAGCTTGGGGCATGCGTCTTGTGGGATCTATCTTTTGCAGCAATGGTATACCAAACGCCAAAGTTTTTCCGGTGCCGGTCTGCGCCTGACCATGAAAGTCAATATTGCCTGCCTCAATAAGTAATGGAATAGATTTTTCTTGAATCTCTGTCGGAGTAGTGAATTCTTGTACATCTAGTGATTTTTGTATAGATGGAAGAAGATCGAAATCTTTAAATAATTTCATAAAAAGGTTCCCATATAAAAAGTGAAAAATGATGAATCAGTAAACCGCCTTCGGCTTGACCACCACTCTCCACGCAATGGGCCACAAGACGTGCTCTTGCCCTATAAACTAGGCTATTTTCAGTATCACAACTCATAAGACTGCTGTCAAATTAAAACCATAAAAAGGCTGATTTTGAGCAAAAAAGAGCAAAAAGGTGTCTAATAGAAATACTTCGATTGAAAAAAAGGGCCCCGACCACATAAAGTCGGGGCTTTTTACTTTCTCGTATTACAAATTCTTACCGAGCAAAAATAATATCCGAAACACCCTCTCTAACTTTAATCTTTTTTCTTCTAGCTTCGATTAGTCTAATCTTGTCTTCAAATTTTTGGCGCCCTTCACGCTCTTTTCTGGCACGATAACTTTCAGACTGATTTTTGTAGATATCGCTCTGGCGAATAACAGCAATTACTTCATTAACAAACTCACGCGCCTCGACAATTCTTTCAATGCATCTACTAAACCTATTGATCGACCATCCAAGCCACAACTTCGAAACCGTACCTCTTAATTTCATCTCATATGAACAAAGATACGCATGCAAAGATTCAAGCTTTTTGATAGCGATGCAAACATTGTATCCCTCAGTGTTGCAGTATTCAACTATGCGTTCAGCAGCTCCACAAATATCTCCTTCAGCCTTTTTAAGGACAGAAAGAATAAGTGCTTCAGAACTAGAATCAGCACCATCAATAAAGTTTCGAGCAGATCTCAAAGGCCTCTCAAAATTCACATACCATATCGCACCAATAAATAGAGAATAAAAAGACCAGAAGCCAATACGAACCACCTCTCCTTTTTTCTAAGTGGACAATTCGCTCCAAAAACCAGCTTCTACCTGAAGAGCACAACTAGCAAGCATGCCGACTGCTAACACAGAAAGTAAAAATTTTTTCATAACATTTTCCTTTGAACAAAATAAGATCAGACAACATTTTTGTTAAAACTCGCAAACCATAAACATTATAATACAATAAGAAAAATTATCAACCACACGCTCTCTGCAAGAACATGATTAAAATTATCATTTCTTCCTATGAGACATATGACATTATAGTATAAATAGGCAAGGAAACTTGCAAAACAAGCTCTTTTTGCTACCATAGACAATGGATTATACCTTTTTTATGTGCCTTGTCATAGGCTTTTCAAGCTCAACACAAAAAATGGTTGTTGAAATAATAAGTTTAACCTCTTAACCGCCCGGTTCGGGCACCACAGGATTTCATGTCAAAAGAAGTTATACGGCCAGAGCAGTTTGCTCAAACCGAAGCTCTTGATCAAGAGCTAGAATTAGAATTAAATGAAGAACAACTCGCTGAGTTAAGTGAACTGTATGAAGGAATCTTTGATACCATCAAGCAAGGCAAACTCGTTACAGGAGTTGTTAAAAAAGTTGACTCAGATGGCGTTCTTGTTGATATCAGCTACAAATCAGAAGGCTTAATTCCAAAACATGAGTTTGGCGACCATGAATTGAAAGAACTTAAACCTGGTTCGGAAATCGAAGTCATTTTGGATGAACTGGAAAATATCGACGGAAACGTCATTCTTTCTTACGAAAAAGCAAAAGCGCTCAAAGCGTGGGATGCTGTTACAAAACTGTACGAAGAGGAAAAACCAGTTCAAGGTGTTGTTACACACAAAGTTAAAGGTGGCTTGAGTGTTGATATCGGCATTCCAGCATTCTTGCCTGGATCACAAATTGATATTCAACGAATAACAGATTTTGACCAGTTTGTTGGGCAAACAATTACAGCAAATGTTATCAAACTCAACAAAAAACGTGGAAATGTTATCATCTCTCGTCGCAAATATCTTTCCGATCTACGCGCTGAGGCACGACAAGAAGTACTCGGCAAACTCAAAGTTGGTGAAGTTATTCAGGGTATCGTTAAGAACATCACGAATTATGGTGTCTTCATTGATATTGGCGGTGTTGACGGCTTATTGCATATTACCGACATGACTTGGGGAAGAATTTCTCACCCAAGCGAACTGGTTAAAATTGGTGATACTGTTTCGGTCAAGGTTCTTTCATTTGACAAAGATAACGAGAAAATTTCTCTAGGCATGAAGCAACTTTCTGACAATCCATGGGATAAAATTGCGGATAAAATTAAAGTTGGTTCTAGGGTTACTGGAAAAATATCAAGCATAACCGATTACGGCCTATTTGTAGAAGTAGAAAAAGGCGTTGAAGGCCTTGTTCATATTTCTGAAATATCTTGGACAGATAGAATCACTAATCTTCCGCAGAAATTCAAACCAGGACAAGAGCTTGAAGTCCTTGTTGTTTCTGCAGATCCAGAAAATCGACGCATGTCTTTGAGTATTAAACAACTTGAACAAAACCCTTGGAAATCAATTGGCGAAAAGTTTGAGGTAGGCCAACGAATTAAGGGAACAATCAGCAACATCACTGACTTTGGTGTCTTTGTTCAGCTTACACCTGGAGTTGACGGACTGGTTCATATTTCCGACTTATCGTGGACAGAGCACATAAATCATCCTTCCGACATATACAACCGGGGTGACGAAGTTGAGGCGGTAATTCTTGGTATTGACGAATCAAACAAAAAGATATCACTTGGCATCAAACAATTAACACCAGATCCATGGGAAACGGTCAAAGACGAATACCCGATTGGCAGCATTGTAGAAGGCGAAGTTTCTAAAACAACCAACTTTGGTGCATTTGTAAAACTTCCTTCAGGAATTGAGGGCCTTGTCCACATTTCAGAACTCTCTGACAAAACAGTAGATAAGGTCGAAGATGTGCTCAAGGTTGGCGACAAAAGAGAGTTTCGAGTAATCAACCTAAACAAAGAAGAAAGAAAACTCGGATTGAGCCTTAAACTTGATGCAACTCCTGCAGAAAGAAAGCCTAAGGCAACTCAAGACAAACCGAAAACTCAAAAACAACAACGTCCTCGAACACAGAAAGCCGCACCTCAAAAACAACAATCGCAACAAAAAAGTGCGTTGCAGATTGCTCTAGAAGAGCATGCCGCACGACAAGAAAAAAAATAAAAAAGAGGATTGTGGGGTCGGATAAAAATCCGACCCCTTTTTCCATATTAGGAAGGAAGAAAAATGGCAGAACGCACATTTGCAATGATTAAACCACATGCTGTCAAGGCAAAAAATGTTGGCAAAATCATTGATATGATCGAACAAAATGGTTTTGATATTGTACGCATGGAAAAAATAAAACTTTCTCGAGATAAAGCAGAGCAGTTTTATTCTGTTCACAAAGAAAAACCGTTTTTTGAAGAATTGGTCACCAACATCATTGATGGACCCATTATTGCACTTGCACTTGAAAAAGATAACGCAATTAGCGACTGGAGAAAATTGATGGGCGAAACAGACTCAAAAAAGGCAGCTCCAGGAACTATTCGTCAACAGTTTGGTATCGACATTTCATTCAATGCTGTTCACGGCTCTGACGCACCAGAAACATCTGAAAAAGAACTGAACCTTATTTTCGCTGATCTATAAAAAAAGCGGGCTTTGATGCCCGCTCCTTATATATAATACAGAGAAATATCAATGAAAAAAAAGTTATCCACTTTTATCAAAACTTTTTGTTTTTGATTCAATAAGTATGTCAACGTCACTATCCGATGTTGCCTCATCCCGCGCATAAGAACCAAAAAGCATAATATTATCAACATCCAACTCTTTTTTAAAAAAGGCCTTATTTTTTCGCAAAAAAAGTAAAATATCTTCCTTTTCTAGTCCATTTTTGAGCATGGCCGACTCTAAAATTCATTTATTTTTTAGTTTAGATCACTTTTCAGCATAATAATAACTTCCAAAAAATCTAAAAAACAAGCGTGAGAGCAGAATATTACTCTCGATTATGCGCCTTGCAAAACTCATCAAGCACACCGTTGATGAATCGATAGGCATCTTTTTCAGAAAAGCATTTGGCGAGCTCAATTGCCTCGTTGATAATAATACTTGAAGGAGTTTCGGTATTTTTCAACTCCCAAACAGCTATGCGTAAAATAAGCTTTGTACACAACCCAATTCTTTCTAGGCGCCAGTTAGAAAGAAGCGGTTTAATTGTCTTATCTAATTCATCCCTTTTCTCAACAACTTCACGAGATATGTGAGCAGCTTCACCATCTACTGGAATGTCCCAAGAAAAACCCCTGTTGAACATATCAATAATTGCTTCAAGCGACACAGAATAATCGTAACCTTCCATTGCATAAATCAAATGAAAAATAAGCGACCGAATTTCGCGACGAGAAAGTTTTTCGTACGTTAGAGCTTCCGACGTTGATTCTAGACTATCCGGGTTATCTTGGGTCATTATCAAACCTTTAGAAACTGTTGCCATACTACTCTTTGACTCGCTCCATATAACTTCCATCCCTCGTATCAATTCTGACAAGATCGCCTTCATTGACAAAAAGAGGAATCTGAACAACAAGGCCTGTTTCTAGCGTAGCTGGCTTGGTGGCTCCACCCTGCGCCGTATCACCACGCACACCAGGTGTCGTTTCTTTAACTTCAAGCTCCATAAACAAAGGAGGCGTCACTGCTATTGGCTTGCCCTGAAAATACAAAATAGTGTAAATAATCTGCTCTTTGAGATAATTAAGAACGCTTGCAATCTGCTCTTTGCCCAGAACAACCTGCTCAAAAGACTCTTGATCCATAAAATTGTAAAGACCGTCCTCCGGATACAGATACTGCAATTCTCTGTACGCAAGATCAGGAGATTCAAACTTTTCACCAGAGCGAAACGTCTCTTCTCGAACAAGCCCAGTGATCATGTTTTTCATCTTTGTTTTGACAAATGCACCGCCCTTTCCAGGCTTCACATGTGTAAACTCAATTACCATGTATGGCTCATTTTTAAACAGAATTTTAGTACCTTTTTTAAAATCGGATGTGGCTATCACAAACGGTTCCTCACAAAAAAAACAGTATCTTCAATAAAAATAAATCGTAAAAATCAGTATAAGAAAGAGCCTCATAAAAAGCAAAATTTACTGTTTAAAAAGCCTACCTTGAACAAAATCGGACTTTTTATACCGTTGAAAACGGAGTGAAATAACTTGAATAGCATATTTCACCCCTATGGCAACAAAAAAAGCTCCTGCAGCAAAACTCAATCGCTCAACAGCAACAACCGGAATGAGGCCGATCCACTTTTCAGGAACTGTAGGAGTGATGTACAACGACATAACACTCCCAACTGCATGAGAAATAAACACTGAACCAAGAGAACAAAGTAAAAAAGAAGATCCAAAAAATCGCTGTACAAAAAAAATGATGATCGGAATAAACCAATAAAAACTATACAAAAACGCCTGTTTACCAACTGGATGAGCAACAAAGAAAAACACACAAATAACAGGAAGACCCAGGCTGATAAACAAATGTTTCACGCGCATTTTCAATCCACCTTTATTGCAATTAAATAAAGACCAATAAGCGGCCGCACACGCAGTTGGAATTCCAAAAGTAATAGGAACCGAGCCCAGCAACCATTTAACCCCTAAAAATAACCCGACAAATGCTGCAACCCCACGAAGTCGAAATAATCCTCCAAGCAAAGGCGCTGCCACTGCAAGCCACAAAAAATGATTTTGTTTACAAGACAAAAAATAGATCTGTTTCAGGATAAAAAAACTTAAAACTACTACTATTCCAACAAGGACAATAAACGATATTTTTTTCTTCGTTTCAGTCATGATTTCTCCCTCAATCTTGTAAAAGCTAAACAAACCTGTCTTCTACATTTGTTATACCAAATCAATTTTCAGTTGGCCCGCTTTGTGCTATCTTTTCTACCATTCAAAAACAAAAAGCAAAGAAGGAGAAAAAGAGTGAAAAACAAACTGTTTTTAAGCGATAACATAGGATCTGTCGAACTTCTTGAGGTATTTGGAGACGACCTAACAATTGTAAATGCCGCCCGAGTATCTTTTCATAAAGAATCACACGAACTTTCAGAGCGTGATATAAAATTAATCAACTATTTAGCACAACATCAACACGTAACTCCTTTTTTCCATCCCATTATTCGTTTCAGAATTAAAATGCCAATTTTTGTTGCTCGTGAATGGTATCGCCATACTATAGGTTTTGCTCGAAATGAAGTTTCAAGAAGGTATGTCACCAATGAACCTGAAATTTTTGTTCCTGAAACACTGCGTATGAAAGATAAAGATGTAAAACAGGGTTCGAAAAGCGAAGCCGTACAAGATAGTGCAGGTTATGTTGAACAAATGCGCAAGTACTGCAAGCAGGCGGTAACCTATTATAACGAATTACTCAAAAACAATGTTTGCCCAGAACAGGCCCGCATGATTTTGCCTCAATCGATGTACACCGAGTTTGTAGAAACAGCAAGCCTCGCCGGATACGCTAGACTAGTAAACCTTAGAATTGATACTGCAGCTCAAAGAGAAATTCAGCAATACGCACGGTACATACATCATCTTTTGAAAGATAAATTTCCAGCCTCATGGAAGGCACTTATACACCATAAAATAACAAAGGAGAAAGCAGATGAGCATTCAGCCAGATTCATGGATCACAAGCATGGCAAAACAACACAACATGATCGAACCATTTTGTGAAAGTCTTGTTCGTACAAACACACAAAATAATAAAGTTGTAAGTTATGGACTCTCAAGTTACGGCTATGACATTAGAGTTGCAGACGAATTCAAAGTATTTACCAACGTGCACAACTCGATTATCGACCCAAAAAAATTTCATGACGACTCTTTTGTTGAAATGAAAAAAGATATCTGTATTGTTCCTCCAAACTCGTTTGCACTTGCTCGAAGCATTGAATATTTTAAAATCCCTCGCAACGTTTTAACCATCTGCCTTGGAAAATCAACCTACGCTCGATGCGGAATTATTGTAAACGTCACTCCATTTGAGCCAGAATGGGAAGGTCACGTGACTCTTGAAATCTCAAATACAACACCTCTTCCTGCAATGATTTATGCAAACGAGGGAATTGCACAAGTAATATTTTTTGAGTCTAGTAAAGCATGTGAAACATCTTACGCTGACCGAAAAGGAAAATATATGGGGCAACGCGGAATAACATTACCAAAAGTGTAAATATATGTGGTTTATAAAAAAAGGATAAAAAAAATATAAAAAACTTGGCCCTATCTTTTTTATAGAGTGTCTTTTCTATGGAGAGAAACATGAATCTTAAAAATATTGTCATTTTCTCGTGTGTATTGTCTTTTACACACTCCGCAACCGCGAAGGTCAAAGCGGGCTCAATTGAAAGAAAAATAAAAGAGTATGAACAAACGCTAAATAAAAAATTAAACCAATACTCACAATTTTATGAAAACAAAGACAAAGCACTAGAAGAACTAAAATCAATACTTCCAATCAATCCCAAACCAGAATTATGGGGAATTGAAAAAGATATGGTAGCAGATGACATCGGTAAAAGTGAGGTTACTGTAAAAATTCTACAAAAAAAAATTATCAACTTAGAAAAAATAAAAAATGAATTAGAAAAATTACTGAAACAACAAAAAGTGATTTGGAAAGAATGGGAAAAAGTACCAAACATGAAACCAATACCAAGAAAACGTAATAAACCCTTAAGACGAACTTGTAGAAGAAAATATACGGGCAAAAAGAGAAAGACATTGCCAGAAGAGTAATATTCTCATAATCATTTAAAAAACAAAAAAATATTCTCTGTAAATGGAAAATATTTTGGAACTGTAAAACTATAGAATAATAACATGGTTTTTAAATAGTGAGCACAATGGATCAAAAACTGTTCTCAATAATTGAACAAGAACAAAATCGACAGCAAAATTCGATCAATTTGATAGCTTCAGAAAATTACACCAGTCAAGATGTCCTTCAAGCAACTGGCTCAGTACTTACCAACAAATATGCTGAGGGATACCCAGGAAAACGGTATTATGCTGGCTGCGAATTTGTAGACCAAGCAGAACAGTTGGCGATCGAAAGATGCAAAAAGCTATTTGGGGCTGAACATGCAAATGTTCAGCCCCATTCTGGTTCGCAAGCAAACATGGCAGTTTACTTTGCAGTTCTTGAACCAGGAGATACCATTTTAGGAATGAGATTATGTGAAGGTGGTCATCTTACTCACGGTCATCCGGTCAACTTTTCTGGAAAATTATACAAACAAGCGAATTATCTTGTAGACCAAAAAACTGAGCGCCTTGACTACGATCAAATCAACAACTTAGCCCAAAAAAATAAACCTAAAATCATTATTGCTGGAGCATCCGCTTATTCACGAATCATCAACTTTGAAAAATTCAGCAAAATTGCACATTCGGTCGGTGCATTCTTCATGGCAGATATTGCCCACATTGCAGGCTTGATCGCCGCAGGAGTTCACCCAAACCCATTCCCTCATGCTGATTTTGTAACAACAACAACGCACAAAACCCTACGCGGTCCTCGTGGTGGTATTATTATGTGCAAAAAAAAATATGCCGAGACTATCGACAAAGCGGTGATGCCCGGAACACAAGGTGGACCGTTCATGAATGTGATAGCGGCAAAAGCTGTTGCATTCAAACACGCGCTTGAACCACAATTTGTTGATTATCAAAAACAAGTCATTGCAAACTCACAATCACTTGCTCAAGCCTTGAGTCAAAGAGGATACAAAATTGTTTCCGGCGGAACAGACAACCATCTTTTTATTGTTGATCTGCGCTCAAAAAACATTTCTGGCCTCAAAGCAGAGCGGCTTCTTGAACAGAACGGCATAACCGTCAGTCGAAGCTGCATACCTTTTGATCCTGCAAAACCATGGATTACAAGCGGCATAAGATTAGGAACACCTGCTATTACAACACGTGGGATGAAAAAAGATCAAATGGAGCTGATCGCACAATTAATTGATGATGTTTTGCAAAATAAAGAAGTAGGAGAAAAGGTTTTAGATTTATGTAAACAGCACCCAATTTATTAGGCTCTGTTAACATTTTGCACAACTGCTTGAGTTTCTCAATGGATCTCCATTGAACATACAAACCTAAACATTATTCACATCCGGACGATAGAACTCGCTTCGTACAACTCTTTTTTGAATTTTTCAAATAGCTCCTCGTAACGAGGTTTGCGCAACGTATTCGCAATATCCTGATATCGTTCTTCTAGTGAAACCAATTGTCGCTTTCTCAAATCCACAACGAAAAATAATTCAAATCCAGTAGCAACTTCAATTGGCTTTGACATTGTCTTCGGTTTCATTTTAAACAAAAACTGTTTTTCAGCTGCAATATCAGCCTTGTTAATCCAAAAAGGCTCACTCCAAACCGCACCAACGACAGATCTTCCTGCACGCAACTGATTTTCAATTTTCTTCTTCTGCTCTTTTCTCGATAAAGAATCATCAAAAGAAACAATGCCCCTCTTTAACAAGTATGCAGCTTCTTGATAAACAGGATGATCATCGAAATATGCCTGCACATCTCGCTCCATCACAATGAGACGAGATCTAATTTTAAAATCCATAATAGAATTGACTGCAAACATAATACCAAGCTGTGCACGCCCTTCTTCATACGTATACCCTGCCGCACTAAACATAGCTTTTAAATCATTCTGAGAAAGATTATTTTCACGCTGCACACCTTCAAGGTATCGATTAATTGCATTCTCATCCGGAGTGATTTTGTATTTTTTTGCCTCTTGGAACATCAACTGCTCCAAAATAACATCATCAACGGTTCTAAAAGCACCATCCAGCGTTAAACGTTCAACATCAGATTTTGTAATAATCAATGTATCTTCATGCCCAAAAATAATCGCTTCTATTTTGTCGATAACAAATTTTTCTGCATTCACAAATACAACTGATGTTAATAAAAAGAAATAAAAAAGTTTTTTCATGTTCACTACCCCAAAGCCTTGTTGTTACAAAAAAGAGAGAGGAACTCAGTTTACTAAATTCCTCTCTCTTTCGCTAAGTTTTGTTTAGCTATGCCGTTTTAGATTGTGGCGCATTTTGTGCAGCTTGCGCAAGCTCAGCCTTTCTTTGAAGTTCTTCAAGCTGAGCTTCTGCTTGTGCTGTTTTTTTTGCAAAGTAAGAATCATTAATCTCAAGGCTGTAATTCTTTGCAAGTTTTTCCAACTCTTTTTGTAACTGCTTTCCTTTTTCAGTCTGTTCAGCAACAGATCTTACACCATCTTTCACCTGATCAAATGGACGATATTGCGCTTCTTCTTTACTGATTGCATGAACAACCCAGAAAGCATCATCCCCAACAGCAACAACATCGACTGTTGGGAATTTTTTCAGAGATAGTAGTTTCGTTCTTAAAACTGGCTCAACGGTATAACTTTGACCATTGACCATCTTGAAATCACGTACCTTATCGCTCAAGCCAGAATTTTTTGCCAGCTTTTCAATATCAAGCTTTGATCCCAATGACTTTGCTCTTTTGCAAAAAGCATCCGCATCAGATTTCTTTTCAAACGAAACAGCAACAGTATTAACACCACCTCTAGAAATTAATATTCCTTGCATGGTATCCTTGTTGTCTTCGTAGAACTTCTTCACTGCAGAATCACTTAACTTTTCGTCTTTGAATGACTGTGCAAAAAATTCAGTGTTAAGCATCTGAATAACTGCACGTTCCATTCTTTCCTTTTTTGCTAAATAGTCAGACTTTTGATCCAGCTTGTGCTCTTGAATATAACGAGTAATAATTTCCTGATTTCCAAGACCTCGCGCAAAATCTTTTTCTAAATTCGGCATCAGAGGAAGCATAGATTTAAGTTGAGGTTTTTCCTCAAGCAACAAATTAAACTCATCTTCAAACTTTTGATCAGAAACAACAACTTCATCACCAACTTTAACAACCCATCCTTTAGAGGAAGATCTTTTTTTCGATTTACCGTACTTTTTTACTTTTTTTGAGGGACTCATTCCAAGTTTTTCTTTAACCCAATCAACAGGCTTGCAACCTGAGAGCAACAATATTGGCGAAATTGCCAAGACAGCATAAAGCTTTGTGCGAGACTTTTTTAAACTCATCATAAAGGTTCCTTTTCTACCCTCTTTTAGTTAAACCATTAAACTTAAATTTTAAACTCTTTTGGCATACTAGCAAAGAATACCCTATTTGCCAAATATCATGTCCTAATGGGGATTATCGCATTTTTTCAGGAAGAAACGCGGCATGCAACAACAACCGTTATTGAAGCCGGTTTTAGTTTATAAAGCTCACGCGCCACAGCCATAACAGTCGAACCCGTTGTTAACAGATCATCAACCAACAACAAATGTTTTCCTTGATAAAGGTTTAATTGTTTTCCTTTCAAAATAAACGCTTTTTTTACATTTTCCGCACGCATCGATTGTGATAAACTCGCTTGATATTTTGTTATTCTTATTCGCCTTATTAATTTTACAACGGGCTTACCACTCTTTTTACCGATAACCTTAGCCATTTCGTATGACTGATTAAAACCTCGTCTCGCAAATCGAGTCCAATGCAACGGTATTGGAACAATAAAATCGAAGTGACTATTTTTTACGTAGGTCATATCCCACACAAGTTGACCAAGTTGCCTACTTGACACAATATCAGAACGCGACTTTGACAAAATTAAAGAACGAAGAGGATCCTTGTACGCAGATACCGCAAAAACCTTCATTGACTTTGTATCCGTCAAACGTATCGTTTGTGACACAATAGGCTCAATCTTTTTCTGACATGTATCACAAAAAACAGTCCGGCTTTCCATAAATTTTCTGCAATACGCGCAAAGAGGCGGCATCACAAGATCAAAAGTTTTTTGGGAAATAGTACGAATAATTTCTGTTAATGTCATAATGTAAATTTGATATAAAACAATCAATTGAACCAACAAATTGATCTAATACTTAACCTCCATACCAAGACTATCTTCCATAATCTTAACAATTTTTTCTCTGTTTTCAATCAAATCATCCAGTAGATTTTCGACCTTATTGAAAAACTTTAAGATACTTTTATCAACCTTTTTTTTCAAATAATTAATCTCTTTCGATTTAAGCAAAATATCATTCAAATCCGAGCCATCAACTTTTTTAATAATCTTGTTTTTTTCCTCTTTGATTCTTTTTATTTTTTCCAACTCACCTTTCAAAAATTTAAGACTCAAAAACTCTTTAATCTTATCTTTAGAACTTTCAATAATATCACCAACTTCACGATAAACCTTATCAACCTCTATTTTTTTGACTTTTTCGTTCATAGCAATCGATGAGCTCATTGGTGCAATTGACAACAATAAAAGCAAGATCTTCTTCATAGAAAAACCCCAAAATAAATCAAACCAGATAATACAAAAAAACTCTCACAACAAGGTTTGCTAAAATTCCTGCAATCACATCATCCGCAACAACTCCTAAAGAACCATACAGATGTTCACACTTTTTTATACCAAACGGCTTGAAAATATCAAAAAATCTAAATGCAAAAAAACCAATAAACAAAGAAATCCATGAAACAGGAACACAACAAAATGTAATAAAACATCCAATCAATTCGTCAAAAACAATTTCTGAAGGATCTCGCAACTTAAAATGCTCAAGAGCTTTGCCAATAATTTTCGATCCGACAAAAAGAATAAAAATGACAAAAAAAGCATGAAACTCAAAGGACAATCGTAGATAATAAAGTAACAATACTAGCGGGATAGTCACGAGTGTCGCCATTGTTCCTGGCGCAGGAAGATAACCAACCGGCCCCAGCGTAGCCAGGCGAACAAAGATGTTTTTGGGCTCCATAGTGTACTAACTTTCTTTGGAAAAACTTAAAATAACAAGACCTATTCCCGAAACAATACAGGCGTCTGCAATATTAAAAACAGGAAAATCCCAATTGCACCAGGAAAAAGAAATAAAGTCAACGACACCGCCATAAAGCATACGGTCAAAAAAATTAGAAACCGCGCCAGCCAGAGCAATTGTTTCTCCTATAACTGAAAAACCTCTCATATATTTTTCTTGAGCATAGAACCCCAACGCAGCGATAACCACGACAGTCATTAAGGAAACTAAAAAAAACTTTATTGAACTGTCAGAATGAAGCATGCCCCAAGAGATTCCGCGATTAAACTGCAATCGAAAAGATAAAAAGGATGCAATTTTATAATTAAAAACGCCCCATTTCACAATCAGAAACTTGGTTATTCTATCTAAAAAAAACAGGGCTGCACCAAACAAAAAATACAATCCTTCTGACGGCCTTTTTTTCATCGAATAGTTGCTCCTGCCTTCTTCATCTTTTGTACTATTCGATCAAAAATAAGATCAGCCTCCTGCCCAGTAAGTGTTTTTTCTTGGTCTTGAATAACAAATCCAATGGTCAAAGATTTTGAATTCTCCCATTCCTCTTTCTGGAAAAAATCCACAAGCTTTACATCCCTCACACGGGCATCAACAGAGGCTATGGAATCGACAACATCATCAACCGTCACAGAAAGCGGCACCAGCATACTAATGTCTCTGTGGACACCGGGATATCTACTTACCGGCACATATTTTTTCACATAATCTTTTTTATCAAGCAGCAGATCGCCATTCAACTCAAAAACAAATGCTTGTCCATCACTAATCGGAGTGAAAAATGAACTATCAACTTTACCGACACCGCCAACTAAAGTATCTTCATAAAAAAGTTCCGCCGATTGATTTTCAGAAAACCATACAAAACGCTCATTTTTAGAGAACTTTTTCCAACGTACATCCATATCGAGCGATTCAAATAGATTCCCAAGCAAGGCCTTTGCGTCATAAAAATCTATATCGGACTTTCGTGCAAACAAGATACCCGCCAAAGACTTTTGCTCTACTATCTTGCCTTTTTCTTTCTTCCAAATTCTTCCCCACTCAAAAAAACGCAGCTGCTCGTAGTCTGCACTGTTTTGCTTGATGTTTTTTAAAAGATGTGGAATCAAAGAAGTGACCAATCGACACCAATTCTGAGAAACAGGATTAACAACATTAACCGGCAACTGAGGCTCAAAACCAATTTCTTTCAAAAAGAATTCATCATAAAACGCATAGTTATAAACTTCGCGCATCCTCAGCGCTCGCGCCAGCAAACACTTCATATCTCTAACCCTCATGATGGATGTTAAGTCAGAGGGTTCAAGCCTTTTTTTCGGCAAAACATGCGGGATTTTGTCGTACCCAAAAAAACGACCTATCTCTTCAATGAGATCTTCTGGCATGGTCACATCCTTGGAACATCTGAATGTCGGAACCGTTACCACATAAACAACATTCTGTTCCTCTTCTTTTTGCTCAACTACAAACTGAAGTTTTTGTAGCGTTTTAATAATAAATTCAGAATCAACGTCAATGCCAAGCCGCGCACAGATAAAATCATGACTCAATGTGATAACAAGCTCTTGAGCATTTTTGCCCAAAGAAGAAATCGTCTTTGCGGCAATATATTGAATTTCCTGATCATCTAACAATTTTAAAAAACGGGTAATTGCCGAAATATTTTGATTCGGATCCAAAGATTTTTCAAAACGGGCAGATGCCTCTGATCGCACCTTGAATCGTGCTGAAGTCAATCGAACTGCCGTCGCATCAAAGTTTGCAGACTCTAGAAAGAGAGATTTGGTTTCAGGCGTAACACCACTTTCTTTTCCACCCATCACACCAGCAAGCGAGATCGGCTTCTTCCCATCGGTAATAACGTAATCGTCCAAAGTTAATTTAAGCTCTTGATCATCAAGAAGTAGTAATTTTTCTCCCTTTTTTGCCAAACGTCCCTCAATAGTTTTGAGGCCCTGTGCATCAAAAGCATGCATAGGCTGACCAATATCAAGCATCACATAATTTGTTGCATCAACAATAAAATCAATCGGCCTATTATTTGTAACCGCAAGACGATACGCCAATGCCAAAGAAGAAGGCCCGTTTTCTATTGTCTCAAAATAAAAACCTGCAAAGCGCTTACCTACTTCCTGATCTTTAAGCTTAATCTCAATCGGACAATCGTCTGTAGAAGGAACATGATTGTTATATTTTTTTATATCCTTTTGAACAACAAACTGCTCAAGAGGTACAAACGGGAGATCTAACATTGCTGCAATTTCGCGCGCAAATCCGCGATGACTCCACATGTCCGGACGATGAGTTATCGATTTGTTGTCAACCTCAAGAATATAATCATCCGACTTGAACTGTTTTTTCCATCCGCCAGCACGCATATCTTGATCAACATCAACAGCAGGAGCAAATCCTTCTTTATCACAATGCAGATCGCGCAAATTTAACCATGCAAAACCATCTGTTGTTTTTTTAACTAAAAAAAATCGGCCTTTCTGAACTAGCCCGTGATTTTCAAGCTCTATTTCTTTGTTCCACTCGGAACTGAAAAGGGTAACACCATCTTTGCCAACCTCTTTTGCTTGCGCAAGAGTTATATTTTTGACGTCCAGATCAACAGCATAAAATCCTTCAATTTCAGCAGTTGTTCTATTGAACTGATCAACAAGTTCAGAAATAGAAAGCGTACGCCAATTCGCATCAATATGATCAAAAACCCAGGCAACCGATATTTTCATTGCTAACAACCCTGAGATAAACAAAATAAAAAGAACAGCATTTGCTTATTCTACTACAAAAACAAAAAAAATCCCCTCCTTGTTGACCATTTAAACGACAAAAAATTTATTGTTCCTGGACTCGGAGACTTTGGAGACCGTTATTTTGGAGCAGAATAAGAAAAATAGATTGACAAGCCTTTCGCCCATATGCGACCCTCTTATTCCGATCAGTAAATAAAAATTTTCATTCTTTTATTCAAAGGAAGCATATGACACTAGGCAGGACTTGCACTGCTGCAATGCTAAGCTCATTCACATTGATCGGAGCATACAAAGTCAAAAATGAACTAAATCATGCAAAAAAAATAATCACAACAATTTTGCGAGACAAAACATCATCTCTCGAACAATTTAGGAAAGCAACCGATCGAGTTGCTAGTATTCTAGCCCATGAAGTTATGAATAATATGCAAATACAAGAAGTCACAATTGAAACACCGCTAACGTCAATGCCGGGTGCAAAATTTGATCGACCAGTCATTCTTGTTCCGGTCATACGTTCCGGCATTCCTTTACTCAAAACATTTTTGAACCAATTTGAGCATGCGCGTGTTGGATTTGTCGGACTAGCACGTGACGAGGAAACGGCACAAGCTCACTGGTACTACGAAAAAATCCCTCAAATAAAAAATGATGAATATGTCATTATTTTGGAACCAATGCTTGCAACAGGCGGCACAGCTCTTGAAGTTTTAAGAAAACTAAAGTCCAATGGTGCACAAGAAAAAAATATATTTTTTGTATCGATTGTCTGCGCACCGGAGGGAATTAAGGCTATCAAAACAGAATTCCCACAAATAGCTATTGTCACAACCGCTATTGACACACACCTGAACGATAAAAAGTTTATTGTTCCTGGACTTGGTGACTTTGGCGACCGTTACTTTGGAACATAGCACCAATAAACATCTTGACAAAACAAAACATTTTGCAATGATCTTTACCTGAAATCATGAAAATTGTCGCGTAAGTATGTTGCACACCCTTACATAAAAGGAAAATAATATGAAAAAGATTCCATTTTTGATGCTAGCATTTGTGGCCTGTGCGTTTGTAAAAGCAGAATGTCCTTATAATAAAGAAAATTGCGATGGATGTCCTCACAAAGAAACGTGCGATACTTACCAACAAAAAGAAACAAAAACCACTAAACAAGCAAAACCAACTGAAACACCACAAACAGCTCAATAAAAACACCCCGATTTTACTTGAATAGATTATCTAACACACAAAGAGGCAACACTATGTAAGTGTTGCCTCTTCTCCTTTGTCTCGACGCCTCGACACCTGTTTTTTTTTACAACAACCTGTGTTACAGTATGAAACTCAAGAAACATTATTACAGTCGGGGAGGCTATTCCATGAAAAAAAATATATTTCTCTTTTTATCCACTCTTTTATATCCAACTCAACTATTGTGGTGCATGGATGTGAAAGAACAAAGAAGGCCGAGCAACGTTTTTTTGGTTAAATTCACAAAAGTTGACAGCGATATTGACCTTAATTATTTGAAAAAAACAAAAAAACATGAAGAACAAAGCGGCAAACACAACTCCTCGCTAGATATAACAGAGAGCAACAACAACTCCTCTTGCCACTCCAGCGATATAATCGACTCGACAAACGGTGAAGAACTCAGCGACTATGAAGAAGATGATGACTCAACAATCTATTACCGAGAAGAAATCCCAAAAAATCAAAAGCCAGAAAAACAACAAAATCTACTAACACATGATAAACAAATAAAAAAAACAAAAGGGAAAAATAAAAACTTACTTAAACAAATTATATCATTTCTCAGTTGCAAAAGCATTTCTTGCGTTCAGAAGCAAAAAAAACTATCACAAAAAGATCTGTATTTTAAAACCATAAAAAACAATCCAGGATGTGGACTTACAGTATCGGGAGACACTATGAGATGTGTAGGGACACCAATATTTTTTGATCTTAGAAACTCAACAAGATATTTTCAAAGCAAAAATGATACAGGTTTGAAAGCAACGCAAACTCTTTCTAGCATTATCAAAAATGCTACTCCAATAATAAAAAAATATAATCTTAACTGTGTTGGTACTGGCGGAGATGGATTATTTCTTTTGCGCATAAAAAAACCTAAAGAAAAAGAAGAAACAGTTGCACGGGATGCTACACTTGGAAGTATAGAAATAGTTAACAAATATCATCAGATGAATAAAAAAAATATTCTAGAAGGCCCAAAGAGTTGTGGAGTTGGACTCTCATATGGACAGATATATGCTTTCTACACGGATTCAGGAATGCCTTTTCTGCCATTCATTTCATTTGTTTCAGAAACAGTTACCGATGCATACCGAGCTGAACAATGCAATAAGCCACTCAAAACATCCCTAACTTTAACAGAAAGGGTATTTAAATTATTGAATAAAAGTAAATTTAACAAAAAAATAAAAATTAGTAGTTTTTTTAAAAAACATGTTATGAAAGTAAAAACAAAAAAACCGTTTGTCGTTTACTCTGCTAAATACAAGGATCTGAAAAATTTGTATTCAGATAAAAATATTGTTCGGAATAAAAATCAGGAAAAGGCAAAAATGCCGTAACCGTTTAAAGGACTGTAATGTTCCAAAAAAATATTCCACTCAATGATAAAAATTGGTTTCGCACGGGGGGGGCAGCAACCTTTTTTGCTCCTGTAGTAACAATTGAGGAGTTCAAAAAGGCTCTTGCCTTCGCGAGGGATGAGAAACTCGAACTTTTTGTTTTGGGCGGTGGAGCAAATGTCCTGATCAGCGATGAAGGATTTGATGGACTGGTAATTCAACCTAAACTTGAACATATTTCATCCAAAGAAACTGATGAAGGAACCGTTTTTGTAACTGCAGGAGCGGGCGTACAGATTCCCAAATTAATCAATTATTGCCTTGAAAATAACATCAGCGGCCTAGAAGAGTTTAGCGGAATCCCAGGAACAATTGGTGGCGCGGTTTATAACAATATGCACTACTTCCAGTTCTCTCTTTCTGATTTTGTCCACGGAGCAACTGTTATCAAAAAAACGGATGGAAAATGTTCCGATGTCTCAAAAGAATGGCTTTCTCTTGATTACGATCACTCAAAACTACACGAAAAAAAACACTTTCTTGTTTCTGCAACATTCAAACTTCACAAAATAACCGAACTTGAGGCTGCGTACGCCAAGGGGCGAAGTAAAGAGATGATTCGACACCGACACGCCCGCTACCCAACTGCACGAACTTGTGGCTGCTTTTTTAGAAATTTTCATCCTGATGAAGTGTCTATGACCATTCCTGGGACAGATAAAAAAATGATTTATGTCGCATACTATTTGGACAAGCTTGGAATTAAGGGGGCACTTAACGTGGGAGACGCTGTTGTTTCTCATCAGCATGCCAACATGCTTGTAAACAAAGGAAATGCAACATCTGCGGATCTGATTAATTTGGCACGCGCTATGCAAAAAAAAGTTTATGAAACGTTTGGCATCATCCCACAAACAGAGTGTGAGCTTGTTGGCTTTAAAGAATATCCTTTAATGAAAAAAACCAAATGATATGAATCTCTTACTGTTTTTTTTGCAATCGTCAGTAATCGCCTCGGCTTCACTTGTTGCACTTAAACTTGGAAAAGAAGCTTTAGTTGCTTTAGCAAGCTTGCTCTGCATTCTTTCTAATCTATTTATACTCAAACAGATTACACTGTGCGGTCTGCACGTTACTGCTGCAGATTCTTTTACAATTGGATCAATTTTGTGCATTCACCTTTTACAGGAATACTTTGGAAAAGAAATCGCAAAAAAAGCGATTTGGATCTGTTTTTTAGGACTTATTTTCTACACTGGTATCTCGCAAATACATCTTTGGTACACCCCAAGTATCGTCGACACACAACAACTACATTTTTATGCGCTACTCCGATTCGCCCCACGAATTACTTTGGCATCACTTATCGTCTATTTTTCAGTTTTACAACTAGACCGATACCTGTACGAAAAACTTAAACAAAACTACGGTAAAATTCCGACCGCATGGCGAAATTTTTCTGTTTTAGCTGTTTCACAACTAATCGACACTATTCTGTTTTCATTTCTTGGACTATACGGCATTGTAAACAATATCACACAGATTATTTTGTTCAGCTACATTGTAAAAATGTCTGCAACACTAATTACAACACCGTTTATGATTTTGTCAAAACAGATAAAGGGTGGAAATTAACGCTTTTTCCACCGATCATTGAATGCCTTCACTCTCTTCTCGTATTCCTTTCTGCACGCACTTTGACACTGAGACTTATTTCTGTACGACTTCTTGCGTGCCTCCGCTTTTTGTGCACATAGCTTTTTGCACTTGTTCACATCTGCCCGAGTTTTGCCTTCGTCAAGCAAAAACTCACACTCGCTTTCACAAATAAAGCGATCATCATCACACTGCCGGTACCATTGTTCTTTTGTTACACAAGAATTTGAGCATTTTTTATAATAATCCTGAATGGATGCCCAGTCCGCATTACATTCAAATTTGTCAGAAACAGTAGAACATACGCTTGAGCCACTTGCAGCAACTCCATATCGATATATCATACCAATAGCAACAATCGACAATACCATTAAACCAATCGACAACTTTTTCATTTTCGCCCCTTAGAAAAGTCTCATACTGTTCACCCTATCTAATCTAACATTCAGTATATCAACGAAAATTTCACATTGTCACTAGTTTTGCTCCTCCACAACGCAAAACTAGCTTCACAAAAGAAAAAAACAGATTTTTGTGCTACAGTAAAAAACATGAATAGATTTAAATTTGAACTAATACATCAATCAAGAAAATCACGCGCACGTGTCGGTAAAATTCATACGCCGCACGGCATAATCGAAACACCAAACTTTGTGGCCGTCGGTACAAATGCAACACTAAAAGCAGTCGATAGTTGCCTGATAGACGACCTAGATCTGCAATTGATGTTTTGCAACACCTATCATCTGATGTTACAACCAGGTGCAAAAACAATATCAAAAGCTGGTGGACTGCATAAATTTATCAATCGAAACAAACCTATCATCACGGATTCTGGTGGATTTCAGGTGTTCAGCCTGGCATACGGTACAGTCAATGACGAACTAAAAAGCCGCGGCAAGAAAAAGCATGACGGTTCAGTACTCAAAATTACGGAAGATGGTGTTCTATTTAGATCGTATCGCAACGGTGATAAAGTTCTTTTGACCCCAGAAAGTTCCGTTGAAGCTCAAAAACAACTAGGAGCAGATATTATTATTCCACTGGATGAGCTTCCACCCTATCACATAGACAAACAAACCCTCAAACGCTCAGTTGAACGAACTCACCGTTGGGAAAAACGCTCACTCTACACTCACCTGCGCAATAAAAATGGTCAGGCTATGTACGGAGTTATTCACGGAGGGGTGGATAAAAATCTACGGACCCTCAGCTGTGCACATCTGACAAAAATGGATTTTGATGGATTTGCAATCGGCGGTTCGCTTGGAAAAACACGCCAAGAAATGTTTGAACTGCTTAAGTTCACCACACCACTACTTCCTGAAAATAAACCCAATCATCTGCTGGGCATCGGAGACCTAGAGTCGCTAGAAACTTGTATTACATTCGGGCTTGATACGTTTGACAGTTCACACCCAACCCGTTGCGCCCGCCATGGTTTACTTTTTACTGCACACGGTAACGTCAAAATTTTGCACAACAGCAACAAAGAACGTTTTGAACCGATCGACTCCATATGCTCGTGCTACACCTGCAAAAACTACACGCTCGCCTATCTTCATCATCTTTATAAAGCGAAAGAGATGACAGGCTACACTCTAGCAACAATTCATAATCTGCAGTTCATGGTCAACCTGATGGCAGGTTATAGAAGAAAAATTTTGGACGGAAAGTTATAAAGAAAGAGGAGCCGCAATCAATATGGCCCCTCTTTTTCATTCGTGTAAGTTGTGGTCCATTTTTTTGTATGCGCCTATTCTAAACCTTTACTTTTGAATAGAAAATTAAACCATGTTGCCCATCTACAGTTATCGCACACCATTCATTAGAATTCTCAAGTTGATTATCCTTTTCAAAATAAACGATATCTTCATCTTCATCATAGACAACTCGTGTTGTTTTCATAAGACTTTGTATCATAACGTCTTTGTCTGTCTTGTTTTCAGTACTTTCATTTTTTTGGCAAACACTTTCTAGTAACTTATTCTTATCATTGGTTTTATCGACCCTGCATATACTTTTTAGTAACTGTCCTCTTTTTTCACAGATATCCTTGTCCTTTTTTTCCTTGTTAAACCAACCAAGAATTTTTTTTCCAACCTTCTTGACCTTCTTAGTTATTTTCCAGTTCTTAGGGTTAGCATTTTCTAATTTCTTGCGAAACTTTTCAAATTTTCGCTTGGTTCCAGTCACCTTGTCTTTTATGCCATTCACCAAATTCACAACCATTTTGAGAGGCTTGCTTATGTGTTCAGTCACAAATTTTTCTATTCTTTTTCTAATTGGATCTACACTAAAAAGCATAACTGTCCCGACAAGAGACAATAATGCTCCCGCTCCCGCTAAAGGCTTGATTGTCTTTTTAAGATCCCAACCATTCGTCCATGACCAGGCAGCAACAGAACCGGCCAAACCACAAAGACTCAAAAATTTTGCTGTTTTACTAACCATAGGCTTGTCAACGCTATGTTCTTTCTTCTGATGTACATTTTTTTTCTCCTTAACCTTCATTGAATACGCTGGGACATAAAACCCAATGCAGAGGGCCAAAGAAAGTCCCATAATTTTATTTTGAAACATGATAAACCTCCAGATAAACGAATAGAACCTCATTTTTATATTTCTATTAGTATCGCAAATTGCTAGAATCCATTCAACAGGCCTATAAACAGGGGG
>CAYZEO010000013.1:0-25200 GCA_964477815.1 uncultured Pseudomonadota bacterium | reverse complement strand
TCGAACCCACGACCACCAGAGCCACAATCTGGTGCTCTACCAACTGAGCTACATTCACCATATCCAATCAGAACCCCAGTATAAGTTTTCTTTGGAAAAAGGCAAAGGATTTTGCACAAAGAGTGTATTTATTAGCGGTTTTCAGCCAGTCTCTTCTATGCTAATATAATGATTGAAGTTATTAAAAAAATCGGTTTATTTTATTTTTGTAAGATGAAAAAATCCAAAAAGATTGCTTCCAAGGGGAAAATCGCCTCAAATCCAGGGTGGATTCGGGTTGTCGGTGCGCGAGAGCATAATCTAAAAAATGTTGATGTTGCCATTCCAAAAGGAAAACTTACGATCATCACAGGGCCGTCTGGATCAGGAAAAAGCTCGCTAGCGCTAGATATTCTCTTTGCCGAGGGAAAAAGGCGCTATATGGAGTCGCTTTCTTCCTACGCACGGCAGTTTTTAGGGATTACAAAAAAACCTGATTTCGATCGAATAGAAGGTTTATGTCCTTCTATTGCTATTGAGCAAAAAACAGTCAGCTCAAATCCACGATCCACAGTTGGAACAATTACAGAGATTTATGACTATTTGCGAGTATTGTTTGCCCGGGTTGGCCATGTTCACTGTCCTGATTGTGGTGTTCGCATTAAGGCAGAATCTCCGGAAAACATAACTTCAATGCTTTTAAAAAGCTTTGCAGATAGGATTATTACCGTTGCTGCGCCTGTTGCTAGAGAGAAAAAGGGTGAATTTGTTAATGAACTTCAGGATTTATTCAAGCAGGGATATTATCGCTTTATTATTGATGGCCAACGTCATAGGTTTCACAGTTTAGAAGATATTAAGCAGTTGAATCTAAAAAAAACGCACAAGCACACCATAGACATTCTAATCGATGCAATTGATGTGTCAGCTGAAGAGCGTTCTCGGTTGCAAGAGGCGATCGAAATTTCATTTAAGTTGGCGCGCGGGACGTGCAAAGTTATTTCTGGAAAAAAAGAGCATCTATATGCAAGTAGTAGAATCTGTGTTAGGTGTGTCAAATCTATTCCTGAACTTGAACCACGTTTTTTTTCTTTCAATTCTCCAATCGGTGCCTGTCAAGAATGTCATGGGCTTGGCTCAGTGCATGAGTGGCCGTGGGAAGAGGGTGAAGATGAGTACTGGAAAACAAAGTACCCTGATTTTTTTGCAGACAAATATGCTCAGAAAAAAACATGTCGACTTTGCCTGGGAAAGCGTTTAAATCAGCATGCGTTGGCTGTCACTTTTGGGGGAAAAAATATTTATGATCTGTGTGATTTTTCAATAGAGCAGTTGCTCGATTTTTTTAAAAATATTTTTCTTTCTGAGCAAGAACAGGAAATTGCCAAAGGGCTTATCAGGGAGATTGTCGGAAGATTAACGTTTTTGCACAATGTTGGTTTGTCTTATCTTTCTTTGAATCGTTCGGCTCGTACACTTTCTGGGGGAGAAGGGCAGCGAATTAGGTTGGCGACACAAATCGGTTCTGCTTTGAGTGGTGTACTTTATATTTTGGATGAACCTAGTATTGGGTTACATCAACGGGATAATGATCGACTTATTAGTACGCTACATAATTTGCGAGACCAAGGCAACACCGTTGTTGTGGTTGAGCATGATCTCGACACCATGCATCAGTCTGATTATCTCATTGATATGGGACCTGCGGCGGGTGTTCTTGGTGGACGTGTGGTTGCATCGGGGATTCCCAAAGAAGTCGCACAAAATAAACAGTCGTTAACTGGAGCATATTTAAGTGGTGAAAGAACTATTGTTCGTAAAAATGCCATCCGTAAACCAACTGGGTTTTTAACATTGTCACACGCGAGAAAAAATAATTTAAAAGATATAACTGTTCGCTTTCCTCTTGGGTTGATGTGTGGAATTTCTGGGGTTTCTGGTTCAGGAAAAAGCACACTTATTATGCAAGAGCTTGTTCCTGCAATTACGAGAGAGTTTTACCGTGTAAAGTCTAAAAAAACAGTTTCAATTCAAACCAGTGATTTAACTGGAGATGATCTGCTTGATGCGATGGTAGTAATTGACCAAAGTCCAATTGGAAGAACGCCACGCTCTAATCCTGCGACTTACTTAGGAATATTTAATGATATTCGTGCTCTGTTTTCAAAACTTCCAGAAAGTAATGCCCGTGGTTACAAACCAGGACGCTTTAGCTTTAATGTTAAAGAAGGCAGATGTTTTGAATGTAATGGTGATGGGGCAATTAAAGTAACAATGCATTTTTTGCCAGAGGTAACGATGCTTTGCAAAGCATGCAATGGAACTCGTTATAATAAAGAAACGTTGCAGATAACCTATCGAGAAAAAAATATTGCAGATATTTTGGACATGACTGCATATGAGGCAGTTTCATTTTTTTCTGCGCACAAAAAAATTCAGAAACGTTTACAGTTGTTATGTGATGTTGGTCTTGATTACATAAAATTAGGACAGTCATCAACAACTTTGTCTGGTGGTGAAGCGCAACGAATTAAACTTGTTGATGAGTTAGCCAAGCGTGGCCGTAATACTTTATACATTTTGGATGAACCGACAACTGGTTTGCATAACTGCGATATAGAAAGACTTCTCGAGGTATTAAATGCGCTTGTGGATAAAGGCAACTCCATAATTGTAATTGAGCATAATATTGATGTGCTCAAAACAGTTGATTATCTAATCGATATGGGGCCTGAAGGTGGAGATGGCGGTGGAATGATTATTGCACAGGGGGCGCCTGGTGTTGTCGCTATGTGTGCAAAAAGTTATACGGGACAATATCTGAAAAAAGTTATATTATAGGTGTATTACTCAATGAATAAATTGTTTTTTGAACACTAATTGATGACATAATTTTTGGAAAATAGATTAGGTGTTAAATTTTTTTTAAAGGATGGATTGAAAATGCAGAAAAGAAATGTTTTTTTGTCTATGATTTGTGGATGTGCGTTAATAGCAAATACAGTTTCGGCAGGAGGAGTTTTTTTTATTGTAAAGGCAGTTGCTGTGTGTGGTGCTGTTAATGTGGTTGGAGGTGTTGCGGAAGAATACGGGTATAAAAAAGAGGTCGAAAAAGTTAGGGAAATTTATAAAAAATTTGCCATAAAGGCCAGAAAATTCGGGCATAAATGTGGAAAAGGACTGAAAGAAAGTAAGGGAGGTCTTCTCTTTGCTGAGGTAACAGACTCTTGCAAGAAGTTTGTGAAAAAAATTGGCAAAAAAATTAAATCAGGAAAAGTTGAACATTGTAATAAAAAATTTCTTAAAAACCTCCAGAAGCAAGACAAGAAGTTTGAACAAGTCACGAGTGATTTGAAAACCAAGAAAGTAGAAGATAAAAATCAGAAAAAAGTAAAAAAGGATCTTCAATAGGGTGTGAACTTATGAAAAGTAGAGTAGTAATATTAACTATTGTTGCATTTTGTTTTTTTAGCGCAACAGTAACACGACCTTTTGTAGGACTTGCGATTCGCGTCGGACTTTTTTACACAACTTACAAGTTTGTTGATGGCATTGTTGAAGGATCAATTTCAGAGTTTGTTAACAAGTATATCGATGGTCCTGTCGATGCTATTTGTTCGTTTGGTAAGGGAGTTGAAGCTTTTGGGACAGGTGTGCGTTACACCGTGATAGCGTTTTATAATAATAAAACTGGAAACGCTTTCTCCGCTGCCTGGGAAAATATAAAAGAGTATTTTGATAACGCAATTTCTGTCTCACAAAAGGAGTGGGAAGGTCGTAGAAAAATTGCGATGCAGAGGAAGATCAAACAAAAAGAGGTTCGGCCGCCGGCCGATCAGTTTAGGAAGCAGAGAAAAGTAATGAAGAAAAAAGAACCAGGTGAACTGAATGTGGAAAAAGTAGGTTTTGTTGTAAAAAAATAACCGCTTGAAAAAGCAAAAGGGCGATACAACAAGTGGGACAAGTTGTGAGGAGTGTCGCGACGGTTGGATAAAGCATTTGTTGCTCAGTTACAAAAAAAGTATCCTAAAGTTTAGGAGGGGAGGGTATTTTGGAGCATGCATGCGAGTACAGTTAATAAATGATGGGCTGGCGACCTTTATTTTGGCGGATCGCTTGAGCTTAAGGGGGACTTGAAAGATGTCACGATATAATTTGGCGATTCTGCTAGGAATTCTTTTTATGTTTGGTTCTATTCATTGTCAAGATGGGGCGGAAACAAACGATATTCCGTTGATTAGCCAAGAAAATATTCAAAAACACAGAGTTAATATTGCACGAACGATGAAATGGCATTGGTTTTTGCGCCTTGGGACGCAGGTAGGAGGTTTTGCCGTTGGTTCTTACTGGATATATCAAACCTTTTTTGCACCAGGTCTAGTTGTTGTTAAAACTGGATCAAAAAGGCCTTCTTCAGTGGTAAGTGCGAGTAAAAAAGAAGTAAATCGTTTGTATGCAATGTTACACAAGTTTTCTCCTCGTTTTCTTTCTTGGCAATGGTGGAAAAATGCGGCTTTCAAATTTGCGGATCATATTGTTTTTGCATCAGTACTTTCGATTGGTGAAAGATTATTAGGTCGTTATTTCCACGATGATGATGTTATTTGGTTTGTGAAAGAAAAAACGAGAATAGTTCATCTTCAACAAGAGATAAGAGGTTATGCAGAAAAAATAAAAGCCATAACGGCAATGTCCGACCAAGAATGCGAATATTATAGTGTAATGCTTGTCGGTTTGTGCCGTCAGCTTGTTCAACAGGTTGAAAAGCTTGCAGGCTTTATGGAATACCAGTTTGAACAGTTTAAAAATCGTGGCGCAATTTTGACAGATGATGAGATTTTACAAGTTCCTCATTTAGTTGCTACTACGGATCAGTTTGTGCGCCAGATGACTGCTTTATTGCCTTTGAGAAAAGATAGAAGTTCAAAGGTGGACTTAAAAAAGCCATTTGAATTGTTGTTATTTTTTGCGGTTGATCTAGACCTTCAAATTAAGCGTTTTACAGGCCTTGAGAGTGGCATTGAATGGCGGTTAATTAATGGATAGAAAACAATCAATAAAATTTGTTTCGGGAAATAAAGGAAAGCTTGCTGAGGTGCAAGCTTTCCTTCCTTTTGTCATAGGAGCAAGTTTAGATTTGCCTGAAATTCAAGATGTAAATCCGCATACTGTTGTTTCGCATAAACTTGTCTCTGCAGCTACAAAGCTTGAGGGGCCGATATTGGTTGATGATACAGCCCTGTATCTTGACTGTTTTGCTTCAAAAACAGGTGATGTAGATTTGCCTGGTCCTTTTATTAAATGGTTTTTAAAAACGATAACCAATAAGGGTTTGGCGGACATGGCATGCGAACTTGGCAAAACTGGTGCGCGTGCGAGTACAATTATCGGTTATTTTGATGGGCGTGGCAATAGTAAGTTTTTTGAGGGCTCTGTTTCTGGAACTATTGTTCAACCACAAGGAACCAGCGGATTTGGGTGGGACCACATTTTTGTGCCCTGTGGTCAGACTCAAACATTTGCCCGCATGGGAATAGAGAAAAAGAATAGAATAAGTCCACGTGCGCATGCGCTTGCAAAGTTAAAAGATTTTTTGTTGTAATAACGAAAAAAAAATTGAAAAAAAAGAGGGGCTCCTAATTCGTTGGAGCCCCTCTTTTTGTGTCTAAATATCAAGTTTTACTTCTTTTGTTGTGGTGAAGTTATGAATGCAGGCAGCACTTCTTTGAACATCTCAATAAGTGTTTTTTGGACTATCTTTTCTCCCAAGCGTTGGCCAGCAATAGAATGTTTTTGAATTGCTTCGGGAGAATCGTAATTTTTCTCTGGATGATCAAAGGAGCATTCAAGGCTTGATACAGAAAGTCTATTTGAAAAAACTATTTGAATGTACTGGAATAATTCAACAGTTTTCGCTCCTTCTTTTTTAACGATGAAATCTGCAAATTCTTTTACCTTTTTTGCAATTTCTTCGATTGCTTTGTCGTTAGCATCTTTGTCATCTACAGAAAGAAAGAAATTTTTAAGAAGAGAATCGAGCTCTTTTTCGTATTTTCGAGTTGTTTCATCTCCGTATTTTTCATTGAGGGTGTTGTAATGCTTTTCCAATGACAAAAGATATTCTTCAACAAATTTTCTTTGTGTGGGATTAGATTTTTGAGCATCAAAAATAGTATCAATTTTAGGATCTTTAAGCACTTCGGAAATCAGTCTGAACCCATACAATTGCGTTGAGGCTGCAGCTGCTACTGTTAAGCAAAAAGCGACGACTTTCTTATTCATTTCAAGACCTTTTGTCTATTGTTAAATCTTTTACACTTTACAATCACCGCTTTTCCTTTTTTGCAACTCAGTTTGTAGCAACATTATAGACATGGTAGTTGTGGTCGGTATGGTTGTCAAGTGGTTATAGGTGGATTCAAACGTTGTTTTTGTTACACTAAGAGCTCATTATTTTTGTCTCCTTTTATACTATGAGTTATACAACTATGAGTGGATCGAAAAAAAAACGTTTAACTCCTTTGATGCAACAGTTTCACGATATTAAAGCGCAGCATTCCGATACTTTGTTGTTTTTTCAAGTTGGTGATTTTTATGAGCTTTTTTTTGAAGATGCAAAAAAAGCAGCGGCATTTCTTGGCATAGCTTTGACTAAAAGAGGAACTATGAATGGAAAACCGATTCCTCTGTGCGGTGTTCCTGTTCATGCGATTGACCACTATTTGACAAAACTGGTTCGCGGTGGTTTTAAAGTTGCGATTTGCGATCAACTTGAAGAGGCTGTTCCTGGCAAAGTTGTTCGTCGTGGAGTGACACAGGTTTTGACTCCCGGAACGCTGACTGATTCTCAACTGCTAGATGAAAAAACGGCATCTTATCTTTTTTCTTTTTTCCCAACTGAAAAACAGTGGGGGCTTTTATTTGGCGAACTTCTAACAGCGCAGCTTTTTGCAACTGTATTGCCAATCAAGTCGGATAAAACTTTAGAGGCCGAGCTTTCTAGATTTTTCCCTGATGAAATTTTGCTTCCGCGTACTAAACTGGGAAAATTATTTGCCGGACAATTTAGGAGGTTTGGTTATTTTACAACGATTGAACATACAGATATAAAAGATGCTCAACAAAATAAAAACGTTGATAGTTGGCTTGAGAGTCAATTTCATCGCAATGAGTTGAAACAGCTAGATGGTAACGATGCACTCCGATTTGCTTTGCATAACTTTTATCACTATGTGCGAAAAAACCAAGAATCGGCGCTTGAACAATTTCATGCGCTACATTTTTATAAACCAGATGATTTTTTGATGTTGGATACGTCAACCCAGAAAAACTTAGAGTTAGTAAAAAATTGTCAGGATGGTGGACGCAAGAACACTCTTTTTTCTGTGCTCGATTGTGCGACCACTTCAATGGGTTCTCGAATGATTAGAAAGTGGATTGCGCGTCCACTTGTTAAACAAACGGCAATTGAACAGCGCCAGGATGTTGTACATTTATTTATCAGCGACATAGCCCTTAATCAGCAACTTCGCCAACATTTGTCACAAGTCGGAGACGTAGAAAGAATTGTTGGAAGAATAGCTCTTGGCAGAGGTTCCTTGCTCGATTATCTTGGCCTAAAGCGTGCACTTTCTGTTCTCCCATCATTGATTGCGTTGCTTGAAAATAAAATAGACATACTTTTACTGCGTGTTATCTGTTCCCGTTTAGGCAACTTTGGTCAGTTGTATCAACTACTGACCGATTCTCTTAATGAAGATTCATCAAATGATTGGAAAATAAAGCCTGGTTTTGACGATCGCTTAGATCGTTTGCGAGATCTTGTGGGAAGCAGTAATGAAAAGATTTTGGAGCTCGAGGCAGATGAAAGGAAAGTAACCGGCATTAGTTCTCTTAAAATACGTTACAACAAAGTGCATGGATACTACATTGAGGTAACAAAGCCGAATGCTCATCTTGTTCCAGAACGGTATATCAGACAGCAAACGCTTGTTGGTCGAGAACGTTTTACAACGATTGAGCTGCGTACATTGCAGGGGGAAATTGTACAAGCAAATAATGACATTGCATCCGCAGAAAAAGAGGTATTTGAACGAGTTAAAAGATTAGTTGCGACGCAGATTTCTTCATTACGTAAATCAGCACGCGCTCTAGCTCATCTTGATGCTTTGCATAGCCTTGCTTGTGTTGCGTATGATGGTGGATATGTTTGCCCAACATTTACCGAATCACGAGATATCCTTATTGAGCAAGGACGTCATCCAGTTGTTGAAAGATCTTTGGAGTCAACATTTATTTCCAATAATACATCTTTGACAGATTGTAGTTCCTTGTGGATTGTGACTGGTCCTAATATGGGTGGTAAGTCAACTTATTTGCGTCAAGTTGCCTTGATTTGTATCATGGCTCACATCGGTTCGTTTGTTCCCGCCAAATCTGCACAGCTTTCTTTGTTGGACAGAGTTTTTACTCGTATTGGTTCGGGCGATAATTTGGCAGAAGGTAAAAGTACTTTTTTAGTGGAAATGGAAGAAACGGCGCTTATTTGTGCGCAAGCAACAAAAAATAGTCTTGTTATTCTTGATGAAGTAGGTCGTGGAACCAGCACGTTTGATGGGCTTGCAATTGCTCAAGCGGTTGTTGAATTTTTATATAGTTGTGTTCAAGCTCGTTGTCTTTTTGCAACACATTATCATGAGTTGACCACTTTGCAAGATCAGTTTCCCGGAGTAGTTAGCTACTATACAGCTAGCAAAAGGACCGCAGCTGGGATTGTTTTTTTGTACACCATGGTTGAGGGCGTTGCAGACGGTTCCTATGGCCTTGAGGTTGCAAAGCTTGCGAAATTACCAGATTTGTTAGTCAGAAGAGCCGACGCGATCTTAAATAAACTAACAAGTGATCAGCTTGATTCTCAAAAGAAAGGTGGAGATGAATTGATAGCTGCTGTGGATTTGCGCAAAGAGCGGGCTTTGCAAGATGAAGTTTTTCAATTGAGAATGCAGATTCGAGATTATGAGGAACAGTTAGAAAAGCTGAAAAAGATCGATTACGACAACCTTTCCCCCAAAAAAGCCTTTGATTTACTTTGGGATCTGAAAGATGGATAAATTGGCGCTGGACCGCGTGAGGCTCTTGTGTTACTATAAAGGCTATAGATAGGGATTTTTTAGATCATCAAAATTATATTAATAGGACAGTTGCGATGGTACAAAAGACTGAAGCCACGGATAAATATGCAATTTTTCAAACTGGCGGAAAGCAATATCAAGCAATCGAAGGAGAAACAATAGCCGTAGAGAAGCTTGAGGGTGAGCCGGGCCAAACGATTGAGTTCAAGGAAGTTCTTCTGCGTAAGTCGTCAGAGGGTTTGGAAGTTGGCAAGCCACACTTAGAAACTTCGGTAAAAGCGTCCATTGTCAAGCAGATGCGAGGTCCAAAGCTGATTGTTTTTAAGTTCAAAAGGCGAAAAAAAGTTCGTGTTAAAAAGGGGCATCGTCAGCCTCAGACTATTGTTAGGATAGAGTCTGTTTAGTTTTTTATGAAATTGAGTGATTGTATGGAGAACAAGCATAATTGTTCTCCCTTTTTTTTTGCAGGTCGTTTTTATAATTTTCTGTGATGTTTTTTAGGGGGCTTGCATCATGAAATTACAAAAATATGTGGCTATTTTTTTCCCTATGCTGATTTTTGGGTTTCTTGGTGCTGGGTTAAAAAATGAGCTTAAAAAAAAGAAAAGCCAAAAAAAACTGAAGAGTTTTGTTTCCAGCAAAAAGAATGTTCAGTCTTTTCGGCTTAGTAAGTGTGGAAAAATTTTACAAAAAACTGTTGAGCACCCATTGGTCTATGGGCCGCCCACAGCTCTTCTTATTTCCATTCTAGAACCAAAATTATTGCTTGGCGCCGGCCTTGTGGTTGCTTCTTGCGGGGGGCTTATTTCTACTTGTTTACCCGAGAGTTGCAGTCCAATCAAGTTATTCATTAAAGATGATGGTAGCTTTAATTTGATTGGGATTGCGGCTGTTGGGATTGCTCTTGCATGTTCTTATCTTGGTGGTTGTCTGTATGCTATCAAAAAAGCATTTGATTCAGAAAAAAGTCAACCCAAAAAAAGCTCAACGAATTAAACTGCGGTGAGTCTTTTTTATTTCTCAACTAAAAAAATTACAGTTTTGCTAACTTTTCAAGGAACTTATTTTCGCCGGAAAAAATTAGCTTGTCATTCTCTTGAATAGTTGAGTCGAGATTGCGTGTTATTTTTGTATCGCTTTCTTTAACCCCAATGAAATTGACTTTGTATTTTGCAAAAAGATCAAGTTCTTGTGGTGTTTTGCCAACAAATTTTTTTGGTGTGATCATCTGGCTGATTGAAAAATTTTGTGCTAATCGAACCAGGTCTGTGAATGGCAAGCTGAGTGTATCTGCAAGTCGTATGCCAACTTCTTGCTCTGGAAGAATGACTCGGTCAGCTCCAATTAATTTCAAGATATCTTTGTGAATGCTATTGATTGCTCGAGCTATGATACGTGAAACTCCAACCTTTTTTAGTAACGCCGTGATTAAAACCGATTGTGCAAAATTTTCTCCTGTTGCAACAATGGCAGTTTGTACTTCTTCGATGCCGATACTACTAAGAGATTCTTCGTCTGTTACTCGCATGCAAACGGCTTGAGTAACATGATCTCGAATCGCGGCGATAATGGTTTCATCACTGTCTATTGCCATAACTTCCATGCCATTTTCAGCGAGCCCAACTGCTACCTGAAAACCTAATCTTCCAAGCCCAATAACACAAAATTTCATTGTAACGTCTTTCTTTAACCTAACATTATTCGTTCTTCAGGATATGATATGTCTGTACGTTCAGTTTTTACTTTTTTAAGAGCATAAATAAGTGTCAAAGCACCAACACGTCCCATCATCATGTTTAAGATAATAAAGAGTTTTCCAACTGTCGAAAGGGTCGGCGTCATGCCTGTTGTGAGCCCAAGGTTTGCGAATGCAGAAACAGATTCAAAGAGTGCATCAAGAAAATGCCAATCTTTTTCTGTTACGATCAGGCAAAATGTGGTGAGCGTTATCCAAAAAGTTGCAGCTGCAACAACAGCAACAGCTTTAAATATTTGATCGGTTGCTATTCTTCGTCCAAATATTTCTACAGAGGGTTTTCCTATTATTGCTGCACGGGCAGTTGCCAAAAGAACAACGAGTGTAGAGTTTTTAATACCACTACCGGCAGACCCCGGGGACGATCCTATAAATGCAATGATGATAATTATAAAGATGGTGGCAACTTGGAAGTCCATCAAATCAACACCCAAAACACCGGAGCTGCGGGATGCAACTGCAGTCAATACTGTGTTGACCGCTGCTAAAGGTGTGCTCATTTTTGCAAAAGCGTGTCCGCGCTCAAGAATAAAAATGATGATTGAGTAAATACCTAAAAGTGAAAATGTACTTGAGAGAACAATTTTGCTGTGCAGAGAAAGTCGAAATCTCTTTTTTTTGAATTTTGCAATTCCATAATGCATGATCTCGCGCCATGTGATAAACCCAAGACCTCCACTAAATACTAAAACGGTTGTTGTAATTAAAATTAGATAATTGCTGTGTCCATATGCCGCTACCCCACCAGGAAAAACAGAAATGCCAGGAGCATTACAAAACGAAGCTATAGAGTGAAATATTGAATAAAAAATCGCTTTTCCAGTTGCATAATCGTGTTTAAACACCTGAAAAAGCAGTATAGCTCCAATTGTTTCAGCTATAGCTGTTATGCTAATGATGAAATAAAGAATTTTTTTAATGTCTTTCCAGCTGTCCATCTCAAGTAGTTTTCCGGCCATAATTTGTGCCGTTAGCCCCATTCGGGCAAAAACCGCTATAGCAAAAAGCATCATAGTAATTAAGCTTATACCTCCAATTTGGACAAGCAGCATAAGTACGCCTTGGCCAAACATGGTAAAATCACTAAGAGGTACAGTGAAAAGGCCTGTAACACAGGTTACAGACGTTGATGTGAAAAAAAGATCTAGTAACGGTATGTCAACATTACGTGACATAGGTAAAGCTAAAAGTATTGTCCCTATCGTAATGGTAACAAAAAGACCAAGAAGGATAGTTCTTCCTGGTGAAAAACGCGATAAAGTCTTTGTTCCCATAATGTTAATTCCCATCCTTGCAGTTATATTAACTTAACTTATTTCTTTTTTGAAGCGCTTTTTCCTTTGTTTCCTTTAATGGCTTAATAGAAAAAATAAGAGTGAACATTCCAACTCTGCCCACGAGCATGGTTATGCAGATCAGAAGTTTGCCAATGATATTCAGACGTGGTGTAATCCCTGTTGATATACCCATATTGGCAAATCCTGACACCGTCTCGAACAAGCAGTCCAGAAGTGTGAAGGTTGCATCTGTTGTGAGTAGCAGGAAAGCTATAATAATAATAAATGGTATACTCAATGAGATCATCGCAATTGATTTTGTCACCTGTCCTATATCAATTCTTTGTCCTCGCAAAATCACATGTTTTTTCCCTTTAATTACAGACCGAAGTGCCGAAAATATAATTGCCACGGTTGTTGTTTTAATGCCACTACCAGCAGATCCAGGAGAGCCCCCAATGTAGGCGATAACCATAATTAAAAGCAAGGTCGGTACTCTGGTAGCGCTTACTGCTACTGTGTGAAGTCCTGTTCCCATGCTGCTAACTACATAAAAAAGGGCATTGAGTGCGCTGTTGACTCCATTCATTCCGGCAAATGCATGGTTGTGCTCTAGAGTTAGGCAGAGCAAGAACGAACAAGCGATTAAAACAAAGGTTGTTCTCCAAATTATCCTACTACTCAATGAAAATTTATAGCGAATTTTTTGAGTAAAGCTTGAAATATATAAAATTGCTTCCTTGAGAGTTGTAAAACCTATACCTCCAAGCACCATAAGAGTAGAAAGAGTAATGAGAACAATCGGACTTCTACTGTAATAAATCATACTTTCTTTGCTTAAAGCGAATCCGGTATTTGTAAATGCTGATATGGAGTGGAATATTGACGAAAAAATTGCCTCTAGCAATGGAAGTTCAAACCTGATTGAGGTAAATAGGAAGATTGCTCCAAGAAGTTCAACAGCGAGAGTTAGTGCAATGACAAAAATAAGCATTCTTCGTGTATCACGTTTTCGTTTAATACCAAGTAGCTCGGCTGCTATTTTTTTTGCTGGACGTCTGGGAGTAAAAAAGACATGAGCTATAAAGAGTGTCAGTATAATAATCCCTAAAGATCCAATCTGCATGAGGACGGTAACTGTAACAATTCCAAATGGTGTTAAGCTTTCTAAATTAACAGGTGTTAATCCAGATGCTGTTATGGCAGAGATAGCAACAAAAAGAGCGTTGATAAATGAAAGTGGAATGGTGTGGGAGATTGGCAAAAGAAGAAGGGTTGTCCCAATAAAAACCGTTATCATGGTGGAGGCAATAATAATACGACTTGGAGAAGTCCCTGTGAGCCATTTAAAAATCATATACGATTTCCTTTTTACCTTTTAAGAAGCCAAATTATGGCAATGATGACAGTCATGGTCAAGGTTACTAGGAGGTTGAAATACTGGTCAATAAATTGTTTGATCTGAGTTCCCCACACCCGAATTATTATTGCTACAAGAAAAAAACGTGCGCCTCGTGCAATTACGGAAAATAAAACAAACGGTGTAAATGCGATATTAAAAAATCCGGCGCTGAGTGTTGCGGCTTTGTATGGAATGGGCGAAAAGCCGGCTATTAGTATTGCCCAGTGTGCGTACTTGGAATATTGAACAGAAAGATAATTAAATGTTTCTGGCGAAATAATGGATGATATAATTTTTGATTGTAGAATTTGTGGACCAATAGAATTCCAAAGGGTAAACCCAATTAAATACCCCGATATTCCACCCAGAACAGAGCAGATTGTTGCAATGGTTGCATACTTGAACGACAGTTTCGGTCGCTCGAGACAGAAAAGAATTAAAATCGGATCTACAGGAAGAAAAAAAATTGCTTCAATAAAAAAAAGTATACCAAGAAATGGTGTTGCGTATGGCGAATGGACCTTTTTCCCCATCCAGTCGTAAAGTTTTCTTAGCATACTTACTTTTACTTTCTCAATTGCTCCATAAGGTGTGCTTCAACACTGTCGGTGGCGATTCTTTTCTGCTCCGTTGTATCCCGATCTCTAACTGTTACACAATTGTCATCATCGCTGTCAAAATCATAAGTAAAGCATAGTGGTGTTCCAATTTCATCTTGTCGACGATAACGTTTTCCAATAGATCCTGAAACATCAAGCTGCAAATCTAGTCCTGTTGCTTTTTTAATTCGCTCAAACAGAACCTTTGTTTGCTCGTTTTGTTTTTTGGTCAGGGGAAGAAATGCTGCTTTTATTGGGGCAACTGCGGGAGCCAATTTAAGAACAGTTCGCGCTTCCCCTCCAATGGTATCTTCCGTATAAGCATCAAAAAGAAGCGTTAAAAACAGACGATCAACTCCAACTGAGCATTCAACTACATGAGGAATGTATGACTGTTTTGTCATGTCATCATAAACACTTAAATCTTTTCCTGAGTGTTGAGAATGTTGTGTTAAATCGAAATTTCCACGGTGCGCTATACCTTCAA
This sequence comes from uncultured Pseudomonadota bacterium, assembly GCA_964477815.1. GTDB lineage: Bacteria > Babelota > Babeliae > Babelales > Vermiphilaceae > DAOVGZ01. Next base: position 10,569 of record CAYZEO010000013.1, on the reverse strand, counting down.
GTTCCTTCCATCCAAATGGAAATTCATATTCAACGTCGACACAAGCTGTAGAATAATGAGCGAGCTCATCTTTCCCGTGTTCTCTGAGTCGAAGTTTGTTTTTATCAATTCCCAGTCGGTGATAAAACGCGAGTCTGGCTTTTTTCCAGGTATTTATAGTTTCTGTGGCGTTTTCTTCTTTGCAAAACCACTCCACTTCCATTTGTTCGAACTCTCTCATTCTAAATAGAAACTGTTTTGGGGTAATTTCATTTCTAAATGCTTTACCTATTTGTGCAATACCGAATGGGATACTGACTCGGCTGGTTGAAAAAATATTTTTAAAATTGATAAAGATCGATTGTGCTGTTTCGGGGCGCAGATATGCTTGGGCAGTGCTATCTGAAGATGCTCCCAGCTGTGTGCCAAACATCATGTTAAATTGTCGAATATCGGTCCATCCTTTGTTCCCACAATGAGGGCAACCTTTTTCTAAGTTGATATCATCGGCGCGAAATCGCTTTTTACAGCTCAAACAATCAACCATTGGGTCATTGAAATTTTGAATATGCCCAGATGCCTCCCAGACCGATTGGGGTCCGATGACAGCTCCTTCAAGCATGACAATCATGCCAAATTTATTAATTGAACTGATCCATTCTGTGCGAATATTCTTTTTAAAAAGTGTGCCAAGATGTCCAAAATCATAAACTCCGTTTAGTCCGCCATAAATGTCGGCCGATTGATAAACAAAGCCCCGTCGTTTACATAATGAAACAAGTTTGTCCAAAGTAACTTTTGTTTGTTTCGATTCCATCAGAAAAAACTCCCTAAAAGATCTGCACAGTGTAATTCTTTCAGGGTATGGAGTTATTAATTTTTTTGCAAATGAGGTTTTTTTGTGAATAGTTGAAATGGATCAATCTTATTATGGCTTACCGAGCTTTTTCTTTGTTGATGTCTATGTTAGAATGAATCTGTTTTTACCTTAATTAAGATACAATTTTGATCAAGGAAAAGTTTATGAATGTGAGAAAGACTGCATTAATGTTTTGCTTGGGCTCAGCGTGTGTTATTTTGCTCGGTGTTTCGTACAAACTTTTTGAATACCATCGGCAGTTGCAAGAGCTGCTTTCAATTGTTCAACGTGATGAGAGCGGCGTTTTAGAAAAAAATATAGCATTACCTTCTGTTGTAGAAAAGATAGTGGGTAAAAGTCAGATTTGGCGGCCTGTACAAAAAGCGGTGAAAGACTCTGTTGTACAAATTTTTGTGCAGGGAGCACAGACTGATATGTTGCAGCCTTACAAAACACCACATCAATTTACCGCAACCGGTTCTGGTTTTTTCATCAACAAAGAAGGTGATGTTGCAACTAATGCACACGTTGTCAGAAATGCAAAAACAATTTGGGTCCAAATTCCATCCCTTGGAAAACGTATTATTGATGCATATGTTGTGGGTGAGTCCCCTGAGCGAGATATTGCTTTACTAGAGTTGTCTGATGAGGGGCGTGAAATAATAAGGCAGGAGCTTGGAAAAATTTCATACTTGCGGTTGGGCAATTCTGATTTGGTTCGCCGGGCAGACGAAGTGATGGCGCTAGGGTATCCGCTGAGCCAACAGTCCCTCAAAAGTACAACTGGAGTGATCAGTGGTAGGGAAGGTGGTCTAATTCAGATCAGCGCGGCAATTAATCCGGGCAACTCGGGAGGGCCTTTGCTTAATTTAAATGGAGAAGTGATAGGAATAAATTCAAGCAAGATGATTGGGGCAACTGTTGATAATATTGCATACATGATTCCGATAAATGATTTTCGTATTGCTTTACCGGATTTGAGAAAAACTAAATTATTAAGAAAGCCTTTCCTTGGAATTCTTTTTAATAATGCAACTGAGGCTCTGACTGAGTATCTTGGTAATCCGTTGCCGGGCGGTTGTTATGTTGCGGAGGTAATTAAGGGCACCACGCTTTATAAAGCAGGCATTCAGACGGGAGACATGATTTACGAGATAAATGGTCACAAGATTGATGTTTATGGTGAGATGAATGCGGTGTGGTCAGAAGATAAAATTTCTTTTGTTGATTACATCAGTCGATTGTCAATTGGAGAAAATATTCACTTTGTTGTTTACCGCAATGGTGAACGAAAAGAGATAAATGTGAAATTCATTGAGGCTCAGTTGCCTGCAGTTCGGCAGATATATCCATGGCTTGAAGATGTTGATTATGAGGTCTTTGCAGGAATGGTGGTAATGCAGTTGTCTGCAAATCACATCCGATATTTGGTCAAACAAGCACCGGGTCTTATGCATTATGCCGAAATGAAAAATCAAACTGATCCTGCTTTGGTTGTAACACATGTGTTTCAAACATCTCAGTTATATCGTTCAAGATCTCTCATTGCGGGTGCTACGCTTAATGAAGTGAATGGAATACCAGTTGCTACTCTGGAGGAACTGCGAGAGGCGTATAAAAAAGGAAACGGAAAGTCTTTAACTATTCGAGCAACTGATCGTTATACGCAGGCGTCAGACAATATATTGATTGTATTGTCGTACGAAAAGGTCTTGCAAGAGGAATCTATGCTTGCTAGAACGTATCGATATTCACTTTCAAAGACGGCGAAAGAACTTCTAGCGGACTATGCTCAAAAGCTAAAAAAAGAAACGATGACGGTCCCTGTAGAGACTGTTTAGCAACTCTTATATCCAGTTTTCTTTTTTTGGTAGAGTGAAGGCACACAAGGGTGGGGAATAAAAAAGGGGACAAAAAATGGAACAGCCAATTTTATTGGTACAGGGTGAGCAGAACTGGCTTCAAGTTGAGCATGCTGCCCTTAACACTGTTGTTCAGGTTTTTGCACAGATCGGTCGATTTAACTGGCTTGAGCCGTACAAAATTGAATCACAGTACGAAAGTCGTGGGACCGGTTTTTTTATTAATGATGAAGGTTATCTTATCACCAATGCACACGTTGTTAACGAGGCAAAAACAGTTTGGATCAATATTCCTGCTCTCGGTAGAGACACGGTTCTTGTTGAGATCGTTGGTTTTTGTCCTGATCGAGATCTTGCTTTGTTGCGTATTGCTCCACGTGATCTTGAGAGTGTTCGAAAACGTTTAGGAAAAATACCGTTTTTAATGTTGGGAGATTCGGACATTGTTCAAAGAACAGACAAGGTTTTGGTTTTAGGTTATCCTCTTGGGCAATATCGTATGAAAAGTACAACGGGTGTGGTCAGCGGGCGAGAGGCAGCAGATTCCATTTCTTATATCCAAATAACAGCTCCAATAAATCCTGGAAGTTCTGGAGGTCCACTTATTTCGGCTCAGGGTGCTGTCATAGGTGTAACTGTTGCGATCGAAGCGCGAGCTTTTAATGTTGGTTATGCAATTCCAATTAACGAACTCAAACTTATTTTTGAAGATCTTCTTGAGAAGCCATTAGTTCGTAAACCTATACTTGGTGGGCATTTTCATAATGCGACAAATGATCACGCTAGATTTCTAGGCAATCCTATTCCGGCCGGTCTTTACGTGCATAAGGTTTTCAAGGACTCACTTTTAGAGAAGGCAGGTGTATGTCAAGGTGACATGCTGTATGAGCTGAATGGTCATAGACTTGATTCCCATGGGGAAGTGACGGTTCCATGGAGCCCAGAAAAAATCTCGCTTTATGATCTGATTTCGCGACTTGCTCTGGGCAAAAAGATACACATTGTGTTGTATCGTTCTGGGGAAAAAAAAGAGATCAGTTTTGTTTTAGAAGAGACAAAACCGTTCCCAATACGAGTAAAATACCCCTATTACGAAAAAGTTGAGTACGAAGTTGTAGGTGGTATGGTTGTGATGGAGTTGGCGCTTAACCATCTATTGTTATTAGAAGAAGTAGTTCCTTATTTGGTTTCGTTTCAGAAAATGGAAAATAGGCTAGATTCTGTTTTAGTGATAACTCATATTTTGCCAGGTTCTCGAGCACAGCAATTGAGATGCTTAACGCCAGGTGCTATCATAAATGAAGTAAATGGTGAAAAAGTTAAAACAATACTTCAGTTCAGAGACATTTTGCGCAGGGGCTTAGAGTTGGAGTTTTTGAGCATCAAAACTGCGGATGATGTTCTTGCCGTGCTTCCATTGCAAGAAATGTTTGCCGATGAGAAACGATTGTCCGAAGATTTTGCTTACCCCCTGACCCAAGTTGTAAATGAACTGCTTGATCTGGTGAGAGATGGCAAATAAAAAGCGATTAGATGTTTTTGTTCTTGAAAAGTTTCCACAGTATAGTCGTCGTCAAATTCAAAGTTGGATTATGCAGGGGAAGGTGACTGTTGACGGTCGTATAGTTTCCAAGTCGGGTGCACAAGTATCTGATGATGTTGTTATTGAGCTGAATGTTCAAGAGCCAAAATATGTCGGTCGTGCAGGATTCAAATTGGAAAAAGCACTTGATCACTTTCAGATTGATGTCACTGGGCTTGTTGTTCTTGATGCAGGTCTTTCAACGGGAGGATTTTCTGATTGCTTGCTTCAACGTGGTGCCAAAAAAATATATGGTGTCGACGTAGGATATGGGCAAGTTCACGAAAAAATTCGAGCCGATGAAAGGGTTCAAGTAATGGAAAGGACTAATCTACGAGAGTTGCGAGATGTTGGAGAGCCCATTGATTTGATTACGCTTGATCTTTCATTTATTTCAATCCTGAAGGTGATGGATGCTGTTTGTTCACTTTTAAAAGATGATGGACATTTGATAACGCTTATTAAACCCCAGTTTGAAGCACAACGCAAAGATGTGGGCAGGGGTGGGATTATTAAGGACGTAAAAATTCATGAGCAGGTGATTGAGCAAGTAACTCAAGGGGTAAAGGACCGAGGATTTGAACTTGTCGGATTAATAGAATCTCCAATTTTAGGGGCTTCGGGAAATAAAGAATTTTTGGCATATTTCAAGAGAGTGTAGCTCTTAAAATTTTCCTTGAATAAAGTTGCTTATCAATGGGTAAAAGCGCTTGTTTTTTGAGGCGGCCTTTTCAATTATTTCACCATTGTGCATGAGATAAATTGTGCTATCGAGTTGTTTGACAAGAGCAGGGTCATTGGAAGCTACCAAAATGATGTATCCCTCCAGCGCGAGATTTTGGATAATATTGGCGACATGTAGACTGAGGAGAGGGTCTAAGGCCGATGTTGGTTTGTCAAAGGTGATTACAGGAGGCTTGAGGCTGACTGTTCTGGCGATAGCAAGTAGTTGTTTTTGGCCGGAGGAAAGATTTGATGCTTTGACATTTTGGTAGTCAAGTAAAAGATACTTTTCAAGTAGAGAGCTAACATCTTTCTCTAGAAGCTTATAGTTAGAACTAAAATTTTCTAAAGCAAGTACAATATTTTCTTTGACCGTTAAGTTTTTAAAAAGATTGAACTTTTCAAACACCATTCCTATTTTAACTGGTTTTCCAGGCTTGTTTATAAGTTCTTGGCCGTTTAAAAATACAGCTCCAGAGTCTTTTATCTCAAGGTTATTGAGGGTGCGAAGAAACATTGATTTGCCTGCGCCAGTTTTGCCTATAAAAAGCGCAATTTCCCCGGGCCTTACTGTCATAGAGATGTTGTTTAAAATTTTTCTCTTTTGCAAAAATTTGTTTATGCTGTGTATTCTCAACATGCTATGTTTTATTTCGTTTTTTGTACCATGTTGTAAAAATTGACAGGATTGTTGTAACTGACCAATATATGGTGAAAGTTGCAAAAAGAGCTGTTGGAGCATCATAACTTCTGTTCTGCATTATATTATTTGATTTCATGAGTTCAGATACTCCTATTACGGAGCCCAGACTAGAATTTTTAAATAAAGTACTGAACTCGTCTAAAGACAATGGAAAAAGCTTCTTTATAGCATCAGGCAATAATACTCGATAGATGATTTTTTTTGATGATATTCCTAATGTCTGTGCAGCTTCGAGTTGTTCTATATTGGCACTCAAATTAAGTTTAACTTTTTTTGCAATACTGCTTACACTTCCCAAGCCGAGGGCTATTACCACAATCCAAAATGGAGATGCTGATATGTGAAGTTTAGGAAGCAAAAACATGGCGATAAGAAGATGAATTAACTTCGGTGTTCCATCCACAATTGTCATATATGAGAGGACAAAAAAATTTAATGTTTTTGATCCAATAAGTTGAATTGCTCCAAGAAGTGCTCCGAATGTCATACTGATCAAACAACTCATGATAGCTATTTTAAAAGATACTATAGTTCCTTTAATAAGTAGGTTCTTGTACTCAACTAGAACGGGAAAGTTAATCATTTTTTTCCCTCATCTGGTGGTTTTCGATAATTTTTTTGATTGTTCCGTCTGTGGTCATTTCGTGGAGTATTAGATTAATTTTTTTTAATAGTTCTTTATTTTTTTGTGAAACAGCTATTCGATAGGAAGTTTCTATGTTCAAAGGCTTTGAAACTCTAAAGTTTTCTTTTCCATAGAAATCAAAGAGGAAGTTCGCGGCGGATTCGGCTATAAAAAGGACATCTCCAAACCTATTTTTAAGCGCAACGAAACCAAGTTCTGGAGTGAGCACTCTAAAAAAGTGTACTTTGTCGGGTGAGCATACTTCCTCTCTATGGTGTATGCCTTTTTTTCTCAAGATTTTTTTGAGCTTTTCTATTAAGGAGTGATATTCGCATACAATTACTTTTTTCCCTTTTAGCTGTTCAACTTTTGTTATTGGATTCTCAGATTTTGGAACCAGAAAAATAAACTGATCTTGTGTAAAGTATGCGTCTGAAAACAATGCACGAGAACACCTTTTTTTTGTTTTTTCAAGTGCTCCCATAGCAATATCTATTTGGTTAGCAAAAAGAAACTGAAAAATTGAATGAAGGGGAACTATTTTCAAGGAGCAGTTTTTTGCAAGCCTTTTAGAAATTTCTTTTACTATTTCAAGATCCACCCCAATTGCTTGGCAAGAGCGAAAATATGCAAAGGGAGGTGTGTCGGCGTATATTCCAACACGAATAGTGTTAGATGGCTCACATTCGTCTCGTTTTATGCTAATAAGAACAACGGAAAACAATGCCAAATTAAACAGAATAATACCTAGTATAAAGAAATTTCTTTTATTCATTCTCGGTTCTTTTATAACGTGTAACCAGTGAACACAAAAGGCACAAATTAATAGAATTCTAATGTTTACGGGGAAAAGAGTCAAGGAGGAAGAAAAAACAAAGTCTTTTTGTCGGCGCGAAAAAGTTTCTTGTATTCTATTTGAATCGCGGGTTGGATTTTGCGAAAAGTTGTTACATTTGATAATTAGAGAGGTGAGGCTTTAATTAATTACAAGGAGATTTCTTTGAAGAAGTATTTTATAGCACTTAGTATTATTCTTGGCTTGGGTGGATTTATATTTTTTCGCAAAATGGAAATTTTGACAGATGATGGTACAGAGATTGTTGTTGGATTGAACGCCAATTTTCCACCGTTTGCTTTTATAGAACATGATAAAGTCGTTGGTCTTGATGTAGATTTAATACAAGAAATTGCTCGTCGTATTGAAAAAAAAGTGCATATACGGGACATGGCATTTAAAGCTTTAGGGCCATCTGTTTTGATTGGGAAAATTCAGGTTGTTGTTGGTGGCATATCTCCGTCAGAAAGAAGAAGAAATGCGACTTATTTTACCAAACCATACATTGAAGGGGATCGCATTGTTCTATTATCTGATCCTGATTTTTTGTATAGATCGCTACATGATTTACAAGGAAAAACAGTTATTTTGTGTGATGGTTACAGTTCCTCCAAAAAATTTTTACAAAAACTTGAGCAGGATGGTGTCAATTTGAATAATGCAAAGGTTTCTGATCGCATTAAGATTGCTTGGGTAAATTCTCCAGCTGCGGCCTTAGTTGCTCTTAGCAATAGTACTGGGAGCTTTTTTGTTATTTCACATTGTGTTGCAAAGTTGTTATTTGAAAAGCGGAAGAAAATGGACCTCAAACTGCATGTTATTGATGGCTTGTATAACAAATACAGCATTGGGGTCTCGAGACGAAATCCAAAGTTGTTTTTGCAAATACAGGAGGCTTTGCGGGAAATGAGTATAGATGGAACGCTTGATTTGATCAAAAAAAGATGGGGCTTTTAAAGCGACTTGCTTTTTTTCTCATGATATAGTTGATTTTGAATTTTTTCTATTTCGCTCACTGAAGAAGCTATAAGGCATTTTATTTCAGATTCCTTTAAAAGAGCGTAAACAGTAGCAAATGGCCCAAGTAGAAATAGTCCAGGGGAGTTGCTGGTGTAGTAATTTTCCGCATAGGTTAGATTCTCTGATAGGTCATTAAGTTGGGCAACAGCCTCTTTTTCCCCCTTTTTCTGGGCGGAGCACATTGCTTGATCAAGCTGTTTATAAGCGGATTCGAATGCCTGAATAACCTCCTGAGCAGGCTCATAGATCAGAAATGAATCATCTGACTGCCTTTGCTTTTGCATTCTTTTTGCGCTCATGCGGAGAGCCGGCTTGATAAGAGCGAGAAGGAGGATCAGCAAAATAAAATCTCTAATAGGTTTTTTTTCTTCAAGTGCCTTCATTTTTTATTCTCTCAAATAAGGTAGTAAATGTTTTTTGGTACTATTTCTTCATTAAGATAGTTTGACTGATTTATTTGGTCTGGTCAAAAGGTTGTGCTGGCCATGAGGGGCTTTTTCTGGTACAAATTGTAGTGTTACTTTGCGCCTGTAGCTCAATTGGATAGAGTACCGGACTTCGAATCCGTTGGTTGCAGGTTCGAGTCCTGCCAGGCGCAATGAAAATTCCCTTCAATTTGACTCTAGGCGCCCGTAGCTCAGTAGGATAGAGCGACAGATTCCTAATCTGTAGGCCACAGGTTCGAATCCTGTCGGGCGCACCAACCTATGCTCCTTCGGAGCGACGGTTGGCGGGGCCAGCTTTTTCCCTCCACCCCTTTTGCTTTTATTCAAAAGTGGGTATCATGTCTCAATTGATAATCTTTTTATACGGAGATGATGGGTATGCTAGCTTTTTTAAAATCGAACTTATTATGGACTGCGGGGCTGTCAATAGCAGTGGTTTTGGCCGGATTGGGATTGATAGGAATCCTTTTTTTTAGGCCACTTTTTTATATATCGACCGGCCTTTTTCTTTTCAGCTTATGGTTTTTTAGAAATCCAGATCGAGTGTGCGAACAGGCTTTAAACGATTCATTTTTGTTAGTCTGTCCTGCAGATGGAAAGATTTTGGATATTCAATATGACGTTAACGGTGGTTTTGACGGGTATGTTCAGAAAGTTTCGATTTTTCTTTCACCACTGGATGTGCATGTTAATTGGGCTCCTATCACAGGGAAGGTAAAGAAGGTTCAATATAGACCAGGAGCCTTTAAGGTTGCCTTTTTGCCAAAGAGTTCTGAGTTAAATGAACGAAACGATTTACATTTGATTTCTCCCGATGGTAGAACCATATTAGTGCGGCAGATTGCAGGGGCAATAGCTCGTCGCATCTGTTGCTGGGTTAGGGAAGGTGAACAAGTGGCCTTTGGTCAAAAATACGGTATGATCCGTTTCGGATCTCGAGTTGACGTTTTGTTGCCAAAGAATGTTGAGTTGAGCGTTGGAGTCGGACAGCGTGTTTACGGGGGACAGACTGTTCTTGGGAGGTGGATATGAAAATAACTTCTTTTAAAATGCTCAGGGAGTCGGGAAAGCGAAAGCTTTTTGTGATTCCCTACTTTTTCACGTTTGCTAATGCCTTTTTTGGTTTTATGGCGGTTATTAAAACATTTGATTACGAATTTATAGCAGCAGCATATTGCATTGGACTTGCTGTTTTAATGGACTTTCTTGATGGGCGCCTGGCGCGTGCACTCCATTCTTCAAGTTATTTGGGAATGGAGCTTGATTCGCTTAGCGATGCGGTCTCGTTTTGTTTTGCTCCAGTTGTGTTGTTGTACAGTTGGTATTTAAATGAGTCTGGAATTTTGGGTGTTTTTGTACTTACTGCGTATTTGTGTGCGGGACTGTTACGATTGGCAAAATTTAATGTTTTGTCAGCACAAGAGGGAACAAAAAGCTTTTTTGTAGGACTTCCAACAACTATTGCTGCTTTTTTTATTGCTTTGATTATTATTCACAGTCAATGGATTTTGGCTAGTCCATTCCGTTTTTTACTGCATCCGATAGGAATTTTGATTGTTCCTGCAGTACTTGCATTTTTGATGATTAGTCCTTTCAAATTCCCCTCATTCAAGCGCCTTAAATTAAGGCGGACGATTTTTATTACTTTTTTGAGTGGAGCAGCGTTATTTGTTGTTTTTTCTCTTTTCAAGGGTCTGCCATTCCTCTTTTTAGGAATTTTTTCCTATATAGCAACAAGCATTATTTTTGGATTGTATCTTTTTTTTAGAAAGTTATTTTCAGTCAAAGCTTGAAAAGCCTTTATTTTCAGGTAAAATTTAATCTGTTGATCTATTTCAACCTTGCATGGTGCTGTACATCGTTATAATTTTCTAATCCAAGTAGTTTCCAATGAAAAATAATTGCACCAAGCAGCAATGGTTACGAGGTTACTGG
>CAYZEO010000012.1:0-25570 GCA_964477815.1 uncultured Pseudomonadota bacterium | reverse complement strand
TTTTTGCTACATTTACAATCCACTGAGGATATTTTTCTTTTTCCATAACAGCATCCAGGCCACCTTTATCTTGTAGGAACATAAGATATCTTATAATCTTTCCCCAATCTATGAATGTTTTTGGCTTGCATGGAGGACTTTTCGTTCCTATGGAAAACAAGTATAAGGCCTGCATTTTGAAGCTAAACAGGTCTATCTTCAAAACAAAATCTTGCGCAGTAAGAACAGTGAGCCCATACAGACCGTGAGCGCTTAGTTTTTTAAAAAAGCTTTTTGGGTATTCAAGTATGATTCTTGTAGCACACATCACATCCTTTGCGATACTCCTTGCTGCATGAATAACATAGTCGGGAAAATTTAAAGACTTTAGTTCGCCATCCGAAATAGGAGGCTTAGATAAAAAATTACACACCAAATAATTAGTCGAATTAAGTAGCTTGCGCGTCTTCTCGATAGTCTCTACCGAAAAATTAAGACCTTTAAGACCACATTCTGTTGTACCGTTAAATCGCAACTGAATCGCCTTTGAAATATCACTTTTTTTGACACCTACTTTTATTTCTTTTTTTATAAAAATGCGATTTTTTTTGAAAACGCCATTCATAGAAAAAAGTGAATAGTTACTTAGAAAAAGAACAAACTTAAAAAAACATATCCAAATTCGCAAAAAAGCCCCCTGATATAAGAAAAATTACAACTTCCTCCATCCCGCTCGTGGTGAGTGACGCCCGGTTTAGGGCGTTGTATCGAACCATACAAAACATGTAAAATCCTTTTTAAAAAACTTAAAAAGAAAGATTTTATATCGAGTCCACTTTAAAGAAGAATGTATCGAACCATTTTAATTCTGTAAATCCTTATAGCTCAAAGGAAAAACCTATTCTGAATAGTTCGATACAACGCCCTAAACCGGGCGTCACTCACCACGAACGGAGAGGAGAAAACTTCGAAACGTTTTTAAAGTTTATGATTTTTCGGATAGATTTATGCAATTGCCCTACAAAAATCAAGATGCGATACCCAAAAGCTTTTTTGTCTTTGGCGATAACAATTGTCTTATTACCGCCATATTTTTAGCGTACAACTCAAGCGTCGGCTTTGGCGTTTCAAGAACTTTTGGAATATTAAAAAAACGTTTGTCATTGAAAAGTAAGCGAAATGCTTCCAGCCCTAATTTTCCCTTTCCAATATTTTCATGTCTATCAACTCGAGATCCTAGCTCGCGTTTCGAATCGTTTACATGAATTGCTTTTATTTTTCTTAAGCCCACTGTCTTGCTAACTTTTTTCCACAGTGCTTCATATGTCTTGAGTGTTCTGAAATCATAGCCAGCTGCGAAGGCATGACACGTGTCGAAACAAACACCAATCTGCTTATGGTTTTCTATTTTTTTTATAATATAACCCAACTGTTCAAATGTGTGTCCAACATTCGTTCCCTGGCCCGCCATGTTTTCCAGTAATATTATTGTATTCACTTTCGTTGCCTTGAGCGCGCTGTTGATTCCCTTTGCAATTAGATCCATACATTTTTCTTCACCTTGACCAAGATGTGAACCGGGATGCAAAACAAGATATTTGATACCAAGATTGTAACAACGCTTTAATTCTTCTTTTAAAACGGAAATAGAAGCATGCCTTACTTTTGTATCGGGCGAACCGATATTGATCAGGTATGGCATATGCGCAATAACCGAACGCACAGATGAACCTTTGAGAGCACCTCGAAACGATTCAACATCTTTTTCAGTTAATTTTTTTGCCTTCCACTGTCTATTACTTCTAGTGAAAATCTGTATAACAGTACAATTAATCGACTCGCCCCGCTCAACAGCTTTATCAAAACCACCAGCAATCGACATGTGCCCACCTAGCAATAATTTGCTCATAAGATTCCTTGATAAAAAACAAAATATTTTTGCCATGCAACAAAATTGACAAAAAAAAGAAACAAAGTACTCTAATGGCATCTTGTAAATGACGTGTTCTACGCCATTAATTCAAGTTTTTCAAAAAAAGTATGTAGTAAGCCGAAGTTGTGCGTCGCATGTTTTTTGCTTCGTCAGTTTTACCACTTTTTTCTATTTTTACATGAAAGGACACCATGTACCCAACAAAAAGGAGCAGCTTTTTGGCCGTGCCTTTAGCTATTCTTTTCAGCTCATTGTTGCATGCAAGTGGAGCAAGCTTGTGTACTTGCGCAAAAGACTCTCCCAAAAAAGACGATCAACCTTTTCAGTGGAGGCTTTCTGGAAAGCTTAAAACAGGTGATACATACTACGGAAAAAATATAAAACTTTTGAACAACTGTCACCCAGAAGATCGTGTTTTTTATATCAAAAGTACTCTTGATGTGAATGGCGACATGGCTTATCTCAACCTTGTTCGCTCTCGATTTTCTTTGAGGAGCAAAGCAACCTGGGGAAGCGCAGAAGTCATTCCAACAACTACAACACCTACCAAAACACTTGATTCAGTTGGCCGAGATCACAAACATCACTTTCCTCGACATGTTCTGTGGATGAGGGAAGCTTGGTTGGAATTTTCACTTAATGAATCACTCGGTTTAAAATCTTTAGAAAAAAAACAAACACTAACTCTTGGAGCGTTCCCGTTCTCACTTGGACGAGGAATCGCACTTGGTGATGCATACGCTGTCTCACCTAACTACTTAGGTTTTTATTCTGATACAGCGGTTGACCAGTACGCATTCGGTATTAAACTTTCCGGTGATATTGTTGATAATCGCTTATCTTACGACCTTTATGGAGCAATTCTTGATAATCGATCTAACAGTTTGTCAAAAACTGGAAAAAAAATTAGGGGACAGGAGTACGACAAACTCACTAGACAAGAACGCGGATTTGGCATCATCAACTATGTGATTGCAGGACGCCTAAACATTAATGCTGTTGATGATAAAAAACATGGAAAACTCAACTGCGAACCATACTTTTTATTCAACAACGACCCAGAGCAAACAGTTGAATTCCGTGCAGATGCAGAAAGCAAACTCGGCACAATTGGTTTCGCCTCCGAATACACAAGCGATCGATTTGAATTTGGTTTTGATACAGCACTTAACTTTGGTAGACAACGGGTCAAAGGATGGGATCGTAATCATATTCAACCCCAAAACAGAAATGGCGGAGTTGAATTGGTCAACAGTCATGTGTACGTAAATGTTGATCCGCTTTCGGATAATGCTGCAAATATAACAAATTGGGATGCATACAAAGTTCCGCACATTTCAACCGGCGTCAAAATTACTGCACCAAACGCAGGAAGAATCAGTGGAGTAGGATCAGCATCTCGAAAATTGATCAATGGCGCACCTCGCGACGAAGTAAACAACGGTAAAAGTATTGGGACAGTTATCAGCTATGACAAAGATCCAAATAATCCAGCTGCCGCCGAAACAACATCAAGTCTGAGTGATCTGACAACTCTTCCTGAGTTGATTACTGGTGCAAACCAAAATCAACTGTTCAATGCAAAAGATAGATTCCGAAATCCTTATGAAAACAGGTACAAGGGATGGATGTTCGTAGCTGATATCGCAACATTCTTTTCCGACAGAGATTTTCAAATTGCAGGCACAGTTGCTTATGCTTCAGGAGATCATGATCCTAACTTTGTGTTAAAAGATTGCGATTATCGAGGCTTTATTGGTTTACAAGAACTGTATGCTGGAAAACGGGTAAAAAGCGCATTTTTCTTGGGGAGTGCAGGAAAAGTTTCACGCCCACTTGATATCCCAGAAACAAGAAGGCAGCCAAATAGATTTAGTGCTGTAGTTTCAGGATTTACAAACCTTGCATTGATTGGTGCAGGACTCACATACGAACCAAAAGATTGGAAAAAACGCTTTTCGATCAATCCTAACATCTTGCTATTTTGGCAACCAAATCCTGATAAGGCCTTTGATTTGCTAACAAAATCTGATTTGTCACAATCTTCTCGATCATTTTTGGGTGTTGAATTTAACTTGTTTTTCAAAAAAGAGTTAATGAAAAACCTGACACTATTTGGAATAACCTCTGTCTTTGTTCCAGGCTCACACTACGAAGATGTGCGTGGAAAACCGATGAATGCAGAGCAATGGAAAATTCTAGATCGCTTTGATGTAACAGGATACGGAGAAGATATGGCTCCCGGATTGGGCACCAATATCTCCTATACATTTAATTTCGGATTTGAATACAAGTTTTAAGAAAATGATATAAAGGGTTTCGTGTTACGAAACCCTTTATCGACCAAAATAAGAGTCAATAGCTTTTTCCACAAGATTTTTTCCACAAGTCAAAAAGGTGAATGCACTTTTCTCTTAAAAGACCTTCTTCTAAATGCATAGCACTTCCACCAAGTTTTTTCATAGTGTCGCAAGATATGGTTAACTCATTAAAACCCGCTTTTTGAGCATCAATAATGCTCGCCCCATAAAAAACTTTATCTATTCGAGCCCAATGGGATGCAGCAAAACACATCGGACATGGTTCACAAGTTGAATAGAGCTGGCAGCCAGACAAATCTATAGTTCCAAGTTTTTTGCACGCAACACGGATTGTGTTTATCTCTGCATGAGCTGTACTGTCCGTTGTTTTCCAAACAACATTGTGCTCACAACTGATTACTTCACCATATTTGACAATACAACACCCGAAAGGACTTTGCCCACTTTCAATACCTTGCCTGGCCTTATCTATAGCCAATTCCATGAATTTTTCGTGTTCCATTTTTAATTCCTTTGTGTATATTTATTATTATGAGACTATTTATAATAGTTACTTTGATAAAAAATATATCCCTACACCACGAATACAATTCTCTCCGCATCTTATGAAAAAAATAGCCGTATTTTTAACCTTTTCACTTTTTACATTATACATACACCCAGAATCTCCCCTAGACTCTCTGGGATACCGCGATCCACTAAAACTGCACAAGCAACTTACTCAGACTCTTATTCAAGCAATTGAATCAGGAATAGATTTTGAAAAACTGCGCAGTCACTTAGAAGAACTCATTCTTATTTCTGAATTTGGCATCTTTCTTTTGTCGTGGAAAAACACACTAAATAAATCATATGAACACCTGCCTTATATCCATAGGTTATATAAAAAATGTCTAAAACAGCATACCCAAAAAAAGCTTGTAGACTCTATTAAACAAGCTACCATATGCAAAAACCTTATAGACTCTATTGAACAGGTTATTGCGGGTGAAAAAATAGAAACAAAAATTAAAAAGGAACCTCTTTCAAAAAACGAAGAAAAAATGGTTTCGCATTTTCGTGCAAGCTTATACCAAAATGCGAAAACAATGATAGAACAAGGTGGCTCTCCAGAAAAAATTCAATATTTCTTAGAAAAAGAATTTCCCATTTCAGAAATTAAAAAATTTGTGAATGCCGCTGACAACAAAATGTACCGAGAAAAAATTCAAGAGATAGACTATGCACAACAAATTGCACGGAAAAAACCCTCACTGCATAGAAGCTTTATTGCATCATTTCTTCTTTCATGCCTAAAGGCGAGTCCTGAAAAGAAAAATGAATGCATAACAATAGCAATGATGCTTTCTAACATACTGTGTGGCGATTTAGACGAGGATTTTATCCTTTCAGCTTCTGAGGTCATTCCAAAATGTAAAAAGAACAGCCTAAAGAGTCTTTTCTTGAATTACAATGGATCTATCATGAAAAAACTCGAAATGTTGGCAAAAAAAGTTCCCGTACAATATCAATGACACCACCGCCAATTGACAAATGTCCCTTCTCTAGTACACTTTTACTGTATTTGTCAAAACTTTGTTTGCTACAGAAAGGTAAATTATGAAAAAGTATTATTTTGCATTCTTTCACTTACATCATATACATCAGGAACAATCTGTAAAGAAGGACCCACAAAAGAATCTAAGTTTGAAAAAAAGGAAACAATGAGCTCTACAGAAAGTGAAAAATCATGGATCGATGAACTGAATCTTTTTGAAAAAATGGCTCTAGTTAAAGCCGAATCTGGTGTGCGAAGCGCTTTAAGTTGGTACAAGTTTTTCGGAATTAATTCGATTATACAAATGAGTAAATATGGGGTTGAAAAAATTAATCAAGAAGAAAAACCAATCTTCTATGGTCGAGCAAAAAAATTATGGGAAAAAGGTGGAAAAAAAAATATAGAACAAATTATAAAAAATATATACAAGCATTGCATAAGAAAAAGCACAAATATAGAAGAAAAAGAGTTCTGTAAAAAACAGATTAAATCCATAAAAAAAATATGGGCAATTAGCTTTAAAAAAATTGTATCCGATTTACCCAAAGATAAAAACCAAAAATAGTAGCTGAGTTAAAATAATTTTTTAGCTGTAAATAGGATGATCGCCATGGAACTATTTGAACGAACAACGTCATGCGGATTGGTCAACAGCAAGCTGCTTGGCAAATCAATTTTCCTTTCTGGTTGGGTTCATCGACGTCGAGATCATGGCGGCCTTATTTTCATTGATCTGCGAGACCGAAGCGGTTTGATGCAGGTCGTTTTTAATCCAGATTTTAACAAGGAAGCTCATCAAGCGGCTCATGATTTGAGGGCTGAGTTTGTTATTTCAGTTACTGGGAAAGTCGTTGAGCGAACAGCTGAGACCATCAATGATGATATGCCGACCGGAAAATGGGAACTTCAAGTTGATAAATTAACGGTTCATAGTAAATCCAAAACTCCGCCGTTCTCCTTTGATGAAGCCGAAAATGTTGATGAAGAACTGCGACTCAAATATCGTTATCTAGATTTACGCAGACCGGAAGTTCAAAAAAGAATCGCTCTGCGACACAAAATAGTTTTTGCAATTCGTGAGTATCTTGATTCTGAAGGCTTTTACGAAATTGAAACACCGATATTGACTAAAAATACTCCTGAAGGTGCACGTGAGTTTCTTGTTCCCTCGCGCATTCATCATGGATGTTTTTACGCAATGCCACAATCTCCCCAACTTTACAAGCAGCTTTTAATGGCAGCAGGCATGGAAAAATATTTCCAGATTGCTCGATGTTTCAGAGACGAAGACTTACGAGCAGACAGGCAACCAGAATTTACCCAGCTCGACCTTGAAATGTCATTTGTCAAAGAAGATGATGTTATTTCAACTGTTGAAAGAATTTTGCACCACATCTTCAAAAAGCTGTTCCAAATTGAAATTGAGCTTCCATTTCCTCGCATGACCTATGATGAAGCATTCGGATCGTATGGTTCGGACAAACCGGATTTGCGTTTCGGCCTAAAAATAAAAGATTGCACAGAACTATTTAAAAATACGGAACTTTCTTTCTTGCAAACTGTTTTGCAAAAAAACGGCAAGATTGGTGGCATCCATGTGAGCAACTGTCCTTTTAGCCGTTCTGAATTAAACACCTGGACAGAAAAAGCACAAAAAATGGGAGCAAAAGGTCTTTTGTGGATCAGGTTTAAAGATGGAAAAATCGAATCCCCTGTATCAAAATTTTTGCCAGAAAACTTCCAGGAATTGTCAGGAAAAATTTTCCACAACATTGAATCTGATAGCGTTATTTTCTTAATTGCTGGTCAGCATAAAGACTCATGGGAACTTCTCGGAAGACTTCGCTTAGCACTGGCTAAATCTCTTAATATCATTCCTCAAGATGTTTTTAATCTTTCGTGGGTTGTCCAATTTCCAATGTTTGAATACGACAAAGAAACTGGACAGTGGAACGCTATGCACCATCCGTTCACCTCGCCTCAAGATGGTTGGGAAAAGTTAGAACCCGCTCAGATGAAAGCACGTGCGTACGATGTTATTCTGAACGGTGTCGAACTTGGTGGTGGATCGATCAGGATTCATGACTCTGAAAAACAATCAAAAGTATTTGACCTTCTTGGACTCACCAGAGAACAGATGGAAAAAAAGTTTGGATTCTTGCTTGAGGCACAAACACTAGGCTTTCCTCCACACGGAGGTTTGGGGCTAGGTCTTGATCGTCTTGTTATGCTTTTGGCGGATGTAGATTCAATTCGTGAGGTCATTGCATTTCCAAAAACACAACGCATGTACGATTTAATGATGCAAGCACCTAGTGAAGTCGAAACAGAAAAGCTTCAGGAATATGGATTAAGGGTCTTGCCAAAAAAGAAACAATAGGAATCTTGTACAATAAAAAGGACACAGGTAATGAAAGTTACAAAAATTATCGCACGGGAGTTATTCGACTCCCGTGGCATACCAACTATTGAATGTGAAGTTACTCTTAACGATACGCACGGAGTGACCGCACTCGTTTCATCAGGCGCCTCAACAGGAAGTCACGAAGCTTTGGAATTGAGAGATGGCGGCAAGCGCCTTGGGGGAAAGGGCGTACAAAAAGCTATTGAAAATATAGAAACCATAATAGCTCCCGCACTTGTTGGTCAGGAAGCAAATGTAGTTGAAATGGATCTCAGAATGATTGCTCTTGACGGAACAGATGATAAAAGCAAGTTAGGAGCAAATGCTATGCTTGCTGTCAGTTGGGCGATGCTCAGAGCACAATCACTCATTGAAGGACTCGAGCCGTACGAATTAATTGCGGGTCTTGTTGAACTTGAAACCGTTTCTCTCCCTATTCCACTTATCAATATTATCAACGGCGGCATGCATGCAGATAATAATCTTGCATTGCAAGAAATCATGATTGTCCCACGAGGCCAACAAACTGTTCGTGGTTCACTTGAAGCTGCCGCAACATTATTTTATGAACTCAAAACTATTCTGAAAAAAAAAGGAATGAGCACCTTGGTTGGGGATGAAGGTGGATTTGCCCCCAACTTTAAAGATGAAAACGAAGCCTTTGATACCCTGATGGAAGCGATTACTGCTGTTCAGGATTATGATTTTGCAATCTGCATCGACGCGGCTGCAAACTCTTTTTATAATAAAGAAACAAAAACATACGATCTGCATGGCAAACAATACACAGCAGAGCAACTAATCGATTGGTACATTCAATTGTCTAAGGATTATCCACTCTTTTCTATTGAAGATGGACTTTATGAAGATGATTGGGATTCTTGGGCAGAATTAACGCAAAAATTGGGCGCTGACGTGCAAATTGTTGGTGATGACCTGTTTACAACCAACCAACACAGAATCGTCAAAGGACTGGAAGCTGGTGCTGCTAATGCTGCATTGATTAAACCAAATCAGATTGGAACAATCACTGAGACCCTTCAAGCAATTATGTTATGCCAAGAACATGAACTGAATACTATTGTTTCCCACCGCTCAGGAGAAACTGAGGATACGCTCATTGTGGATTTGGCAGTTGGAACAAACGCCGGCCAGATAAAAATTGGTGGTTTTTCACGCGGCGAACGAATAGCAAAATATAATAGACTACTTCGAATTGAAGACAGATTAACAAGACTTGTTCTAGAAGGTTAGATGAAAAACCCTCCGAAATTTGAACTCGGGGGTAAATTTTTTCAAAAAGACTATATCAACCAAGCAAAGGATTTTCCTCGCCTGCAAGCATTTTTTTCAACTGTTCATCGGGATCTACGCTTTTTTTAATTGTTTCATCAACAACAATTTTTTCTGTCTCTTTTTCTGGAATGATATCTTTTATTGGATCATCTGTGGGAATAACTGATTGTTGCGCCTGGAGGGCAAGCAGTTGCCTTTCTTTTTTTCTTGAGCGCCGCGATTTTTTTCTTCTTTTTTTGGCTACAATAGATCTTTCAATTTCACCTGGATAATCCATCAACTGATTTTTGAGTTCCAGAAATTCTGCTTCACTTCCTCGTTTTTCCTTTTGCTTCGGCACACGACCTTCTGCTGCAGCCATCACCGTTCTGCTTGGTGGCGGAAGTTCATCGTTTGAAACAATACTCTTTGAACCTATCGCCCCATGACGTGTACTTTTTTCAGCAAAAACATCAAGCGCATCTTCTGCACTCACACCAGTCTTGAAGAACCAGCGTGTGATAGGATCTCGCAGCGTGTCAAACAACATGCCATCTTTGACATAGTCTTTTGCAACATTGATATAATCTTTTGTATACCTGTCAATGCCACCACGTAACCTCAAAGGAACAATTGTTGGCCGAATGAAAACAGTCAAATTGTTCTTTTGTGTTTTGCCATTTTTACTTTTAAATAACCAGCCCAATATAGGAATTTTACCAAGTATTGGAGTTTCACTTTTTCCATGACTAGTATCAAACTTAATAAGACCACCAAGAGCGAGAATAGAACCACTCTCGACATTTGCATTTGTTATCACCTTTCTGTCTATCCTGCTTGCGGTATCGCCAATCCATTCTTTAAATATAACAGAAACTTGCATATTAACTGTGCTACCGCCACTTATTCTAGGAGTTATTTTAACCGTCATTTTTGCATCTCGCTCTTGCCGCTTCGCGATTGCAGCACCACCCTGACCAACAGTTGCTTCAGCCTGAATCAAACGCTTTTCTCCAATTACAACAAGCGCTTCTTGGTTATTTGTTGCCACAATATGAGGGTGAGAAAGTATTTTTGAATTTTGATATGCTTGCAAAATATGTAGTAAACTCCAAACGTGTCCTGTTTCTGCGTCACTCAAAGTAATAATACCTCGAGCTCCTTTTGCAACTTCTGCAAGGGGATCATAATTCAAATCACCTTGTGGATAACCACCCGATTTAATCAAATCAACATTCATTGTTGGTGGATCTGTTGATGCAACAGCAGAACTTGAGCTAGCTGCTTGAAATTCCATATTTCCACCGTTAATCGTTTCTGGCAAATTCAAAGCGGCAGGCGTACGAATATGACTTCCAAGCTCACGCTCATCTCTTATTTCGAGGTCAGCGATTAACACTTCAATAATTACCTGCGGTTGGGGCCGGTCAAGTTCTTCTATCAACTCCTTAATACGAAGCCAATCATCGTTTCTTGCAGCTATAATTAGTTGATTACCCCCAAAATAACGACGTGGTTGCCCTTTTTCTGATGGTGAAGGAGTATCTGTTTTAATAATAACACCCTCAAAAAATCTCTCAGGCCCTTTTGCAGTCCCAGCAGCACGCGACTGACCAGTTCCAAATGTCGAGGCAGAAGCAACAATTCTTTGAAGTGTTTGCGCAAAAGGTTGCGCATCAAGATATTGCAACTGATAGGTATGTAAAATCGATTTTCCTGAATCAAGTTTTACGTCTATGTAATTAAAAATAAACTCCTTAACTCGCTCAATCGACTGTTGTCGACCAAGAAGAATTAAAGAATTTGTTCTGAACTCAGGAATAATTTTCATATTTTTGGAAAAATAGGTTGTCTCACTTTTTCCACGCCAACCTGCCTTGTATCTGCTCACTCCTCGTTGCGCTGTTTGTAAAATATTTTTCGTAAAAATGTCTGCAACAACTGCTGCTGAAGAGTATTGCAATTTTACAATCTCTAGATTTTCTCGAAACTCAAGACCATCCAACTCAAGAATAATCTTCATAACCGCTTTAATCTCGTTCGATTTTCCTGCTAGTAAAACACCATTTGAAGACGGAATATATTTATGAATTGTATTTTTAGGTAGCAACTGAGAAAAAATAGGATCAATCTCGCTTTGCCGCTCACTGCCAACATCAGGAACCTGAATGTTAACTAGATAATAAAGATATTGAATTCTTTCATCTGTATCAGGCAAATTTTCAGGAGAAACTCCCACATAAATTGGCGCCGGAACTCTAGAAATGTCTTTATCATTCTTAACAACAACAAACCCATCCAGTCTTTCAATAAGCGAGTAACCTGCTATGTCAAGCAGAGTATGCAAAACCTCTTGCGCCTGTTCAATCGTAATTCTCTTATCTATTTTAAGCGTTAATTTTGACTTGATCGCATTCGCACCTGTTGGCAAAATAATATTAACACCCTTTTCTTTCGAAAACTGATTAATTACTTCGGTCAAATCAACTGCGTCATAGTTAATATCGTATACCTTTGGCCCTAATCCTACACCAGGCTTATCTGACTCATCTGGTTCGGCACCTGAAAATTGCGACGGACCACGTTTTAATTGAGGAGTAGTCAAACCAACATTAGAAAGACTTCCTGAAGAAAGATTACTCAGACGCTCTTCAAGAATCTGTTTAACTTCTGCATCACTTGTTCTTTGATTATCTGTTACTTTTTTACAAAAAGAAAAAGACTGCACACACAGAACCGCTAGGGCAATCAGTTTAATCGTTCTTTTTTTCATACCGTTGTCCCCATCTATCTACCCACTTCTAGATTCGGCTGAAGTGTTGCAATAGTCATATTGACGTCAATTGTTCCTGGTGTTTTCGTTGAACGTATTATTTCAAGATTTTTGTTGTAAACACGCTCCTTTTTTTCAATAGCATCAAGCAAAAAACACAGTTTCTGCATAGTCATATTTACAAATCTTGCTTTGAGAATAATCTCTTTATACTTGTTATTAAGAACCACCTCTGACGTACTATCTTCTACCATATTGTTTGTTAGTTTTTGTCTCTTGAGTAAAGTAGTAAAATAACCCGCTATCTTGAAATCTTTTTCTTTAGCAAGTATGTCGTTAACCTGCTTCCGCTGTTGTGCAACATTGTTCATTCTTTTTAAAATGCCGCGAACGTTCTCCTCGCGAACATCATTAACTGCATTAATTTTTCGACGCAAATCACCTACTTTTGAGTAATATCTATAAATAACAAACCCAAGCAGAAGCATCAATATACTCAAAACAATAGTCAAGTACTTGTACAAATCTCTTTGTTCCAATCCCTCGATAGTGAGTCTTATTTTGTTTATAAATTCCATTTGATGCCCCTATCCATTCTTGTTCAGCTGTATTTTCATTGTAAAATCTGTCTGCTGAACTGAACCCTTATATCGAAACAGCTTCGAACGTCTCAGCTCTTTTTCCAATTTACTCACTGCAGGATAATCCCGGACTCTTGCTTTGAGTGTCATTTGGCCATTTCCTATAGAAATACGATCAATCTCAAAACCAAGATCCTCAAGATCTAATCGATGCAACTCTAAAATATATTTCAAAAATTGTGATTGAGCAGAAAAAGGTGCCCACATATTTTCCTCTTGGGAAACTTGGCTCTCTGCCTTATCAACAACTTCGTCAAAATCCTCTTCTTCTGGAATATTAAATCGATCTTTAAGTGTCTCAACAACATCTGCCCGCGATTCAACCAACTCCTTTCGGAGTTTATTAACCTGCAAGAAACTGTGAGTCAATAGAGCTGCAAATAAAGCAACAATAAAAAAGGCGGCAGTAGCTAACTGCTTGGCCAAAATAGAAACATCCTGTCCCGCCGACATTTGAAGCGGCATCAAATTAAAATTTTGTGTAACATCAGAAGGAAGAGAAACCCCGAGACTTATTAAATTCATTTCGGAAACGTTCACCTTATCCCGAACCTTGAGCATCTTATTCGCAATAAGAGGCACCGTCTGAAAAGGCTCACAATTAACACCACTATACTTAGTTACAAATTCGGAAAAACCGGCGATTTGACGCCCCAAACCCGCAAGGACAAATAATGACAATCCATCTTTTTGCCCTTCTTGCACAAACGAATTAACCGTAAATTGGACTCGCGACCAAAATTCTTCTAAAACTCCAGAGAGCACCTTCTGAAAAGCAGAATCATCATGCTTAGTTACACCAAATCTTGTAATCACTTTGTATGCTTCTTCAACGGCAATATTTTCTGCCCGACTAACTGCTTTAACAAAATGATTCATTCCTTTAGGCAAAACACGCACAGACTGTAACTGTGCATCTTGTATAAATGCGACACGAGTCGACTCTGAATCCATATCAACAAGAACGGCTCCACCCTTAATTTCTTGATAAGCAGGAACCTTTTTGTACAAACTGTACAAAGAAAAGAGATCTACTTCTATTTTTTGTGGCGTTACTCCCGCCTGCTCAAAAAGAGCGATGTGATTGGCAACTGAAGATTTTTGCGCCGCCGCAACAATAACCTCCGAACTTCCTTCAGAAGGAAACTGTTTTGTAACAATAAAGTCAATAACAGCATCATCTAGAGAAAATGGTAGCAGTGGCTCAACTTCGTAATTGACCACCATTTTTATTTTCTTATAACTCAAAAAGGGCAGTTTAATTGTCTTAAAAATAACCTGAGAGCTTGAAATCGCTGTATGTATAACACTGTAATTACCTACACTATCAAGAATACCTTTTATGACCGGCCCCACCTTTTCTTCGTAGCTTAATTCCTGATTTAGACTCAGCGATTCGCTAACAACTTGTTCTACTACCGCCCCTTTACCACGCAAAAAAAGTTTTGTGGCAGTTACAGTAGCAGCATCAAAAGCAAAGCCTATAATTCGCCTAGGGAAAAGGTAGTAATTACCAATTTTTTCCGGAATTAATACATTTTTAATCATGCAGGCTTCCCTTCAACCCCAGATGTATTAACAACATCATCAACCTTTTGGGCTGTAACAACAACTTCGTCTTTTTTCTTTTCAACTTTGCCCGCTTTCCGCCTCGCCTTTCTTCGCTTGCGTCGACTACCACCGTCGGCAACGACCATTTTTTCTTTTTTTCTTCTCTCTTCTTTTCTTTTTCTTCTTCGAGCAAGTCGTCTCTGTTTTTTTGTTTTCTTTTTTTTCTTTACTTCCGCTTTCTTATCTCTATTAAAAATCAGCTTATCTATTCTTCTGGAAACAGTTCCCTTTTCCTCTTCAAAAAATGCTCGATCGATTGGATCCCTTCTTAGGTGAACATTCCTCATCTGTTTTATGGTACTCTTGTAATCGCCGATATGTCCACTTGTAAACTCATCCACATCCTTCGATTTGCGAGGATCGATAATTCGAGCAGAAAGAAGAATGAGCAAGTCTTCTTTTGTCTCACTTTTCTTTTTATTTTTAAATAACCAACCAAGAATAGGAATATTTCCCAAAACAGGTGTTTTATTAACACCATTTTCAACTTTGTTCTTAATCAGCCCACCGAGTGCTAACACCTCCTTATCAGCGACAATTGTGCTTGTATCAATAATTTTTTCCGTACGAGCCGCGGCCTCCACGGCAGCAACTGTATCATCACGAAACTCGGTAATATTGACCTTTAATTTAAGTACAATCATACCATCAGAGTTGATTTGCGGTGTTATCTCAACCTGAAGCTTCGCTTCCTTGTCACTAAAGGTAGCAGTATCTGATGTCGTACCTTTAATTGTAGCGGTCTGAACATTTCTTATCTCACCAAGCGAAACTGTCGCCTTTGTTTTATTTGTTGCCATCAAAAATGGATTCGATATCACTTGCAAATTGCTGACAGTCTTGAGCGCCGCGAATATTCCCCAAACCCCAAAGTCGTCGCTCCCCAACGACAAAATTGTATTTCCTGCTGTAGATCCAGTAACAAGACTAATAAGATCACCCAACAATCGCTTCGCACCAGACGTATTTGGACGTTCTACAATGGCTTTAGGATCGGAACCAAGACGGATACCAGATGTTTGAAAATTAATATTTTTTCCAAACAACCCATCGCCATGAAACTCACTATCACGAGGAGAATTTCTTATCTGTGCGCCAAGTTCTTTGATATCAGTAATACCGATAGACAAAATAAGAACCTCAACCGCAACTTGTGGCTGAGGTTCATCAAGTTTCTCTATAATCTCTTTTGCTTTGAGATAATCATCATATTCACCACGAATAACCAAACGATTACCAGTCGGTTCGGGCGTAAATGACATTGCCTTAAGATATTTATCAGCACCTCGCACACCACCAGTTCGAGCTGCCGTAGTATTGCTGCCAAACCTTGTGACACCATTCATAATCTCTGCCACAGTTGCAGCATCAGCGTATTTCAACTGATGTACGTGCAATGGTGAGTAAGGCGTTCCAGCATCAACATCAACACTGTTTACAATAAAGTCTTCAATTTTTTTAATATCATCGCGCGTGCCCAACAAAATAAGAGAGTTTGTTCGAGGTTCAACAATTATTCGAGCATTTTCAGGAAAATATAGCGACGATGTTGGTTTACGAGGACCAAATAAGCGTGAACCCCTTTGCTGTTGCGCCGGAGTCACCAAGCTATCATACAAACTCTTAACATGCGCAGCATCAACCCTTCTAAGCTTAACTACCGACATCGATTGCGGCATACTTACCTTGTCAAGCTCGCGTATAATCCGCATCAAACTTTTTATATTGTATGAGTTGTCCGTTATAATAAACGCTTTAAGTTCCTGTAAAATAATAATATCTGCCATGCTGCTTTTAAGCGAAGACATTATACTTTTGAGCGTAGCAACCGGAGTATCCTTAACAAAATAAACGTAACGTATTTTTGTGTCGTTATCTGGCAGAAGTTCGGAATCTATACCGATAAACGACTGAATAGCATCTTTTTTTGCAGAAACCGTTGGACGAATACGATATTTTGTAGGATCTGCTTGCTTAACAACAGATAATCCCGCCATATCAAGGAAAGTTAAAAACAAAGTCCAAGCCTGCTTCCTACTCAGAGGCTTGCTTGTCTTGAATGAGATTTTATTTCCAGCTATACCCTTGCCACCCTTTGCCATGGGCGAGATTGCATCATCTGTTATAAAAGTAACATCAAATAATGATTCAATATAAGAAACCAAATTACTCAGATCTGCGTTTTCAAAATTGAAAACAACCTCTTCACTCTCCTCTTCCTTTTCTTCTACTTTTTGCTCTTCCTCAGTACTTAATCCAGGAAGCTCATCACTCTCTATTTCTTGTTTTTCTTTATCTACCAATTTCGATATAAGCTTTTCTTCTTGCTTTTGCGCCTTCTTTTTAACATTAACTAGCTCGCGAGATGCGTCCAACTTCTTCGAAGGCTTTTCTTGCTTTTGAGGTAGCGATTTTTGTGATTTTTTAATTGCAACAGACTCTGTATCAACCTCTGCGTTGAACGATAAATCATCCAACATTTGCAGCTGCGTAGAATTACTTTCCTTCTTTTCTACAGACATAGAAAGTTGATCTCGAGTACGAGAAGCGCGCTTTAGATAATCCGGCAAGCCACTGACGTCACCGCTTGACCAAATAACCGCGGAAAAAGAAATCATTGCGGTCAAGAATAGCAATTTTGAGCGAAAAATGTTCATACCGTTTACCCAACAATTCTCATGGTTCTAACTTTTTAAGAGGCTTCCTGCCCTTTTTTAACATAGTACGACGCTCTTTTTTACGAATCTCTTTCACTGTCGGCGCAAATTTATATTTTTTCTTAAGCATCTTCTTTTGCTCTTCTTCAATATAGTGTGCTGTAACCGGCTGCCCAGGGCCAGAAGGTTTTTTAATAACGGAAAAATCGGAAAGTGCATAACGAAGAGTATAGCTCCTCTTTCCCCGTTTTAGTCTAACATTAATCGTATCACCCAACGCTGTTTTTGTTACTTCTTTATAAATTTTTAAACGATTGCTTGTGTCTGTTGCCGGAATGCCATTGACCGTCAAAACAATATCACCCCGCTTTAAACCAAGTTCTTGAGAAAGAGACTCTTTCTCTTCGCTTCCGATTCTGCAACCAATACTTTTACCTTTTTGATATGCTGTTGTTAAATTTAAAATATCAATAAACTGAGCAAGATTTTTCACACGTTTGCGAAATTCTTCCAGATAAATTCTATAGTTATTTGGTGCAATTTTTCTAATAACACCCTTCCAATCACTTATAATCAAATATGTAGGATCAGATTTTGCATCATCCTGACGCAGATAAAAAACTTCTTGCTGCCCATTCGAACGAACAAATATAACTTTATTCTTAAATATCCTTATAATCTGTGCATCTTCGAACTTGTCACCAACTTTATAAATTGACTCACGCTTCGTTTTGTTATCCGATATAATCGCCTTATTCTTCGTCCCATTACTAACAGACATAATACCTTTTAGTGTAATCGGTAAAGGATCCAAAAACTTTGGCTTTGCCTTTTTCGGAACCTTTGGCTTAACAGGAGTAGGAGGCTCAGGAAGCGGAACAACATACTTTGGCTCATCGACCTCTTCCGGCTCTTTGGCGTAGGTATCAAAAAGGTCATTTTCATAAATTTGTTTTAAGTTAATCTTTGAGATACCATCTTTTCTACGTGTTGCCACAGTCCCTGAATCTATATACTCCCTCTCAGGCACCTCTTCACGCGAAAACGCTATGAACAGCATCGCGCACAAAATCAGAGCAAAAAGCGCACTGTTCAAAACCCACAACGGATAACGCATTAAGATTCCTTTTTTTGCTTATCTTTTCACACAATACCGCCTCGCCTGCAACCTTGTCAAGTATGCCGATAAGCAGAAGTGAAAACGAAAAATATTATCTGACAAAAGAATTCGACATTTTTAGTAATTACGGCGAAGGAACAAGTCGTAAAATTTCTTCTACAATATGATCCGTTAAAACATTCTCCGCTTCCGCCTCATATGTCAACAAAATTCTATGCCTAAGAACGGCCGGACAAACAGCTTTTACATCATCCGGAGTTACAAAATGACGTTTTTGCAAGAAAGCCCGCGCCCTTGCCGTATGATGCAACGCCAATGTAGCACGCGGAGATGCACCATGCTGAATAAAAGACTTCAATCGCTCTGAGCCATACCTACTTGGCTCCCGCGTGGCAAAAACAATTTGCACAATATAGTCAATCACCTTACTGTCAACATAAATCTGATTTACTAACTTCTGCGCCGCAAAAATATCATCCTTACTTAAAACCGTATTAATAACGGAGAGATCGCGATCACTACGAATAATTTCACGCTCCTCCTCTATTGTTGGATAACCAACGGACAGTTTAAACAGAAACCTGTCTACCTGAGCCTCCGGCAAACGATATGTTCCCTCTTGCTCAATCGGATTTTGTGTTGCGAAAACTAAAAACGGCTCATCCAACCTAAAGGTGGTAGAGCCAATAGTCACCTGACGCTCTTGCATAGCCTCCAACAAAGCCGCCTGAACCTTTGCTGGTGCCCGATTAATTTCATCAGCCAAAACCAAATTAGAAAAAATAGGACCGCGCTTTGTTTCAAAATCTTGCGTTTTCTGATTGTAAATGAGTGTTCCAACAAGATCTGATGGCAACAAATCAGGAGTGAATTGAATTCTATTAAAATCAAGACCGAGAGTTTTTGTTACAGACTTAATCATCGTTGTTTTGGCAACACCGGGAACACCTTCCAGTAAGATGTGCCCCCCACACAGAATCGCAATAGCCATAAAAGAAACAACATCCTGCTGCCCAACAACTACCTTAGAAACTTCTACATCAAGCCCACGGAATCTAAGACTTTCTTCTTTGATTTTTTCTATAAAAGACTGAGACATCTGAGCCATTTGTTTCGACGTTTCAGCGACTTTTTCGCCTTGCATAACCGGGTTCCTTATCTTTTGTTAGCAAGATTATCAGAGCAGACAGTTTAACAAGTTGATCAAAATCTTACAACCAAAGTCCCCACATGAAAATTTTGATCTTAAAAAGGTTCTGCATTAAGATTTTTTAGAAAAAATTTTATTATGCTTCGAGGATTTCCGCTATTTGCCTAACCATCGATAGAGATTTCCATTATTCAATCTCACAAGAACAATTCCTGGAGCAACCGCTATATGTGATGAGCATCTCCCAGCAACGCTGGAATCCTTCGCAGAACCCTTAGGCTCAAGCTTATTCCCATTCCAATGATAAAAATTACAGCCCTTTACACTAAACCATATATCACGATCTGAAATAACCGACATGCTGTCAACACTTTGCACAGGAGCTGCTGCAATAGCTCGCCAACTAGAACCATCCCATTTAAAAACAAAATTCTTCTTTTCAGATTTTTTTCCTTTGCCCCTTTTAGAGCCAGAAACTAAAACATAAACAGACCCATCAACACCAACCGATATTTTTCTCGCACCATTAACATCTTTTCCATATCGCACCCAAGAAGAGCCATTCCATCTTTCAACCCAATTATGCACAATCTTCTGTCGCTTTGATGTATCCCGGGCATTTAAACAGTACAATTCATTTTTGCCTGAAGCAGCAATTCCCAAAATTTTGCGGGACACAGCTTTTGAGCCTGTAGGGCGACCAGGATCTGCAACACGAATCTCACCAAGATTTATTAGCTTGCCTTTAAAAAAACGCAGAATTGCTCTCGACCATGTATTCCTTAGACTTACAAGCATCCTTCTTAGGGCAAGCCCTACTCTTATTTCAGCGTCCCTGATACTCTTTTTTGCTTTTGCATCAAGTCTTTTAAACTCTTTAGAGGAAGGAAGAAATCTTGATAACTTTCTGAAAGTGTTGTTCTCATCCGCAAATGCATTAAACAATGCCAAAAGTTTTTTATCTATATTTTTAAGAACCTTTCTGAGTTCCACCTTGTATATTTCAGCTGCCCTTTTAAATGACTGAGCCACTCCAGAAGACCACTTTCTGGGCATCAAAACAAATACCGATCCATCGGGCGCAGCTGATATAATCATATCAGACACAATATTCGCTCGCCCCCTCTTAATAACTTTAACAAACTCTTTCCATTTTTTATTCTTAGGACTCCATTTAGATAGATAGACATCTGTGCCGACAGCACCGGAACTTGATTTTTCGGTAATAGCCCAAAGATTATCTTTGCTCGCAAAATCAAATCCAGCAAAACTCATAAACTTACTAGAATAAGGCGCCTGGACCCATTTAGCCTGAACAGGTCTAAACCCAACTAAAACAACTGAAAATAATATAATTGATATACATCTGTTCATCCCAAGCCCTCTTATAAAAAAAATGAAATCCTTTCTATGTGAAATTATAGCACCCTGAAAAACCAAAAATCAACGATTTTAGTTGAGCACACAACCCCCTAACTAAATTCAACTCAATTGTGGACAAATTGACATTGGAAATGTTAATTTGTCCATGTTGATCAGAGTAATTTGACCAACAAAGGTGATTAAGTAACGACAAAAAAACGGCAGACTTATAAAATGGAATTCTATCTCTGAAATACTAAAAAATTAAAATAGATCAGAATCTATCTTTATCATGAGGAATTTCTGTTTGAATAGGCCCATCGGGAAGTCCACGAATAAATTGATAAATATAAGGATCTTTAGATTCCCAAATTGTTTTCGCATCACAAACATGCTGAATCCTGCCATCGTGTAAAAGAGCAACTCTGTCAGCATATTTAAACATGTTTACATCGTGTGTGATAATAACCGAAGTAAGGTTTAGTTTTTTTTGCATACCAAACATCAACTCCTGAATCACTCTCGATGTAATAGGATCAAGTCCAGTTGTCGGCTCGTCATACAAAACAACCGTTGGATTTGTAATCAACGTCCTCGCAAGTCCAACACGTTTCCTCATACCGCCAGATAATTCAGAAGGATATTTGTAAAGAGTATCCTCAGAAAGTTGAACCATAGAAAGCTTTTCTTTGACGATAGGTAAAACATCCTTTATGGAGCGACCGTTTTCTATCAGCTTTATTCCTACATTTTCAAAAACATTTAAAGAATCAAGCAACGCGGCAAACTGAAAAACATAGCCAAAATGCTCAAAAACCTGGTCACGTTTTTTTTCGGAAATATGGGTTATATCTTCTCCATTTACAAGAATTTTTCCCGAAGTTGGCTCGATTAAACCTATTATTTGTTTAAGAAGAACAGATTTTCCCTCTCCTGATCGCCCAATAATGCAGGTCATGGCACCATCTTCTACTGTTAGATTAACACCTTTTGTGACCCACTTATCATCAAATCTCTTCTTGACGTCTATCAGTTCTATCATGCTCCAACCCTATAAATGCTCGAGCATTTTTGTGAGGAAATAATTTACCACTAAAATCAAAATCGCCGCAGTAACCACACTACTCGTCGTAGATTTTCCAACTCCACGTGCACCACCGGTTGTCCTATACCCCTTATATGCCCCAACCCAAGAAAGAATGAGACCAAATACACATGCTTTTATCAAACCGCCAGTGATATCAGCCATCTCGGCATATGTCTTTATCGATGATATATAATCTTCGGGACTCAACTCTAAAACATAAACACAAACAATATAACCACCTGCTATACCAAAAATCATTGCAAACAAAGTCAAAAAGGGCAAAATGATTGTACTCGCCATAATCCTTGGGACAACAAGATATTGATATGTATTAATCCGCAATGTCTTGAGTGCATCAATCTGTTCTGTAATCCGCATAGTGCCTATTTCAGCAGTTATAGAAGATCCTGCACGACCCGCGACCATAAGACCAGTTAATACGGGCCCCAGCTCTCTAACCATACCAAGCGCAACAATAGCACCAATAAATTGCTCGCCACCAACTCGCTTAAATCCAAAATAAGTCTGCAAAGCTAGCGCCATACCAGTAGAAATACCGGTCAAAACAACAACGGATAGGGAATCAACGCCTATCCGTTGCATTTGCGAAAACAACTTGCTCACCTTCAACTTAGTAGTAAAAAGTGTTGTAATAGTTTTGGATAAAAATAGGAAAAAGGATCCCAGAGACCTACAAATCTCCAGAACATATCGGCCTATAAAATCAATGAATTTTATAATCATGGAGCCATTCTCAACAACCATGAAACCACTTTTATACTACACACAATCTTCTTACCAGAAAACTACTTTTTCGCAGGCAGTTTCTGTGTTGGTAACGATACTGGTGCGGATGGTCTTGATGGAGCTTTCTGTGTCATAGGAACTTTTCTAATATATCTTGAGCGCGTACCTGCTTTACTCTTTGTTAAAGCCAGAACTAACGACCCAACCATAAAAATAGCCCCTAGAACCCAAGTAATCTTTTGAAATATATCCTGGCCTCCGGAACCACCAAAAAGCATCTGGGTTCCTCCACCCAGGCTCCCAAGTCCCATACCGCCTTTTCCTTGCTGAATCAAAATAATAAGAACAAGCAACAAACAGACAAACGTAAAGAGGGCGACAAATAAACCAAACAACATGTTATAACTCCGCTCAAAAAGACAATCAACAGGTTTTACTATACAGGTTCTGCACCTTCTATGTTACTATTTTTTCAAATTTTTGGAAATCGAGGCTGGCCCCACCAATTAAAAAACCTCCTATACCCTCTATACCTTTTAAATAATCAATATTATTTTCATTAACACTGCCACCATACAGTAGAGTACAATCAGCATCTGGAAGAACAGCAATTACATAACTCTTAATTTTTTCAAATATCTCATACAAATAGTCCTCAGACGGAATATCACCAGTACCAATAGACCAGATCGGCTCATAAGCCACACAGAAACTAACACTCGAAACTCCCTTTTCTCGAACTATTGCTTCACATGCACTTTTAAGCTGACGGGAAATCACTTTTTGCGTTTTACCTGCTTCGTATTCACTCCTTGACTCACCAACACATATTATTGGACAAATTTCATTACTGAGCAATTGAGCTATTTTGCGAGCAATTATCTCATCAGTAACTGCGCAGAGCCCTCGACGCTCACTATGCCCAACAATACAGTAAGTAGCTCCCGCCTGCGCAAGTGATTCTGCTGCAACCTCACCCGTATACGCTCCTAAACCATAGGCCGAACAAGTTTGTGCACCAACTGCAACTAAAGCGTCCTTAAACAAGGAAGCAATAGAATGCAAAACATCAAAAGAGGGACATAAAATAATGCGTGAATGAGCTTGAGAAGCCATCCGAAGAAAATGTTTCTTATTATTTTCGCAAAAGGAAAGAGCTTGATCGAAAGTAAACTGCATTTTCCAATTTGCTACATAAAAAAAAGAACTTCTATCCACCTTTTCTCCTCATTTCACTGTAAAACACTGTTTTTTCTAGAACAAAAAAAGTTAGCCTTGCCCTATTTGCTACACTGTTTATTGTAGTAACGTCTTGTTGCTGGGTCAAAAAAGGAGAATTTTATGGCCAGATGCAAGTCTATTGTGCTCTTTATTTTCATTTCTTTCGGCATAACTCAAGAAGCCTTATGTGAATCAAAAAGCCCTATATTGCAACTTAGATTAACAACAAAATCTATACGACCAAAAGCAAAAAATTTGACACACAAAAAAAAAGAAAAGGAAGCTCAACCTTCGATTTATACAAAAATAAAAAATGCTTTAATCGGATTTATCAAAAAACATCCGTTTATAACAACCGCTCTCGTCATAACACTCATCAGTAAAAAAATGCAAAAAATTCTTAGAAAACTGCCTCATGACATTTTGCATGACTCAAAGGAGCACCCCCTGGCTATGATTATCCTAAGCGGTTTTATTCTCAGTTACCTCTTTTGACTTTTTACCCTTTTGTGTAATTCAAGCTTATTTTTATTTTTAACAACTGCAAAACTATGAAGTTGCACATCACCTCTGTTGAATTTTTTTGAAACACTAGAAGAAGGGTCATTGGTCAACTGCACCTTCAGCTTAATAGGATCTGCAATATGCAAATCCCCCGCTTGAGGAAAACAGGTCTTTTTTTGGGAGCCAAGTTGAAATCCAGAAATAACCATCTTCTGCTTCGCCTTTTTATGAAAAAATTTAAACGAAAGAAGAACAGACTTACCGGTATTATTAAACAATTCAATCTGGCTAGCTACAATAAATCCAGAACACAAAAAAAGGGCAACCAAAAATACTCTCTTCATAAATCCCCCTAATAGTCAAAGCTTCTTTATTAAAATTCTACCTAGAAACAAACAAGAAAGACAACATTTATTACAAGATGAATCATTAACCGCAAGTAAAATCGCGGTCTCTTCTCAATCGATGATAGCTAATAGCAAAATGGTGAGTATAATCTCGAAGACCAATAAGAATTTGGCCTACGCAAGACTTAACATCAAGACAAACACCCCCAGTAAAAGATAAGCCAAAAACAGTTTCTTCTTTTTTTGCCAAACTAACACAAGGAACATCAGAAATAACCGACGTCACAGCATTCAGCTGTCCTTTCCCACCATCTATAAGGATCATGTCCGGCAAAAGCTCCTGCTCACAAGGATTTTTGGCTCCAAAGCGATTAATATGCTCCTTGTATCGGCGAAAAACAATTTCTTTGAGCGCCGCGTAATCATCTTGTTTATCAAGAGTCTTTATCTTGAATCGTCTAAAATAATTTTTATCCGGAACACCATTAGTAAAGCGCACACAAGCGCCCACTAAATAACTCCCTTGAAAATGAGAAACATCAAAACAATCAACTCTTTTTACCGGATACTTCAAACCAAAAAAATGTTGCAGTTCTTGGGCGCTATTTGCCCGATCAAACTGCATTAGCATTTGAGATTGTGTCGTTTTTATAAAAGCATCACTTTGATATTTTTCTTCGGTATATTTTGTGTGAATTGTATGCAAAATAATATCGAGATTTTCAAGATATTCTCGAAGGTGCATCGCCTTTTCAAACTCAAACTCTTTGTTATAAAACTCGATTTTCGATTTAATATTTTTTATCAACGTTTTATGCTTCTTTTTTAGAGCATCCCGCGCAAGTTGAAATCTAAAAAGATAATCTTTTTTATCAAACTCTTTCCTACAATTACCTGCGCA
>CAYZEO010000011.1:0-27425 GCA_964477815.1 uncultured Pseudomonadota bacterium | reverse complement strand
CTTTTTGTAGTTCAAAGACTTCAGGTCAACATTTTTTTTCATGAGCTCTCCGCTCTTGCCTTTTAAATTATTACAGAACTTTGTAAATAAGGTTATACCCTTATTTTCGTCAAATTCTTGATATCTTTTTTGTAACCACTGTTTTAGTATTGGATCTTTTAGATTTTCTGCTACGTCAATATGGTCAAGAAAGGTAATCGTAATCTTTTGATGGTTTGATCTTATTTCGTCCAGGCTAGTAATTTTTTCAATATATTTTGTGTATTTCTTTCTCGTGCATTTATACAATTTGTCATCTTTGTATTTTGTTGATTTTTGAAGTTCTACTAATGCTATTGTTGCGAGTTTAAAGTGTTTCAAAGACTGATCGCTGAGCTTTGATTTAAGGCCGATCATGACAGGATATAAAAATATTTTACAAAAGCCTTCGACAAAACCAAGTATTACTCCGTTGATAAATGTTCCTGGTGCTTTAGCAATCGCATCTTCAGTATTATTCTTCAATCGAAATTTGAAACTTCCTTGATTGACTTTAAACTCTTTTTCTAAATATTTTTGCTTTATTTTCCAATGCTTTTCACCTTGTAGTTTATATTTCATCCATCTTTTTTCCCACTCGGAAGTAATCGCGTGTTGAGCTATTTTTTTGATTCCTTGTTTCATGCCATCATTAAAGTCGGGATCATTTTCATTGAGGAACAGTTTTGAAATTTTTTTGTTTGTAATAGTTCTAATACTTTTGAGCCTCTTTTTTTTCAGATCATTAAGATTGACGCCACCTTTTTTCCAGTAATCTTCTGTTTTTGTAGTTTTTTTTTCTTTTGTAAAAGGTTTTTTCTTTGGTTGGTTCTTTTTCATTCCATAAATCGAACACCCGGTAGCCAAAAAGGCTATCGCGACTAGCAGGCAAGAAAAAGTTTTTATTTTTGAATAACTCATTGGTTCCCCATAGAAGTTTTAGTGATGTTTTATAAGGATATTTTCATTTTATACGCATCGTTCAATTTTTGCAATTCGCTCACCTTCGATACGGCTGGCGATATTGTTACAGATTGTGCTTTTGTTGCTCCCTTAATCAGTTGCTCATTGTCTTGAACGATTTTTTCCACTTTTTTGTCTTGTGTGTTCAATACTAGTTCATCAAGCTCTGTTCCCAGTGAAAGCGCATTTTCTGTTTTGAGTTTTCGGACTTGCGTAACAATATCAAGAACAACCTTCATGCTTGCAGTATTTTCTGGGAAGTTATACTTCATTTGAGTATCTGTAAATCGAGTTTGATGCAGCGAAGGAGTTTGAACTGTTTTTTTATACAGTTCTTGGTAAATAGCTTCAGTTATATATGGTTGATAGGGTGCATATAGTTGCAAAATTCTCAGGCCAACGTTGTGCATCGTCCAACGAGTTGCTTGTACCAATGTTTGTTCGTATTTTTCCGGTTTGAAGAGCATATCTTTGACTAGTTCAAGATAGTTGTCGCAAAATTGTGACCAAAAAAATGTTTCTGCGTGTTGCAGCGCAAGGTTAAACTCATTTTTATCTAATTGCTTTTGATACTGTGCAAATGTTTCAGTTGCCTGTTGTAAAATCCATTCATTTACAGTACCAAGATGCTCTGGACTCCCTTTTTTTATCTGAACATTCTCTAGATGCATGTTGATAAATCGAAAGGCATTCCAGAGTTTTGTTACCAATTTTTGTCCGATTTTAACTTGAGTTTCGTAAAACGCAATATCCTTTCCAAGTGCAGCAGAAGCCGTCCAATATCTAATGGCATCAGCAGAATAGTTTTTCAAGACCGCTTGTGGTGTAAGTGCAGCGTTACATTTTGATTTTGACAATTTTGTTTTTGAATCACTGACAACATGACCAGAGATTACGATATTATTCCAAGGTATGGTGTTGTGGTGCATCCATGTTTTGATAATGGTGTAAAATGCCCATGTCCTGATGATATCGTGTGCTTGTGGTCGCATCCCCATAGGAATAAACTGATCAATTTTTTTGTCCGTGAACGGCGAGACATCTTTTCGAGCAAAATAAGGATACAAAAGTTGCGGTGTAAGTGATGAAATATTCCATGTGTCCATCACATCTGTGTCGGGTACAATATTATTACTTGCACACTCGGGACAGGTTTCTGCTGGAAATTCTGTTTCTTGTGGGTCGACCGGAAGCAGATCGATTGGTGACAATAAGATTTTGTTGCAACTGTTGCAGTGCCACGCCGGAAACGGAACACCATAAAATCGTTGACGAGAAAGGCACCAGTCCCAGCTGAGGTTTTCCACCCAATCACGGTAGCGAGCCTTCATGTAGCTTGGGTACCAGTTTATTTTGTCTGCTAATTCTAAAAACTTTTTTTTATGATCGATAATTTTTAAAAACCATTGCGGTAGCGCGATAATTTCTATTGGTTTTTTGCATCGCTCGTGGACGTTGACGGTGTGGGTAATCTCTTTCTGTTGAATTAAGAGCCCTCGCGCTTTTAGTTCATCAATAATTTTTTCACGTGCTGCTTTGGTTTTTAATCCTGCAATAATACCGGTATGTTCAAGCATTTTGCCGTCAAAGCCAACAGATGGTTTGTATGGAAGTTTAAACTTCTTGAACCACTCGATATCGGTTGTATCGCCAAAAGTACAGACCATAACAAGGCCGGTCCCTTTTTCGATTTCAACCAGTTCATCTTCGTAAATTGGAACTTTGATATCAAAAATCGGCGCCGTTGCTGAAGTTCCCTTGAGGTGTTGGTATCGCTCATCTTCTGGATGGTATAGCAATGCAACAACAGAAGGAAGCAGTTCTGGTCGGGTTGTACCGACAATAAGATCTTTGTTGTCCTGTGATTTGAAAACGATGTCATTAAAATATGATGGGCTGTCGTGGTCATCTAGTTCCGCTTGGGCAACAGAGGTTCGGCAGGTTGTGCAATAAAGTGCTGGCTCATCTGCGCGGTAGATGTGCCCTTTGTTGTACAGCTCGATGAATGATTCTTGTGCAATTTTGCGAGATGAGTTGGAAATCGTTTGATAACAAACGGACCAATCGACCGAAAGTCCTATGTTTTGCCACAGTTTTTTAAACTCCTGTTCCACCTCTTTGGTTACCTCAAGGCACTTTTGAATAAATTCTGAGCGTGGCAGTTCGTGAGCACGAATTTTTAGTCTTTTTTCAACATATCGTTCCGTTGGAAGTCCGTTATCATCGAATCCAAATGGATAAAAAACAGAAAGGCCGCTCATGCGGCGATAGCGAGCGATAATGTCTGTTTGGGTGTACGATGCGATGTGTCCAAGGTGTAGCGAGCCTGAAACAGTCGGTGGTGGTGTATCGATACTGTACAACGGGCCAGGATTATTTTTTGCAGCGTACGTCTGTTCTTTTTCCCAGATTTTTTGTATTTCTGGTTCAAGTTGTTTGTAGTCGTATCTTTTTTCCATGACAACCTTTGGCTAAAAAAGGGCTCAACATATTTAACAATACTACCTGTTGCGCCCTTTTTTGTACAGTTTTGAGTGGTCCGAAAGTTGATAATTCAGAGGTGCCAAAAAAGTGGAGAGTGGGCTTTTTTTGCAGTAGTGTATTTACACTGCAATATTGGGTTTGGTTCCAGGGTATTTTTTGTTCATCTCTTTTAATAATTTTTCCGCCTTAGGTCGAAGTTGTGCAAGAATAGTTTTGCTACCTCGGTGTTTTTCTTTCAAAAATGTTTCAATCATTTTTTTTGCTTCATAGGGCTTGCCGGTTATTTCTAAGCAGTGAGCCATTCTGACCTGTATGTACGGCAAACGTGCCCGCAGATGGTACGTTTTGCGATACCCTTCTAGTGCTTTTTTAAACTTTTTTAACTCAAAATAGGTTTCTGCAAGATTATACCAGGATTTTATATCGCCGGGATTTTGAGCGATGAGTTGTTCGTACATTCCTTGAGCTTTGACATAATCCTTTGAAAGGAAGCATGCATTTGCGTAATTGAACGCTGTTTTTAAATCGCGTGGGTCTATTTGTAGCATCTTACCGTAAGCAAATACTGCGTCTGTGTATTTTTTAAGCTCCATGCTGACTTGAGCATAAATTGAAAAACCAAATTTTACATCAAAGTCTGCTTTAGTGCAGCAGTCCCTGAAATATTCCCAAGCCTTTTCTTTATTTCCTCGCTTGAGTGCAACTCTACCAAGGTTAAACAGCGCTTTTCCGTAATGAGGTCGCATGCGAAGGGCAAGGCTTAATGATCGTTCGGCTTTTTCGAGCTCACCTTTTTGGATATAAAAGGATGCGAGGTTATTGTAACCTTCAGGGTAGTAGGGGTTAATCTTCAGGCTTTTTTTTAAGGTTTCAATTGCATCATCCAGTTTGCCAAGGTGCGAGTATGCAACGGACAGATTATTTAGTGGATCCGCGTAATTTTTATCCATTGAGATGGCTTTTTTAAAGTAAGGAATGGAGCCTTTGTAGTCTTTTTTGTTCTGAGACAGTTCAACTCCATAATTATTGTATGCACGAGCTTTTCCCGGAGCATTTTTAATCACGTTGCCCCAAAATTCTGTTCCGGACCTCCAGACGGTGTTCCGTTGTATTGTCAAAAAACCTAGCAAAAGAGCAAATGCAATTCCTGCCACATGAGCACCTTGGTGTTTGGCATGCAAGAATCGAGGGAGTGATTTTATTTTTTTCAGCACAAATAAGATGAGCCAGACTATTCCGGATGCAAGCAAAAAAAGCCAACCAGCTGAGGCAAGGTACGTTTTGTAATCAACCAGAAGTTCGGGTGATGGAATAATGCTTGAGCGCGGTGAGATGCAGATGAAAAACCAGAGAGCGCCAAATCCAATTAGGTGTGTAATATTGCGTCGCAAAAGCCGAAAAATGGTAAACGCAAGAGCAGAAAGTATAGCAAGAGGGAAAAATGCATCCGGATGAAGAATGCCACGAGAAAGCATCCAGTCGTACTCAACGCTAATGTTGAATGGCCAGATAAACATCCACAGGTAATGCAAAATGACCTTGAATTGCGAGCGAAAAAACATCCAAGGGGTTATTTTTAATCCAGGTTTGTGGGTGATAACGTTGCCGATGTTGTTTTTTGCGACTTTTTTAAGGCCTATAATACTTGTAAAAAAATCAGGCTTTAAGAAGTATAGGTATATTCCAAAGATAAATAAGACAAGTGCGGCGTGTAGAAACATTCGTTTTTTAAAAGAGCTCCAGCTGCCCTGGGATATAAAAAACCAATCAAACAAGACAAGTAGCGCTGGTGAAATGATGGCGATCTCCTTTGTGCCACATGAAAAAAGGCCTAGTGTGAAAAGAAGAATGACAATAATAGTTTTTATTAATGTGCTTTGTGCTCGAGTAAACATAAAAAAGCAGAGAATCATGCTCAAAATAAATAGGGCGGCTAGTCCTTCAAGTTGACCTTGGATAACGTATGATACTGTTTGTGTTTGCACCGGGTGGAGCAAAAAAAGAATTGCGGTAAAAAACGAAATCGAAAAAGCGTTTCTAGAGAAAAAGTTTCTTTTTTTTAATTGTTTCAAGGCTAAAAAAAGAATAAAAAAAACTAGCAGTCCATTGGCAATATGAATGATTAGGTTTCCTACTCGGTAGGAAAAAGGATTGAATTTTCCTATACCGTAGTGAAGCGAGTTGAGCCAGTAGCTAATCCAGCGAGTGTTTTTTAAAAAAAGGTCTTTAAATCCGTGGTGTCGAATGGAAAAATGTTTTGTAATGTTTGCAACACTGTCAAACTGGAATGCATAGTTGAGTGATGGTGAATAAAAGACTGTTGTCAGTGCGGCAAGAATGAATGGCGGGATAAGATAGAACCAAATAGAGAATATTTGTTTGGGGGAAGGCGGATGTAGGGTTGAACTATCGTTTCTTTTTTTATTTTTTTTTTGTTTTGATTGAGCAGGCTTAGTCATCATCTC
Organism: uncultured Pseudomonadota bacterium; assembly: GCA_964477815.1. GTDB lineage: Bacteria > Babelota > Babeliae > Babelales > Vermiphilaceae > DAOVGZ01. The sequence continues at coordinate 21,495 of CAYZEO010000011.1, read as the reverse complement.
TTCCTTTTTTGTCTACAGTCCTGTTTTTTTGTCACAGTATTCTACTGCAGGAAGAGGTGTAGCGCAAATTCATCTCTGTGCATTTGACCGCAGAAGGGCTTTCTTCTAGAATAAATCCATATGGTGTGACTTATCGATGTTTATGAAATCATAGAGTTTTTTATGAGTGTTCATGGAATAGAGTTTATTATCAGTTTTCTTACGCTTGTTATAGCGTATGCAATAGTTGTAACAACAGCAGGTTATTTTCGTGCTTGGGTTGCTCTTCAATTTGGAGATGACACATCAGAAAGCTTGGGTTTTCTCAGTTTTAATCCCTTGGTGCATGTTGATTTTTTGGGTGGTCTTTTTCTTTTATTTTTTGGATTTGGGTGGGGGCGTTATGCTCCGATCAATCCTCACAAGATTTGTGGGCATTTTCGAGTTCTGAAAATAGTGCTTGCCTATCTTTCTGATTCTTTTGCACATCTGGTTATGGCCATTGGTGTATTTATTGCGTTGATTTACAGCTTTGGGTTTTCAGTATTGCATTTGGCAGCGCCGATGTTTTTTACAGGGAATCTGCTGCAATCTCAGTTTGCTCAAGCTTATCCTTCAAGTTCTTCTCTTGCGATATCATTGGGACTTATTGGAATAGCTCTTGTTTTCTTGAGTGTTTTGCTTGCGGTGCTCAATTTTATTATTAGTGGGTTTAATCTACTAGCATTAATATTATTGGAAAAATCTCCTTCTTACAGCAAGTATAGGAATGTATTGGTGATTGCGCTCCCGATGTTGATGATTTATTTTTTTATTAATCCATTACGCTTCCTTGTTGTTAGGTTTTTATATTTTTTGGCCAACTTATTGGGTGGTATATAGGGCGGATTGGAGTAAATGAACCATGAAAAATCAAGAAAATACTTTGAATGTTATAAAAACGGGGGCAAGCCAGATTCTTCCAGAAGGTGGACTTAAAAAAAAGATGGCGAGTGGAAAAAGGTTGAAAATTAAGTTTGGCGCGGATCCTACCGCGCCAGATTTGCATCTTGGGCATGCGGTTGTTCTTTCAAAGTTAAGACAATTTCAAGATTTAGGGCATGAGGTTGTTTTTTTAATTGGAGATTTTACTGCTCGTATCGGTGATCCAACAGGGAAATCAAAGACTCGACCGCCACTAACTGAACAAGAGATTGCCCGCAACACTAAAACATATTTTGAGCAGGTTGGTAAGATATTAGATCCGAAAAAACTGACCATTAATTATAACTCGGAGTGGCTGGATAAGCTGACGAGTAAAGAGGTTGTGCAGTTATGTGGCAAGTTAACGCTCGCTCGCTTGACTGAAAGGGAAGATTTTTCTTCAAGAATAAAAAAACAACAGTCGATAGGTTTGCATGAACTTTTGTATCCTGTGTTTCAGGCTTATGATTCGGTTGAATTGAAAGCAGATGTGGAGCTGGGGGGAACAGATCAGACCTTTAATATGCTTTTGGGGCGTTTTTTGCAAGAGCAATATGGTATTGAGCCTCAGGTCGTACTGACGATGCCGCTGCTTGAGGGGTTGGATGGTGAGGCAAAAATGTCAAAATCTCTTGGAAATGCAATTGGTTTGACTGAGTCTGCAAGCCAAGCATACGGTAAGCTCATGTCGATTTCAGACAAGCTGATGTGGCGATATTTTGAGCTTCTCTTGAATGCGGACAAGTCCGAAATTTCGCAAATGCAAGAGCGGATGGCGAGTGGTAATCTCCATCCTATGGAGCTGAAAAAGGATATGGCATACGGTATTATCGCACGTTTTTGGTCAGAAAAAGAGGCCAAAGAGGCGCAAAGTGCCTTTGAGGCGTTGTTTCAAAAAAAAGATTACTCAAAAGCTCGGGAGGTTGAGTTGTCGCCCCAAACTCCAAATCCCGTCTGGATAGTGCAGCTTCTACGTGATATTGGTGCGGTTAAAAGTTCCTCGGAGGCAAAAAGACTTTTGCAGGCTGGTGCGGTCCAGCTTGATGGTCAACAGATCAAGGAGTTTCAGGCAGAGATTTCTTGGAAGAGCGGTAGCACACTCAAGGTGGGCAAACACAGGATCTACAGGCTTAAATGACAGCCTTGCGGTTCAAATAGTAATAATCCGGATGCCGTTGAAAAAGCTCATTTGTATGTTAGTCTTACTATGAAATAGAAAGGATAGTCCTATTGTGTAAAAAATAGGACGGAAATGAAAAAGATTAAATAAATGGATCAATAAATAAATGGGGTTAATCGTGTACAAAAAAATAAGATCGGTATTTTTTGGACTTTCTTTGCTTACCAGTTGTGCGGTTTTATTTGCACAGAATGGTAATGAAGCAAGAAATCCACAGAAGATAGTTTCTAAGAAGACTGCTTCTTCTGAAGAAAAAAAGGATAGAATCAAAAAACACTCAGAAGCCATTTCAAAACTCATTACTCACTTTGCCGCTCGTCTTATTGCTAAGACAATATCTGCTGAGGATGTTTTGCGTACGGTTGTTGATCTTAAGAAAAAAAATAAAATAGGTCCAAAAAATGTTGATGAAATAGTTCAAAAGCTCAAACTCGTAGAATTGCTTTGTGAAGAGTTCGCAGTAAAAATGCAGAATGGCATGTCTAAAAAAGAGGTTTTGGAAGAAATTTTTAAGCTGAGCAATGAAGGGATTTTGCCAACCAAATATGTTCGTGCGTTGCTTACTGGTCTTAACCTATATTTTCACAAGATTAGATTGGAATTTGAAAATAAGAGGCTGACCAGGGAGCAGTACAATCAAATTGTTATTCAAGAAATAATGTTTCGTTTAAAAAATAAAAGCATTACACAAGACCAGGCTATGATCCTTTTAAAAAAATGGAGAGCGACCTCTTTTAGTGAAAAACTACTTAATGGTGGAGCAAAAGTTTTACATGTTTCCAGAAAATATGTTTTGCCTTTTATTTTGTTAGGTGGGGGCATCTATGGTTTTTCTAAAGCCGTAGCTGGCAGTGCCGGTGCAATAGGTTCGGCAATTACAAAAGGATCGGGCATTCTTGGGCGGCTTGATGGGCTTTACAATGCAGGATTTTTCCCACTAGCGTTATCGTTACAATCAATGCTGTACGGACAAACGCCTCCATCGCTTCTTGCGCCTGGCGCCCCAGATTCTAGAATGATGATGGCTCGTGCGTTGTTTGAAATAAACCGGGGTATAAATGGTGGAGTTGATTTCGATCAAGATGGGCATGTGGTGTATAATCCAGGGTCGAATGATTTGTTGGTCCAAATGATTAATCAAAATAAAGTTAATAAAAAAAGTAAAAAGTGGAGTCGATTCTTTGCCTCGAAAAAGAAATCAACAAAAAAAAGAGTCAAAAAAAACGAAAACATGCCAAAGGCAAAGCGCAAATAAATAATCAGATAGATTGATCGATAGGATGCGGGGGTACGCTATATTATGTTGGGGATCAGAAGAAATCGAAGTCTTTTTATTTTGTTGGCGATTGCATCGAATGCCATTACATTTTCTGCTGCTCCTCCTACCACATTTTTAAAATTTAAAAGAGAGTTTAGTTCTCGTATTCTTAATCTGGAAAATGAGATATGTTCCTTTTTTGGCTTGACTTCTCCACAGTGGAGAATAAACAGAACAGATTGTAAAATTCATCGGTTCATCAAGAAAAATTTAGTAGATCCAATAGAACGTCTTTGGAAGAAATCTACCGATCGGGCATTAAGTCCGAGATTCAGGGCTATCGTTGCCGAATTGTCTGATAAGTTTAAAAGAAAAGTTCCGCATGTTGTAAATGCAAAAAATGATAATGGTGGAGATCTTCATTTTGGTGAGTCGGACAGTGTCACGATTTTTATTGATGAAGAATCAATCAATTCTCATAATCTGAGTGATAATCAAGTAAAATCGACGATTTTGCATGAGTGGATGCACGTTAATATGTTTCATGGGGTTGAATCGAAATTCCTAAATAATTTTATAAAAGAAAATCAGAAAAACATGGACACAGCAAAGTTAAAGTCGTTTGAGACTCGTTTTGCTATTCTGCAAGAAGAGATAGCTGATATTTTTGCAGGATTAGTTGGTGGATTAGATATTGTAAATGCGTTTATTGAAAAGCATGAAAAACTAATTTCTGAAGATCATATTGAGGTTTCACGGGGAGGGCAATGCCACCCCAAGTCACCTGATCGAGTAAAATATATGAAAAGATTGCGTGACGAAATGTTGCAAGATCCTGACTACGAAGATGGCCAGTGCTATCCTGCCGCACTTGATACTTGGTTGTATACCAATTAGTTAATCATCAGATTCATGTTTGCAACAAGTTTGTACCGTTATTTTTATCACGGGCGTAACTTTATTTTTTTTTAAACAGTTTCGACATGGGCAACAACAATTCTTGCAAATATCATTCAATAGTTCAAAAAAATTATTAATAAACATGCTACAAGATGAAGATCTGCTCTTATTGTCTGAGGAAATCGGAGATCTGTTGCTTGTTGGACGTGTTAACCTGAGTATTTCATCTAGTGTTAAATCAGAAGAGGTAGAGGGCGTGCTAGAAGTGATAGAGGATATGCTGCTGGAGTTATTATTTTCATTTTCCATTCCACAAATATTTGTACTTATCAAATGCACCAAAAATATAAGAAAAATTTTTTTGTATTTATGATTCAGAAGTTTCTGATTATAAAATGTGGGTTTGGTTTCGCTCATTTATCTCTTTCTCTGGGGGAATAAATTTTTTTGTCTGAGCAAAGAACTGTTCAAGTTGATCTATTAATTGTTTTTTTCGCGTTTCGCTTGCTTCAAACTCTTGATCACAATCAAGTATTAAAACAGGAGTAGCCTCCAGCCCTTCGGTTAGCCCCTGTTTTTTTACAAGGAACTGCTCAAGTTGTTTATCTATTTGCTGAAAATATGAAAGTGGGATTATTTCCTCTCCCTCGCGATTTCTTTTTTTTGTACGTTCGTAAGCTATTTTGGGTGTTGTTTTCAGATAAATAAATCCCTTAGGATGTGCACATTTTTCATTGACGAGATAGTTGAACCATTGTTTGTGTATCTCCCATTCAAGATCATTCATGAAGCCTTGTTCGTAGCTATTAAGGGCAAAACAGTAATAACCGGAATAGATAGATCTTTCCATAACGACGTATTGATCACATTTTATTTGTTCTCGTATGTGTTCTTGAACGCGGCGCATGAGTGTAAACATCTCCATGGTAAATGCCCAGCGTTCAGTGTCAGAGTAAAAGTTGGAAAGCAAGGAGGCCCCGTGGCTTTTGTTGTTCCACGAGTTGAGCGGCTCATCTACAATCTTGACGTAAGGCAAAAATTTATCGATCATTTTCAAAAATGTTGTTTTTCCAGCTCCAATGTTGCCTTCAATTATGTACAAGCTAACCTCCTTTCGTTGTCTTTTGTGCTGGTTTCACTTTATCTGCACCTTTATTTTTTTCGATTTCTGTTTGTTTTCCTTTTTTTTAGGAATCAATATTGTCAAAAGCCCATCTTCATATTCGATTTTTGCTTTTTTAAACTTAATTGGAAAGTTAAGAGTTCTGCCTCTTTGCACACGGCTTTGTGTTGTATATTTTTCGTGGTAATTTTGGCGCTTATCTTCTTCTAGTGTTTGTTCTAGTGTGGTGATGGAAAGATAGTTGTTTTCTTCGTCGTAGTTTGCAATAATTTTTTGATTTTTTTCTGGAATATCTATTGTCAACCTATCATCATCGGTTGAAGCGTCAAAGGAGTCAATTTTTTTTCCTAAGTGTAAACTAATTGTTGCATGATCATCTTGTTCTGAAAAAATAATCTCTTGTCGCATTTCGCTTTCATTTTCTCGTACTGGCCAATCTTCAGAGAAAATATCATCAAGGCTATTTACTATATTTTCTATTCTCTTGTTCATGCCAGAAAGTTTTATTACAACTTCTTGCTATGATGAGGATGTTCCCAGAGTGGTGGTGAATATTGTTAGTGTACAGAACAATAGGCCCAAAGATATTTTTTTGATCATAATCGCTCCTTGTAAATAAAGGGATTAATCGATTGATCTCAACAAAGGTTATTATACAACAATTTTGCATGGTCTTCTAGGTTTGGCCCACTATGGCAGCATTTTGAAAAAAGCTTTTTTGTTGATACTTTAAAATAAATATCAAAGTTTTATCTATTTTTGGGGCGTTTAGAGGACGGTTTGAGGACATGAGTAAAAAAAACAAACAGATTGAGGGAGAGCTCATATTTGGGGTTCATCCTATTGTTGAGTGTCTCAAAGCAAAGCGCAGAAAAATTATCTCGATCTATACGACAAAGCCGCAACCAAAGGCATTTGTGCAGATAGAGCGTCTTTTGCCGCAATATAAGGTGCCGATTCAGTACGTTTCTCGGGATGTGCTCCATAAAATGGCTGGCTCAACAGATCATCAAGGGGTTATCGCTTGGGTTCGTTCGTTTCCATTTAGAAAAAAAGATTTTAATCCTGAAAAGCAGAAGTTTTTAGTGATGCTTGATGGTATTCAGGATCCTCGAAATGTTGGAGCGATTATTCGATCGGCCTATTGTGCTGGTGCTGATGGAGTGGTTTTGTGTAAAAAGGGAGGAGCTCCGTTGAGTGGCGTTGCTCTAAAAGCTTCTGCCGGTCTTGCTGAGCATATGGAAATTTTAATTGCCTCTTCTTCTCAATCCGCAGTACAAATACTTAAGGGTGCTGGTTATCATCTTTATATGGCGGTTTTTAATGGAAAATCTGCTTTAGATTGTTCTTATGAAGGGCCACTATGTTTTGTGGTGGGCAGTGAGGGAGCTGGTGTAACTAAAAGCATTATAAGGTACGGTACTCAGATTACTCTGCCACAACGTTCGTCTGATATTTCTTACAATGTTTCAGTTGCCGCTGGAATCTTGCTTTTTCATATCGGTGCTATAACTAAACGAATCTAATTAATTTTTCAAAAAACAGTTTCCGATTAACCTTTTTTTTCAATGTGTTGACCTGTGTATCAGGAAAAGTGTATGAAATAGTAGAAGGTTTTTAGGGGGAAGAGCATGAGGCGTTTCTTTAGGGTCGTACAAATTTCAGGTGTACTTTTTGGTACTCTTGCATCTGTTTGGGCAATACGATTTTTTAACGAAAATTTTTTCAGGGCCAGTAGATATGTTTTTCATTTCGATGGCTCTTTTTCTGTTGATCAACAAAACAGAATAAAAAAATTCGTTAACGCAAGTGATTCTTGCAAGTCGCTGTCGCTTTGTTGTTTTGCTCAAAAGATTCAACGTCGATTCCCTTCAATCAATACAATTAATCTTTTTCATAATGCGCATGGAGTTATTTCGGTTTTGGTTGGAAGTGTTGTTCCGATGCTCAACGTCAATCAAGATCTTGTTCTTGCAGAAGATGGTGGGTTGTTTTTAAAGGAAATTTTCAATCACGAATCTCTTGGTTATCTTGCTCGCCTAGATTTTCTTGATATTGCAATGCTTATCGATGGAAAAAGTGATGTGCAAGACGATGAAGTTTCTAATCTAGTGGGACGAGTGCCAGCATCATTGGTGGAAACAATTTGTAAGATCCCTTCTGAATTGTACGAAGAATATAGAGTTTTGTGCCAAGATGAGTCGAAATGGTGGCTACAAGATAGGCGGCAAAAAAAGTTTTTGGTTTTGTTTAATGGTATGAGAATGCCAAACAAGGCTATGTTGTCCGCGTGTAATCAAGTAAAAGGGATGCTTGACGATCGTGGAGTTTTTGGAGCGCGATGTGCCCGTAGATGGGTTGCGGATGTGCGTTTCGAGAATCAGATCATTCTATTTGCTCAGGCAGGGGGGCGGTGATGGCAAAAGTGTTTTCTGGCCGAATGATCGCGGCCATTGATATAGGGACGACAAAAATATGCGTCCTTGTGGCAAATAAAGTTGATAAAAATCATATTGAAGTTTTAGGAATAGGTAAGGCTCCATCAGAGGGCTTAAAAAAAGGTATTGTTGTCGATGTTGCTAGAACAATTGAGTCGATAAAACAAGCTGTTAAAGAAGCGGAGTTGATGTCTGGGCAGAATGTTGAGTCTGCCTATATTGGTATCTCAGGAGGGCATATCAAGTCGATCAACTCTAGTGGTGCAGTTCCGATTAAAACAGGACAGGTTCGGACAACAGACCTCGAAGCTGTTTTAGCTGCAGCAAAAGCAGTTCAAGTTGCTGAAGGACAACAGATTTTGCATGTGTTACCACAATATTTTCAAATAGATGGTGGCGACAAACTTCACGATCCGACCGATATGTATGGAATTCGTCTTGAAGTGCAAGCACACATTATTACAGGATCTGTTGCGTCAGTTCAAAATCTTGTTAACTGCTGTGAAAGTGCGGGTGTAAAAGTAAAAGATATTGTTTTAGAGCAGTTGGCATCTGCTCACGCTGTTTTGAGTGATGATGAACGCCAGCTCGGGGTTGGAGTTCTTGATATTGGGGGAGGGACATCGGATTTAGCTTTATATCAACATGGAAGTATTCGACACACTATGGTTCTTCCTGTTGCGGGTAATCATTTTACCAATGATTTGGCAATTGGTTTGCGTACAACTATTAAGGACGCTGAGAGGATTAAGCGAAAATACGGGGTTGCAACAGAGCTTCTTTTAGAAGGTGACCAGCAGGTTGAAATTGAGATGGTTCAAGGAGATATAAAGAGAAAAATTCACTGTTCTGAAATGATCAAAATTTTAGAACCGCGCGCGAGTGAACTTTTGATGTTGGTACATGAAGAAATTGTATCTAAAAAGTTACAATCACTTATTACTTCTGGAATTGTTTTGACTGGCGGTGGTTCGCTTCTTGTTGGTATGAAAGAGCTTGCGCAAACTATTTTTGACTGTGAAGTGCGACTGGGTCCACCGCGATTGCAGTTTGGTCTTTCCGAGTCTTTGGATAGCCCTATGTATGCAACAGGTTATGGACTATTGCTTTATGCGCTAAAAGAGCAAAAAAATGGATTGCATGATGTATCGGGACCAACAATTAAAAAATTATTTGTGCGAATGAAATCGTGGGTTGCGGATTTTTTCTAGAAAATAATACAAGGAGAGTTTGATGATTGAATTGGAACAAGAAACCCGGGCAGAGGGCGCCCCAGTTGTTTCAATTAAAGTTATCGGTATTGGTGGAGCTGGTGGAAACACAGTCGATAGTATCATTGAATCTGGTAACGATAGTGTGGAATGTATTGTTGCAAATACTGATGCTCAAGCGCTGAGTCTTTCTCGGGCAGAGCAGAAAATTCAATTGGGTGTGAAGTCTACGAAAGGTCTTGGTACGGGCTCAAATCCAGAACTTGGCAAGCGTGCAGCAGAAGAAGATATAGACAAGGTGATGGATGTTGTAGGAGACGCAGACATTGTTTTCTTAGCAGCTGGTATGGGAGGTGGGACAGGCTCTGGCGCAATTCCTGTGATTGCACGTGCCTTAAAAGAACTAGATATTTTGACTATTGCGATTGTAACTAAACCATTTTTATTTGAAGGAAAGCGAAGGGCAGGTATTTCAGAATCTGCAATAGAACGTTTGGAGAAAGAGATAGATACGCTCATTGTTTTGCCAAATCAAAAGCTCCTTGAAGTTGTGGATACGCATGTATCAATGATTGATGCTTTTGCAATGATCAATAATATTCTTGGTCAGTCTGTCAAAGGAATTTCAGATATTATTACCCGGCCGGGGCATATTAATGTTGATTTTTCAGATGTTCGCGCAATCATGAAGGATATGGGTCTAGCACTTATGGGAACTGGCACGGCGACAGGGCCGGAGCGCGCACAAGATGCTGCCCTGCAAGCGATATCGTCGCCGCTTCTTGAAAATATGAATATTACCGGTGCTCACGGTGTTCTTCTGAATATTACTGGCGGAAAAAATCTTGGTCTACATGAAATTAGTGAGGCGGCTTCAATCATTTATGAGGAGGCAGATGAAGATGCAAACATAATTCTTGGATCCGTTATTGATGAGTCGCTCGACGATGAAGTAATGGTTACTGTTATAGCGACCGGTTTCCACGGGCAACAAGAAAAAGAAGATGATAAGAAAATACAGGTTGCGGCAACAGTTTTAGATTCTCAAGAGATTGAAGAGCAAGTCGAGCAAATACAAGCAGATCAAGCAGCAGTTCTTCATGACCAGGACATACAAAATGCTCAGGAAGAACTTGATACTGCTGCGCAAAAAGAATCTGTTCAAAGTGAAGCGGATGATTTTGAAGAAAAGCTTAGTCTTGAAGAGCATTTAGCTGATTCATCTAAGTCAATTGATGTTAATGATCTTGATGAGCCAACATTTTTACGTAAAGCAGTTATGGAGCAACATAAATCAGAATAAAATGTATGAGCAGGGGATTTGGAGTAGGTGGATTGGCCTTTTTTTAGGCTTTTGTTTAAACTGTCTAGTCCTTTGTGTTGGCGTATAAAAAAATGGATTACCTTTTATGTTGTTACATAACAATCCCCTTTTTCGTATATACTTTGGTGACGCAAAAGATGTTGTATCACCTGATCAGTATCTTAATATTCCACCGGACAAAAATCTTTTTTCTATTTCCTCTTTTGTAAAGCTTAAAGAGGTTATGAAGTTGGATCGTCTTGTTTTTTTAAAGCAAGTTCATGGCCTTGATGGCACTGTTATCCGATCCAAGCGTCATGCAAAAGGAATTAGATCTTTTACAATAGAAGGAGATTACTTAATAACCAATGTTCCGTTTATCGGTCTGGGAGTAGTGACAGCGGATTGTCTTCCAATTGTTTTGTACGATTCATTTAATCAGGTTGTGGCGATTGTTCATGCGGGTTGGCGAGGTTCATCAAAAAATGTTGTTCTCAGAGCAATAGATCGAATGAGCAAAGAGTTTGGAACGAAACCGGATCAGTTAAAAATATTTTTTGGCCCATCGGCAAAGGTTTGTTGCTACAATGTTGGCCAAGACATGCTCGAATCGTTTGAAGACTTTGAGTTTATTGATCGGGTTGTTCAAAGGCGATCTGATCAGGTTTTTTTTGATCTTCCAGGGTTTAATAAGCTTTTACTTGAGGGTGTTGGTGTTAAGCCTGAGTCGATCAAATTAGACTACAACATGTGTACAATTTGTGATCATTCATTTTCTTCTCTTAGGCGTGAAGGTGACAAGGCAGGCAGGCAAATTACCGTTGTGAGCTTGCAATAATTGCTCTCTTTACGATGTTCTTATCTGTGACATATAATTAAATATGTGCTAACATAAAATTTAATTTTCTATTGCACACGCAAAGACTAAATAAGATTATTATAATAGCTGGGAAGGCATATGATAGCAGGCTTATTAGCGAAAATAATTGGCACGAAAAATATGCGGGAGTTGAAGCGTCTTCGTGCCATCGTTAACAAAATAAACGATCTTGAATCAGGTGTTGAAAATTTATCTGATGAGAAGCTTGGACTTAAAACAAATCAATTTAGAGAACAGTTGAGTAGGGGTAAAACGCTCAAACAAATTTTACCAGAAGCTTATGCTGTGGTTCGTGAGACGGCAAAAAGGCAGATTGGTGAGCGTCATTATGACGTTCAGCTTATCGGTGGAATTGTTTTGCATGAAGGTAAAATTGCTGAGATGAGAACGGGTGAAGGTAAAACATTGGTAGCCACCCTTCCTCTCTATTTGAACGGACTTGATGGAAAAGGTTCGCACCTCGTTACTGTAAACGACTATTTGGCAAAGCGTGATGCCGAGTGGATGAGCCCAATCTATAATGCTTTAGGGATGAGTGTTGGTATTTTGCAAAACTCGTCAAGCGATAGTGAGCGTAAGGAGGCGTATAATTGCGATATCATGTATGCGACAAATAACGAATTAGGGTTTGACTATTTGCGCGACAATATGAAGTTCAGAATGGAAGATTATGTACAGCGTCCTTTGAACTACGCAATTGTTGACGAGGTTGACTCGATTTTGATTGACGAAGCACGGACTCCATTGATTATTTCAGGTGGCGATGATGGAGCGAGTGGGCTTTATATGATGGCTGATCGAGTAGCAAGAACATTGCAACCAAAAGTTGATTATGAAGTTGATGAAAAGGCTCGTTCGGTTCAGATGACCGAGTCTGGCGTTGATAAAGTTGAGTCTGCTTTGAACATAAAAAATTTATACAACATAGAAAATCTCAATATGTTGCATCACATTACGCAAGCTCTTCGAGCAAATGTTTTGTTCAGAAAAGATGTTGACTATGTAGTCAAAGATAATCAGGTTTTGATTGTTGATGAGTTTACCGGTCGTATTTTGCCTGGAAGGCGATATTCAGATGGTTTACATCAAGCACTTGAGGCAAAAGAAGGTGTGCAGATTGAGCGGGAAAGTCATACGCTTGCTTCCATTACTTTGCAGAACTATTTCCGATTGTATAAAAAATTAGCAGGCATGTCTGGTACTGCGGCGACCGATTCCGAGGAATTTCACAAAATCTATAAACTTGATGTTGTGGTAATTCCAACTAATAGACCGATTATTAGAAAAGATAAGCAAGATCTTATTTTTTTGACACAAAATGCCAAATTTAAGGCTATCGTTGATGATCTTAAAGAGAGGCATAAAAAGGGTCAGCCTGTATTGATTGGTACTGTTGCAATTGAAACATCTGAATTACTGAGCAATGTTTTAACTGCCAATGGTGTTCCTCATGAAGTTTTGAATGCAAAACAGCACGCGCGTGAAGCAGATATTGTGGAACATGCAGGTAAACCCGGACACGTTACAATTGCAACAAATATGGCAGGTCGTGGTACCGACATTAAATTAACACCAGAATCAAAAGAGGCCGGAGGTCTTTATATTTTAGGTACGGAACGGCACGAAAGTAGGCGTATCGACAATCAGCTTCGTGGTCGTTCGGGTCGTCAGGGTGATCCTGGTGAATCCCGTTTTTACATTTCTCTTGAAGATGAGTTAATTCGTGTTTTTGCGGGAGATACTCTAAAGAAAAACATGCAGCGATTTGGCATGAAAGAGGACGAGGTTATTGAGTCTAAGTATGTTTCAAAGGTTATTGAGCGCTCGCAAGAAAAGGTTGAAAAACGAAACTTTGAAATCCGTAAACATTTAATTGAATATGATGATGTGCTTAATCAGCAAAGGTCGGTGGTTTATACATATCGCCGTGCTGCACTTGAGGGTGAACAAGATATTTATCAACTGATTCGTGATCTTATCATCAAAGCTGTTCAGACAATGCTTGAGCGTATTTGTCCACAGAGAAAAATTGTTCAAGAGCAAGTTGATAAAGTATTTGAAATGACAGCTCAGTTGACAGGTTTGACGATCGAAGATCTAGTCAAGCAGGGAATGAGCTTAAAAAATAGTGAGACCTTAAAAAAAGATCTGATCAACTTTTTGCTTGAAAAATATGATCTGTATCGTGGGCAGCAAAAAGAGGAAGTAATTAAAGAAGCTGAAAAATGGCTTGTTTTAGAGACGATTGATCAAGCTTGGAAACAGCATATGGTTAACCTTGATCATCTGAAAGAAGGTATTGGTTTGCGTGGTTGGGGACAAAAAAATCCTCTTATCGAATACAAGCGTGAATCGTTTGCAATGTTTCAGGATATGATGGATCACGTTAGATTTGATATTGTGCATCATATTTTCCACCTCAACCTCGAGCAGTTTGATGCTCATGATATCGAAGAAAAGCGTGAACGAGAGTTGGACGAAATCAACATGAATACAAGCGGTGGCGATGAAGGTGGATCTGTTGTTGAACAGCGTCGCTCTGATAAGGTTGGTAGAAATGATCCATGTCCATGTGGCTCGGGGAAAAAATATAAAAAATGTTGTGGTAAATAGTAAGTTTTTACTCTTCTGGTGCTGGAGCTAGCATAAAGTCTCCACCACAGGTAGGCTTCGCACCCATTCTTATTGCGTTACGGTACTTTACATTGTATTTTTCATATTTTTGTTGATAGCTTTTTTGCAACGACTGGACTTGTTTATTCGCCTCTTGCCACTCTTGTGCTTGAGGGTTTATTTTTTTTAGTTTTTCTTTGCCTCTTGCGACAATATCTTTCATGTTTTCGATAGTATTATTAATATCACGCTCGCTAAAAGGGCATGGTTGATATACCATTTCAATACCAAGCATTTTTATTTCATTCAGCAGTTTATCAGGTGAAGATTGCTGCTGTTGGTTGTTAATAGGCATTTTCTTTACGGGGCTTGTGTAGAATTTTGCGAGCAATACTACAGAAGAAATAGTTGCCGCAATGGTTAAGGCTCCAATAATTTGAGCTTTTTTTCTTCTCATCTAAAAATTTCTCCCCTTTTCTCCGCGGAATCTTCAGGCTATTTCTAACCTAAAGACTCCGTCGGTGAATCTACCCGTTTATTCTGAGTAACACTAGCCACAAGGCTACTGTTTTCAAGAATAATAAATGCTCTGGACGACTGCCCAAAGTCACGCCGGATAGATTTCAAAAATTTCAGTGCCTCATGATCGTTTATTCTTTTTCCACATCAACTTCCATTTCGTCGTCCATTTCAATCATAGGCATTTTATTCATATCTTTTTCTTTTGTTTCATCCATTTCAATCATAGGCATTTTATTCATGTCATTGTCATCAACTGCAGGTTTTTCTTCGCCGATCTCTTGCAGAACCTTGGCTTCGGCTTCCTTAAGTTCTTTGAGTTCTTCCTTGCTGAGAGGCGCTGTTGTTTTGTACTCTTCCGAGTATTCAAGAACATTGATCGGTTTTTTATAGAACTTTGCAACTATTGCAACAGATGAAACAATCGCTATAGTCAAAACAAGGCCAGCAAGTACGGCGCTCTTTTTCTTCATAGTTATATCTCCCTATTCTCCCCCGGTTTACTATTTTTACGGGATTATCCGTGTTTTTTACTATATTCAGAATACCAGTAATATTTTTCTAATTGCAATATTTTTTATTATATATTATCAAATATAGCTGTTAGCCGTTTTGTTGAACAGCTAAATAGAGCTAAAGAAGCATCAGCTCGCTATATTGAGGCTATTGAGGCAGGTCAATTTGTTGTCTGGATGAGGGTATTTTGTTTTGATATTGAGTTTGAAATGCGTGTGCAGTTCTAATAATGTGCTCCAGTTGCGAATATTGAGGTTCCCATCTAAGAATATTGTATGCATGGGAGGGATCGGCAATAAGTGCTGGGGGATCTCCAGCGCGCTTTTTGGATATTTTTTCGTTTATTTCTAGGTTTGTAACGTCTTGGACAGCTCGAACTAGCTGTTTGACGGAAAATCCATGGCCAGTGCCGAGATTAAAAAAATCTGATGGTTGCTTGTTGTTCAGATGCTCTAGAGCACGCCAATGCGCTTGTGCAAGGTCCCAGACATGAAGGTAGTCTCGAGTACAGCTCCCATCTTTTGTTGAGTAGTCATCTCCAAAAATGAAGAATGGCTTTTTGGTGTATGCCGCGCGTAGAAGTAGTGGAATAAGGTGAGTTTCCGGATTGTGTTGTTCTCCCAGACCATACTCTGGCATTGCACCTGCTGCATTAAAGTAGCGCAGTGCTACAAATTCAAGTCCATGCGATTTTTGTAAATCTTCCAAGGCCATCTCAATTATGTATTTATTTTTTCCATAGGGGCTTATTGGGTTTCGTGTGTGTTTTTCGGTGATAGGGAGTTGCTTCGGTGTTCCGTATACAGCGCAGCTAGATGAAAAAATAAATTTTTTGATATTGTGTTCCAGCATGGTTTGCAGGAGTTGTATAGTTTTTATCACGTTGTTTTTATAAAACGGCAATGGATTATTAACGGATTCTCCAACTTCAATGAGAGCTGCAAAGTGTATGACTGCATGCACGTTGTTATGTGTAAATAGGTTTTCAAGAATTATTGGATCTGCAAAATCATGTTTTAAAACGACAATTTGGCCATTGGTTGTTGCAAAAGGTTGTTCAAAAAGTTGCATCCCAGGAGAAAATTTTTTTATTTGGAATGTTGGTGGCAATGTTTGATTGTGTTTGAATGTATCAAGCACAATTATGTTATATCCCTTTTGCATCATAAATAGTGCGGTGTGCGCTCCGATGTATCCTGCTCCTCCAGTTATCAAGAGAGTTGGGGGCGGTGTCATTTTATCTCCTTGTTTTTTATTTTGTAGTTTCCTTATTTAATAATTTGTTGCAAATAAATTTTTTCATATCCTATGTTCAACACAATGGTGGTAGAGAGTATAAATATAATCTGTTAAAAAAGGGAGAGGAATTTGTATTGGAAGAGATGTATATTTATTGTTCCGATTCTAGTGACATCAACATTGCTAGAATCATTTATTTGCGGGCGTACTGTTTTTGTTCCACGTGCTCAAGATGACAATATTGTACGTCGAATAAATATTGAGCAATTGCGTTGGAATGATGATTGTGCCTGTTATTCATTACGGATAATCCCTGAGTACACGCGTTCTTTTCGGTCATGCAAAATAGCTCAAAATTTTTTTGGAGGTGAAACTCTAACCTTTTCTGGTAGTCGGGTTACAAAAAGGGGTTCTCGCGATATTTTAGCGGATTACCTTGGTCTTCCTTCTGATTTTATTAGTAAAGTTTCTTTTTCACCTTTGATTCAAAATTTTCTTATCGACTTTGGGCTAAAAATTAATTTAGATTGGTGGCACAAAGATTTTTTTATTGATTTTTGGGCTCCGCTTGTTCATACCCGTTGGAATATGCGCATGTGTGAACGGGTTGTAAAAAAAGGGGAGAATTTTTCACCTGCAGGATATCTTTCTGGTGGCAACATACGAATGCAACGGAGTCAGCTTCCAGCAAATGTGACTACTGTTCTTCGAGGTGGTGTGACGTTTGGCGATATGCAAGATCCGCTGAGGTTTGGCAAAATCTGTGGAACACAAACAAAGACAGAAATAGCTAGTATTCGCACACGTATTGGCTGGAATTTTGTCAAAAAGTCGGACTATAGGATTGGAGCAAATCTATTTGTTACTGCTCCAATGGGCAATAGTCGACGTTCTGAGTATCTTTTCGAGCCGATTGTGGGAAACGATCACCACTGGGAAATTGGTGCGGGATTGTACGGATCGTGGGAGTTTTGGCGTGACGAAAAGGTTGACCAAAGTTGTAGTGGGTTTGTGCACCTCGATGTTGCTCATCTGATTTTTTCCTGGCAACGGCGTTCTTTCGACCTGAAAAAAGGAGGCAGAGGAAGCAGGTACATGCTGCTCACTTCACTCGACACCCCGCATGATGATATTTTGCAAGTTCCTCAAGGTGTAACGCCGACCTTGCAGTACACGGGTCATCTTTTTCATGCAATTAATAAGACAACGCTTGATTGTAAAGTAAGCATTGGTGCGCGAATGAACTTATTGCTTGGTTTTTCGTACAACCGCAATTCCTGGTCCGTTGACGTAGGGTACAATCTTTGGGGTCGCAGTTCAGAAAAAATAAAATGTAGAGACTGTTTCCCCGGCGGAAAGTTTGCAGTAAAAGGTGATGCGCAGCTATATGGTTTTTTGGTTGGTCAAAACAAGGAATTTTCTGTTTCTTTGAATGGTACACAGAGTGAAGCAACCATTTATAAAGGCCAAGGAGTTGGAAATGGAGATCTTAGCAACTTGAATGTGGACAATCCGGCGGTTGCTTATGAATTGGAAGATCCCACTGATTTAAACAATTTAAACCTTAGCGATTCTGCTGATTTAGCAATTGGCCAGGTTCCAGTGAATGGCTCGAATCTTCCGTTATTGATTTCTAACGTTGACTTGGATGAGTCGAGTGCCTGCTCTCCGCGGGCTTTTTCGAGCAAAATTTTTGCTCGATGCAATCATGTCTGGAAAAATCGTGAAAACTGGCTTCCCTATATTGGTCTTGGATTAGAGGTTGAAATTGGCCACTCGTGTCGGGCACTTTCGCAGTTTGGAGTTTGGCTCGAAGGCGGTTTTTTGTATTAGCCTAAATAAAGAGAGGAAATCTTGTGAAAAAGAAAAGTTTTGTATATTTATTGGCTTGCATACTTTTTCCAATAAATTGTATGGGAATAAAGCCCTTTGTTCTCACTGAACGTAGTTTGGCTCGCATGAAGCCAAATATTCTTGCAAAAAAACTAAATTTACTTAAAAAACGTAATTTTGTAGTTACATATGAAAATTCTCGTGCGAAAAAGTTAACGACAGATTTGCTCAAAAAAATGGGGGCATCACGCTTTCTAGGGACCGGCTGGACACTAAAAGATCTTGGTATTGACCCCAGTAAGTTGTGGAAAACCACGACAACTTTGCAAGAGGAGCTCAAAAAATACAAGCTAACGGTGCAAGAATTTGAGGCCTTGTTAAAAAAAGCCGGCAAACCGGTCGGCCAAAAAAAGAAAATAGAAAAAAAGATGAAGGACGAGCCTAAGACTCTGGACGAGGCGCTTAAGGATTATGGCTTGACTGAGGACCAATTTAAAAAGGCTGTTGATCTTTGGAAAAAAAGAAAGTTGGGTAAAAAAGGTGAGAAAGAGGAAGAAGAGCCCGAAGAAGAGCAAGAGGGCAAAGAGGACGATGATGACGAGCCTGAAGAAGAGGGCGATGACGATGCGCCACCTCCTCCTGATGATGATGATGACGAGCCTACTTTCAAGCCACAAGGCAAACCTGGATCTGTTGAGCCAAAACAAGGTGACCTTGGTGCGCTCACAAAAGATGAGATGGAACAACTTAAGCCAAAAGAAAAAATTGCTTCAGACGAGCTTTTAATTAATGTCTTAAAAAGCGTTTCAAATAAATATTCAGACAAGTTTTCGGGCTATCTGACCGCCATAAAAGAACAGCTTTATAAAGACGTAAGAACAAATGAGACTTTCAAAAAACGTGATGAATTTGACAAGCTTTTTGGTAAAGGAAAAATAAAGCAAGGGACATTTCAAAAGTTTTTGAAAAATCATATTGAAAATCCAGCAAAAAAAGATTTGAAAGCTTTCCTGGAAGGTCTTTATGATCAGTTGACTGGTGTAAAAAAACCTTCACTATTTAACGGAATAAAAAAACAGATAGCATCTTGTTTATTCGATCCAGATAAGTTAAAAGCAATAAATGATGAAATAAACACAATAATTATCAGTTTAGCGGCATCATTTCGTTCTGGTTCTATGGGATTTTCGGATTCAGATTCTGATCAAATAGCAGAAGATGTTCTTACCGATTTGGTTAAAAATGAAAAAAGATTCAAAAATGTGAAAGATCCTATCATTCAACTTATTCGAGAAATAGATTATCTTCGAGTTAATCCTAAATTTACAGGGTTTAATAAAGTATTTGGCAAAACGCGTAAAATTTCAGGCCCGATTATTAATAGTGCACGTACAGAGGGGTTAAAATCTTATTCACAACTTAGATCGGCTTTAAAGGCGCAATTTTTACTTAACCTTGGCGATTTTGAAAAATTTGAAAAAGAAAAGTTGATACAAGGCATATTAAATAAAGTATCACTCCAAAAAGCTCTAGACATTCACCTTGCGGGTAAAAAGGTTGCCTTTGATGTTGCTCTTTCAAAAGTGAGGTCGATTACGGGTATGAGGAATCGTATAGATAAGCTGTCAAGAGAGAAAAAAAATAAATATAGTCAGAATATAGATAATATTTTGAATTTCCTTAAGTCTGGGAAGAACTTGGATACCATTATTAAGTTATTACAAGAAATTGTCGGAAAATCAAAGGTTAAATGGCAGGACAATATAAAGAAGGTTGTTGCAAGTGAATGGGAAAAAGGCAGGGTTGCAAGGGAGGTAATAAGTGCCTTTTTAGAAGCTTGCGCTAAGGGGGAGACTGAGCAAGGGGGGAAATATCTTTATGATGCCTTGGTCAAAATTTCTGAAATAAAAAAAAGCATAGAGAATAATATTAAAAATAATTTGCCATTTATAACGCCGGATGTGCTCATTAAGCCCATAAAAAAATATTTAATCCGGAACAAGGACGCAAAGCAGAAGCTTGATTCTGGAGAGTACTACAAAATGATGACGCTCTCGGGCTTTCTATTGGAAGTTATGGACGATATTCAGAATAAAAAAGAATTTATCGGTAGTAGAATTGAGCGGCTAATAGATGTGCTTTGGAGCTTTAAACAGCGGGTTCTTCAGTCAACAGCAAAAGAATATCAACTTCTGAAAAATAATAAGGAATTTATTGACAAGTCTGGAGGCAATCTCATACTACAGACTATGGCAAAATATTTGCAGGACCTTAAGACTAATAAATTCATTGCATTACTGAGTGAGTTTGTAAAAAAAGATAATTTTGGGCTTGAAAAAAGCGATAAGTTTAAAGACATTACAGAAGGTCTTAAGCAGGCAATCACATTTGATCCGATTGAAAAAAAGATAAAGGGTCTAACTGTTTTGGACGAAGGTAAGTCTTTTTACAAGATTGGAGTAGTCAAAAAGCTTCCAGTGTCGAAGCTAGATCTTAAAGGCGTACATCGTAAAGTTCGACGGGAGCGCAGTAGTGTTCTTCACTCATTAAGAGGACAGTTCAAAAAACTTATTATTTTGTTAAAAGAGTATCTACAGTCGCTCAAAACAACCGGCAAAGCTGACAAAACAAAAGTGTTGGCGGAACGCAAGAGCGTGATCGAAACATTAAAAAATCTCAAAATCAAGGGGGAGTACCTTCAGGCAATAGAAAAGTTTCTTGAGTTTACATTTTTGAAGTAGGGGGACTAGAAGAGTTATTGCAGGCAGCGCACGGATTAAAAGAAACGGACAGTTCCAACTCGTGATGAGCTGGAACTGTCCATCATTTATCGCTTCGCCATTTTTTATGGTGCAGGCCCGGGGTTTACACAGTTTGATTTACAAAACCGCAGGCCCCTATTTTTTTTTAGCTTTCTCAACCAATTCTTTCATTTTCTGTTTGTTTTTGAGAGTATTCATGATTTTTTCGTATTGTTTTATTTTTGAATCGAATGTGTTGTAAAACGTAGTGAATATATCCTTAGATACTTTTTTAGCTTCTTTTGTCTTGAGAGTATTTAAATAATCTGTACTACGGGACTTATCGGCTATCTGTCGAGCCTTTTCAGTGTTGTAAATATATGATTCTAGATTTTTTATAGCATTTTTGTAAGCTTCACTTTCCATTAATGTTTCTACAGTAAGCTTTTTTAATTTAGCAGAATTCTCCAGATTTTTGATTATATTGTTTGCAGTCTTAGTATTTTCATTTAACTCTTTCCATTGGAAGAAATGAACGAATTGTATACTCTCTAGTTTTTAGACGTTTGATGTCTTTTAGGTAGAGTGTTTTGTGAGAGATTTCTGTTATTTCTTCTTCTTATTCTTCTTATTCTTCTTCTTCTTCTTCTTCTTCTTCTTCTTCTTCTTCGTTATCGTCGTCTTCTTCTATTCCAAATGTGACGACCTTCTCTTCTGGCTTCTTCCCTTTTTTCTTTTTTGTTGAGGTAATTCTTTTTTTATTTTTTTTATAGATATTTTCAATGATTTTTTGTACTTT
>CAYZEO010000010.1:0-27860 GCA_964477815.1 uncultured Pseudomonadota bacterium | reverse complement strand
ATAACCATGCCAATTATATTGCCCCCAATTAATCATAAAAGGAACTGTCGCCAAAAAACCACCCAAAAAAAGAGATCCTGCATCACCAAGATACATTGAAGCAGGAGGCTTGTTATACCAAAAAAAAGCTACTAGGGCCCCAAGAAGTGCCGCCAAAATAACTGCAACAACAAACTGTTGCAAAGATAAAGCTATAATTAAAAATGACACCGTTGCGGCACCAGCAATAGCTGTAGCAAGCCCATCCATAACATCCACTAAATTGAATGCGTTGATCAATACCAGTATCCACAAAAATGATATAGGTATCGCCCAAACATTGTGAAAAAAATGTGACTTCAAATAAAAACCGGCACGTAAAAAGCAAAGCGTTGCGATGACTTGTCCCGCAAACTTTTGATACGGCACAAGAGGTACCAAATCATCAATAAGACCAATAAAAAGCAATAATGTAGAACCAACCAAAAAAGAAAACATCTGATTTTCAAAAGGAAAAACCAATGAAAGCGACACCAAAAAAGCAACATAAATCGCAACACCACCAAGATAAGGTGTAGGTTGCTTATGCTTTTTGACACACCCATCAGGCACATCCAGAATATTTAGACGAAACGCAACATTTCGTAAAATAGGAACAAGGTGAAACGCAAACAAGAATGAGATAAGAAAAGAAAAAAAAAGTTTGGCAACTACCGCAGATAGCGTCATACACTTTCCTCTCTCTACGGTCAAAAATCAGCAGTCTGCGACAATTTTATTTTTTGTCAGGATCAACGTCTAAATAACATTCAACCCTATCATCAACAGCCCAATCGGTAAAACCATCCATTAAAAAGCCGCACTCAAAACCTGCATGCACCTCTTTGACCGTCCTTTTTTCACGCTGAAGGCTTTTGATACTTCCTTCACCTATTTTTTTCTTGCCGCGCCAGACAACTAGCTTGCCATTACGAGCACAATAGCCATCTTTGACTGCGCATCCAGCAATTACACCAACATTTTTTATGTTAAATACTCGTAAAACAATGGCTTCACCTATTTTCGTTCTCACCTTTTCTACAACTTTTTTACTCTCTGCAAGCTCTTCAAGATTCTTAACCAACTTGTAGATAATATCAAAAAATCTTATTTCAACAGACTTTCTACGAGCAAGCAACAAAGCATTTGGTTCAGCCTTGATATGTAAACCAATAATTATTGAACCGGTTGTTGTTGCAAGTGCAACATCACTTTCATTGATATCCCCAACCGCAGAGTGAACAATATGAAAACCATGCTCTAGCTTTTTGGAAAGTTGAGCAATAGAACCAAGAAGCGCCTCCCGAGAAGACTTAGAGTCCGTCTTAACAATAATGTTTATTTCGCCCTCTGTCGCAACAGCCTTTTGGACTCCTGCATCAACCGACGGCTTTGCAAATCGAAGTTTTTTGTATTCTGCCTGCGAAACAACACGTAGAAAATCTCCAGCCTCCGGCAATTCAGCAAATCCTGCAACACGCACAGGAACTGACGGGCCTGCAGAATCAACCCTGTTGCCGTACGAGTCCACCAAAGAAGTTACTCTTCCCGTAGTCGAACCACACACAAAAAAATCACCCTTTTTTATTGTACCGTGCTGACAAATGAGCGTTGCAACAGCACCTCTTCCTTTTTCTAGCTTGGACTCCAAAATATACCCTCGAGCCAAAGCCGACTTATCCGCTTTAAGACCAACCATCTCCGCCTGTAGTGCAACCATTTCAAGAAGATTATCAACGCCTTGGCCTAACTTTGCAGATATCGGAACACAAACAATATCTCCTCCCCAATCTTCTGGCAAAAGATCGTGTTGTGAAAGATCACGCTTAACAGCCTCAATCTGATGTTGCTCAACCTTATCAACCTTGTTAATAGCAACAACAATTGGAATATCCATGGCCTTAGCATGCCGAATAGCTTCAATTGTTTGCGGCATAACACTGTCATCCGCCGCAACAACTAAAATGGCAATATCCGCTACTTTAGCACCACGCATACGTATTTTTGTAAACGCCTCATGCCCAGGTGTATCCAGAAAAACAATACCCCCATGTGGAGTTTCAACCGCATATGCTCCTAAATGCTGAGTAATACCGCCTTTTTCTTTGGCTGCAACACGAGTTTTGCGAACAAAATCAAGCAAAGTTGTCTTACCATGATCAACATGCCCCATAACAACAACAACAGGCATTCTATCTTCAAATTTTTCTTTTTTTATTCCCTTTTGCTTCTCCGGAGCCTCTTTTTTTATCTCTTGCTCGTATTCTTGAGCCACTCTTTTAACCGAAGGCAACTCATAGTGCTCCGCAAGCCGCGCAACAACATCTTCTGTCATCATCTGATTTTTGGGGCAAACAATACCCCATCGAAGCAATGTTAAAATAACGTCTGTTGTCGGACGCCCCATATAGTTTGCAATATCTGAGGGCGTCATCGCCTCTATTGCAAATTCTTTTTTTACAGACTCTGCTGGAACAGATTCCGTATCCTGCTTCTTTTTTTTCACTGCTTGAGGTTGCGCTTTTTTAATAAAGGACGATTTTGTTTTTCTTTTTGCCTGATTAAGTGCCATATTTTTGACGAGCTCTTTTTCTTTCGTCGCCTCTTTGGGCGGTTTTTTAAATTTTTTACTTAAAACACTCAAAGCCTTTTGGTCAAGGACAGCCATATGGCTCCCCACATCAAATCCTTCATCTTTGAGCATTTTAATCAGCTCTTTAGAAGAAAGACCTACCTGCTTTGCAAACTCATACACTCGCACTTTTGCAGACTTCATTATCGATCTACCCCATTGCAATTAGCCAAGATCAACGCTATTGAATGGCGCCCAAAGCTATTCTCCCTCTGGAGCAATATCTACAGACTCATCCTTTTTTTGAAAACTCTCTTGAGAGTTGTTGATACCAGATTCTTCTTGCGCAAGATCATCATCTGCAAAAACGGCACTCTCGGGCCCATTTTTCTGATCATCTCGCATTAAATTTATATTAATGCCAAGCAGCTGAGAAGCAAGACTTATATTTTGCCCCATTTTTCCTATAGCCAAAGAACGCTGATCTTCGTCGAGCCAAACATCCGCATTTTCATTGTCTACAAGACTTACTCTTCGCACCTCTGCAGGTTTAAGCGCATCCTTTACCATAAGCTCAACGGAATCTTTCCACTCCAAAACGTCTATTCGCTCGCCACCAATTTCTTTTAAAATAGGCTTAATTCGGACACCTCCCACCCCCACACAAGTGCCCACTGGGTCAATATTATTGTCGTGCGAAACCACAAGAATCTTTGATTTGTAGCCAGGCTTCCTAGCAATTTTCTTTATTTCAACAAGCCTCTCAAAAACCTCAGGAACTTCGAGCTCAAAAAGTTTTTTCAAAAAATCTGGCGACACTCGATCAAGAATAAGCTGATTTTCGTTTCTCGGTTGCGGCAAAACCTCTTTCAAAAGAGCTCTAATTGTAAAACCAACAACACAGCGTTCTCCAGGAACGGTCAAAGACTTGGGCAAAAATGCAAAAACATCCTGCAATTTTACCACAACTCCACTGCGCTCACATTTGTGAATAACACCGTGAACAATAGACCCCTCTTTATCTTTAAATTCATCGTAAATAACAGACGCCTCAATGTCTCGTATTTTAGAGGCTATAACCTGTTTTGCTCGCAAAACTTCAATTCGCCCTATGCCGCCCTCAAAAGGAAGCCAGACCTCATCTCCTGCATTAAGCTTTTTGTCTATAAAATGGGCCTTACGGATACTAATTTCTTTTTCTGGGTCTTGGACCGATGAAACTACTGTTTTTTTTGAAATAATAGCAACGTCATCAGATTTTTTATCGTAGTGAGCTTGAAACTCTAACTCAGGATATTTTTTTTGGTATGCCGCAAGCATGCCTTCACAAATAATCGAGCTCAAAATTGATCGGTCCAGCCCTTTTTCTTCAACCAGCTGGTCTATTACTGTCGAAAGTTTCACCTAACACCTCGCTAAAAGCCCGATTACAACAACAACTCTAGTCTAACAAAAAATAAAAGAAAAAAAAGATGAGTATCAATTACCATCTCAGATTGAAGTCCGATTTTTGAGCTCCCATTTTTAGGAGTCCGTTCTGCCACCATTATATTTATATATAACTTTTTATAAATATAATAATAATAGGCTCGCGTTGTTCTGGTGGATAACTTCCGATTAATTTCTTGCATCGCCCCTGCAGGAGGGTGAAATGAATTTCGACTTGGTGGTGGATAAGTGGTGGATAACTTGGTGGATAACTTGGTGGATAACTTTTTGAGGGAAAATTGGACTATCTGATTTCACCCTCCTGCAGGGGCTTTTCAGAGTTATCCACCACCGATAAGTCCTCTTGGTGCTGCCTAGCCTGCAACTTCGAAAAAGTTATCCACCACTTATCCACCACTTATCCACCACTTATCCACCACTTATCCACCACCAAATTATTCAGCTTGGGCAAGCATCTAAATATTTTTTTGCATTTTTTATGTCGTTTGCAAAGTTTTCCAGTTCTTTTCTGTTTCTGAGGATATATGCTGGGTGGTATGTTGGTAAGATCGTCATGTTTTTGACCTTAAGAATGGCTCCTCGCATTTTGGTGATACTTACTGGTTGCTCTATAAGTGCTTCGAGGGCGGATGACCCGAGTGTGCAGATAATCTTGGGCCTAATTATTTTGATTTGCTTAAATAGTAAAAGGTTTTTACATGTTGAGCTTTCAGTTGGCAGGGGCTTTCTGTTCCCTGGGGGCCTGCATTTTACAACATTGGCAATGAAGGTTTCGCTTCTTTTTAAGCCTGCAAGTTCAATTATTTTATCCAGAAGCCTTCCTGATCTTCCGACAAAAGGCTTGCCGGTCGAATCTTCCTCTCTTCCCGGGCCTTCGCCAACAAACATTAGTTGAGCATTAGGGTCGCCTTCGCCAAAGACAATGTTTTTTCTTCCCTGAAAGCCTAGCGGGCAGGTGGTGCATTGCAGATATGGTTTATAAAGACTTTCTAAAAGTTTTTTTTTGTATGTTTTTATGTCCATTGTTGCTTTCGTGTATTTGGATATAAAAAAATAGGCATGCTGGCTATTTATTATACCGGCATGCCTACAAAAGGCTAAGTTGCTAAGAATGGATGTTTATAGATAAAGGTATTTTTTAAGAAATACAAGCCAAGAGCTGTCTTGGGTTTCCAGGTATGATTGGTGAATTTTTCGCAAAGGGAAGTAGATAGAGACTCCGCGGGCCTTTGGAAGTTTGTTTCCTGTTACATGTGCAAATGCGATGCTTTCTATTAGTCTTCTTCCCTCTTTTATTTTTTCTGTAAGTTCTTTTTTAAATTCATTTTCTAAATTTGAGTTTTTTAGTTTTATTTGGTTGATGTTTGCTACGAGGTTTCCATAAAAGTGGTGAAGATCGATATAGCTTGGCTCGTCAAATTGTGTGCAGGCTTTTTTAGCACGGCTTGTTTTGATCATTTTTCTAACAGAGTTGTTTTTTTGTAGCTTAAGCCCCTCAATTAAAAGTTTCGCGACTTCATCAAGATTTTTTTCTTGATATGAAAAAGCGTCAAGGTTTATAGCAGACAAGGTGAAGTCGCCAATTATTTTTTCATATGTTTTTTTGTATGTTGTGACGATGTGTTCCGCTAGGTCGACTGGATTCATGGTCTCTTTTGTAAGTGGGGTGAGTATGTCTGCGTAGTTCCATCCATAGCCAAGCTCAACTTCTTGGGATCCAATCATAATATGGGCGAAATCTTTTATATTGCTTGCTACTTCAAGCATTTGCATTAGGCACGCGTCAAAGCCTATGAATAGAAATTTTTCTCCATCAAGAGCATCTTCTTGTACTGCGCTTAGTGCCTCTTTTATATCGCCGTTGCTCAGGAAATTGCCTGTGGAGTCATCCCAGCAAATTCCTTTTTCAAGCATACGTTCGATATAGCCCATGCTGCGGTCCAATTCAAACTGATTAGTCTCGGGGTTAAAGAAAAAGAGTTCATCTGCTCTTACTGTGCGAGCCTTTTTTGGATCAAGAATGCCTGTGCCGTGATTCCAGAGAACGAGCCCAAACTGTTCTGCAGGGAAATTTTCAATCGACCATTTGCAAAATGATACCAAGGTTGCTGGTGAGCCGCTATCCATTTTTTGAGATGTTGGATCGCTTGCGTTTAGGTGTAAGACTTGGCCTTTTTGTATATAGTATCTTCTTGTTATTTTTTCGCCGCTTGTTTTTCTAATATCAAGCTGAACAACAATATTAAAGTGTTTGTTTGATCCTACTAGTGCCATTTGTTTTATATTTCTTATAGCAAAGGGTGCAAGGTCGTTGTCGGCGGCTATGTATAACATTATTGTCCAGTCTTTGGTGCTCATTGGGAATTGTGGTTGTGTTTTTACAATCTGAACATTTTCGATTTTGTGTTGTATTCCTTCGCCTAGATGTATTTTATTGAAGTGTTTTTCTATAGTCATGGATGCGCATAAGACAGATGGAAGTGCAAAGGCAATTGTTGCAAGAATTATTTTACACGATTGTTTTAGCGGTTTGTTTGTGGACATGGTTCTCCTTCGTTATTTAGGTTTATTTTTTACTGATGGAGATCATAGTTGAAGGATATATTTTCAATCAATAGTTTTGCAACAATGTTCTTTTTTGTAGCTTTAACTGACCAAACCATGCGAGGGCAAATGTAAGTCCAAAGCTCAATTGAAAATCAAGAAAGAAAAGAAGTGATGGGTTGTTTAAAAGCATCATGAGGCAGATAATAGCTAGTAGATGAGTGGTATTTGTTCGGGCGTTCAGTAGAGGGCCTATTTTGTACAGAAAAAAAATAGAAATTGCTCTAATAAAAGGGATGCTTGTCCAGGTTAGTCCACAATAGATTGCTCCAAGAAAAATAAAAAGAATTTGTCTAAATATAAAGGCGATTGGTATGAAGCGGATGATAATATTCCATAAAAAAATAAATATAACTAAGTGAAGTCCAGATCTAGCGAGGAAATGTAAAATTCCCCACGCCTTGAAAAGCTCTTTTAATCTATCTAAAAAATGTTTTCGACCAGATTTAAGTCCAAAGAATACTGATGACACAAGCGGAAAAACGTTTGGTGAGATCTTTTTTTTCAATCGTTCAAAAATGTTTTTTTTGCTATAAAAAACTGCTCGCTGAAGACTGAGTTTTGGCCGGTGAATTAATTTAAACTCAAGATTTTTTTGGTGCGTTGTTGCAGTTATTCCCTGCTTCATCAAATAAAAGTTGAATGAAGGGTCTATTGGTTTTTTAAAAATAATATCTTTTATTTCTATTGTGTCTCCGACCAAAAATTTATTTATTGAGTCTGTGTATATTTGCACCTTTGCATTGACTGGTTTCCATTCCTTATCTTTATGTATTAAGTAAGTGTTCAGGGTGACGCTGTTTTTAAAAAAACGTTGCTTAGGCTCGTTTAGTTCCATTATGCATCCTCGTATGTTACGCAGGCCTCCACAGAATGCCGTTTGATTTGTTGCATGTTTTTCTTGTTGGATAAAAAACAACAGCGCGCCTGCGAAAAAGGCGCAAGAAAGGGTGGTTGTTTGCAGAAGGTGTCGTTGCGATAGTTTGTTGCGTACGGTTAGGATTGCTACTAGTGCCAAACTTATTACATAAGAATACTCAAAAGGGGTTGTAGATGATTGCCACCAAATTCCTGCGATGTAGCAGGCGGTTATTGGTGTGATATGGTGGAGTCTTGATTGCAAAAAAGCTATTATCTTGAGCATGTGTGTGGCTGTTGTCTCGGCGTTGTTTTAAGTTTCGTCCTAGTAAAATGTAATGATACCCTTTTTTACTTTTTGGCGCCATTTTTTGGAGGAACTATTCTGAGTATATCTGAAGAAAGTTTCCATTTTTCTATGGGGCCCGACCCTTCTTGGATAACTTCTTGAACTAGCTGCACTCTTTTGTCGAGGTCTCTCAGGGCGTGCCATCTAATTCGCTCTGATTCTGAAAGCTTGTCTATAACGCTATCTATTTTTTTCAGGAAAAGTTTTTTGCCTTTTCTTGCAGCTTCTAAAGCTTTCAGTTCTTGCCCGGCTTTTTCTGTTTTTATTTTTTTGATATTTTGCTGAGAGTTAATAATATTTGTTTGAAATACGTTTGATTTTGCTTTTATTGTGTTGCCCAGTTCTTTTATTTGAGCAAAAAGGCTGTTGGAGTTTTGTTGCATTTTTTCATAGTATTGCTTTAATTCTGGGTTTAATTGTTTTTTTATTTTTTCTAGGTTTTTGTTTAGTTTCCAAATCTCTTGTTTGTGTCGATTAATTTGTGCTTGTATTTTCGAGATTTGTGGAGCATATTTTCCCTCAGCTTTTCTGTAATCTCTGATTTCTTTTGCAACATTATCGGTAATATTGTCTATTGTATTAAAGAGTTTATTTACCTCCGGTAATGTTCTGGATATCATTCTCACCTGTGAAAGGTTAAAGTTTTGTTGATTTGATTGGTATTCTTTTTTTTCTGTTGGGGTCAAATTATTTACAATTGCTTGGTCCAATTTTTGTTTTAAATTGTCGATGTGATTGTTCCATTTTTTGAGGTCGTTTGCGTGTCGGTTGAGTCCTGATCCTCTCAAGAATCCATATAAAAAATTTGTTGTTTCTTTGCGATATGGCTCTATTCCTGCAATCATTGTTTTGGCCCGAGAAA
The DNA here is from genome assembly GCA_964477815.1 of uncultured Pseudomonadota bacterium. Classification (GTDB taxonomy): domain Bacteria; phylum Babelota; class Babeliae; order Babelales; family Vermiphilaceae; genus DAOVGZ01. Next base: position 19,148 of record CAYZEO010000010.1, on the reverse strand, counting down.
TAGGTGATTGTTTTGATGCGTTAATGTTTCCTGTTGTTGCGTATAGTAGCGCGAGAGCAATAAGTATTTTTATTTGCATAATTCTGTCCTTTATATAAATAATTTCCACCCTGCAATAAAATAGTAATGTAATTGTTTTAATAGGATCAATGCTTTTGTTTTCTTATTTTGTAGGAGCATCATTAATGAAAGATAATTTTTACTCCATTTTTAAATATGTTTTGGACAATGGTTTGGCTGTTCTGGCTTGTCCAATAAAAAATGTTCCAAAGGTTTCTGTGCAGTTGTGGTATGGTGTTGGGTCGAAAAATGAGTATGCGGGTCAGAGAGGGTTGGCTCACTTTCTTGAGCATATGATTTTTAAGGGGACGCACAAGTTGTCCGAGTCTGATATTCCTTTGATAACAAATAAGCTTTCAGGTTCTTGTAATGCGTTTACTTCGCAAGACTATACGGGCTACCTTTTTGATTTTCCATCTCAAAATTGGCACGAAGCATTAATATTGTTATCAGATTGCATGAAAAACTGCACATTCAAGCAAGAGTTGTTTAATGCCGAATTAAAAACTGTTATTCAAGAACTGAAAATGTATAGAGATGATTTTGATGATAGTCTTGTGGAGCAGATGGTAGCAGCTATTTTTTCTGGTCATCCGTATCATCATCCTGTTATTGGCTATAAGCAAGACATTTTGAGCTTGCGACAAGACTCATTGATACAGTTTTATAAAAAATATTACGTCCCAAACAATGCTGCCCTTGTTCTTGTGGGTGATATTGATCCTGATGGTGTTGTTACTCGTGCAAAAGAGACTTTCGGATTTATTTCTGCCGATAATAACTATAAACAAGAGTTTTTTTCTGCTGACTTTGACATGAGTTCTAAGTCTGTCACCCTTTATCGCGATATACAGCAGCCAATTGTACAGTTTGCTTTTGTTATTCCTGGCGCTTCCAGGGGGTTGGGATATCTTGCGGATGCTGCGGCATGGATTTTATGCAACGGTCGAGGCTCGCGACTTTACAAAAAGCTTGTTAACGAATTGCTTTTGGTTACGGAGTTGGAAGCATTTGTAGATGATCTTTTTGATTATGGTCTTTTCTTTATAAAAATTAGGCCTAAAAATATTACGTCAATTGAGCAGATTGAGCTTATCATTTTAGATGAAATTGATGATATTAAGAAAAATGGTATTAGCGCTCAAGAGTTACAGCGGGCTAAAAAGAAAATGCGAGTAGAGCAGTTGAGTTTGTTCGAAGATTATCAAGAACTCGCTTATGAGATCGGGAAACATTATACAGCCGCCAAAAACGAAAAATATGTAATGAATTATTTCAATCAACTTGAGGGAGATTTAAAAAAAAGATTGGAGGATTTTTTTTCAGATTATTTCAGGCCGATTTCTATGCATCGTGGTTCTGTTTTGCCGTTGCCGCAAGATGAGAAGGAGCGTTGGATCATTATGCAGGCTCGTGAAGATCAAGAAGATGAGCGAATTTTGTCTACTTTTGTAAGAGCTCAATCTGTAGAGCCTGGGCAATATGTAAACAAGGTTGTTGCACAAGATCCAAAGCTATTTCCTTATCCGCAACCTGAATCATGTCATTTGGAAAATGGCCTGAAAGTACTTTTTTATAACAACTCTGGAATTAAAATGATTGAGCTTGCCCTTGATTTGAAAGCAAAATATTTTTTTGATCCGAAAGATCAACAGGGTTTAGCTCTATTTGTTAGTCGCATGATGCTTGAAGGAACAAAAAAATATACATGGGAAGAGCTTGCTCAACAATTAGAATCTCGTGGAATGGCCATTTCTATTGTTCCCTGTTTTGTAACTATGAGCATGTTGAAATCTGATTTTTTGTATGGCTTGGAGCTTTTGCAGGAAATTCTTTGCAATCCAACATTTGACGAAACATCTTTGGAAAAAATACGTGCTCAGATGCAGGCTGATCTTGAAGATTTCTGGGATAGGCCCAGTGTTTTTGTTATGCAGCTGGCCAGAGAGCAGATTTATCGTGGGCATCAGTACAGCAAAAATCAATTTGGAACGAAAAAATCGCTTTCTCAAATAACCAAAGATGACCTGATCGACTTTCACCAAAAATATATAAGTCCACAGGGTGCAACCCTCTCATTGGTTGGAAATTTAGATGGCTACAATGTTCAGGATATTGTAGGCAAGACTTTGGGTTTTTGGGAAGGCCTGAATATTCATGATATAAATTTTCCTGAACTTATAGTTCCGGAAAGAAAGACAATAAATTATGAAATAAAACGAGATCAGGTTGTCCTGTGCTACGCTGGTCTTTCTGTAAAAAGAATGGATGCTGAGTACGATAGGCTTCTTGTTTTTGATCAGATTTTTACTGGAGGGGTAACAGGTTCTTTAAGTTCGCGTTTGTTTCAAATTCGTGAAGAAACAGGTCTTTTTTATACTATAGGTGGTTCTGTTGTTTTGGGTGCTTCACGTCAGCCTGGTATGATAGGTATTAAGACGATTGTTTCGTTGGATTCTTTGGCTGAAGCTGAAAACATTATTGAGAAGGCAATTATCAATGCGACGAAAAATATTTCAGACCAGGAGTTTATCGATGCGCGAAATTCGATCATTAACTCGCTTGTAGGTAATTTTGAGTCAAATACTCAAACAGCTGTCGCATTTTTATTTCTTGAGCGTTATGGTTTACCAAAAGATTACTTTGACAAGAGGGCTGAGCAGATTTTACAGATTGAAAAAGAGCAAATGATTCAAGTAGTTAAAAAGTTTTTGCTGCTTGATGATTTGATTAAAATTCGTGTGGGTAGGGTGTAAGGAGTTTTATAATGTTAATTCGAGCGTTGTTGTTATTATGTTTTTCTTGTTCTGTTTTGCATGGTGCTCAAATGAAAAAAATCGAACTACAATCAAAGGAAAAAAATAGTATGGCTGAAAAAAAAGATGAGCATGTTGCAAAAAAAGTTCTAGACAATGGCTTGACAGTACTTGTGCGGACAATAAGAACGATTCCAAAAGTTTGCGTGCAAATGTGGTACAACGTTGGCTCGAAAGATGAAAAAGATAGAGAGAAAGGGATTGCTCATCTGATTGAGCACATGATATTTAAAGGAACAGAGAAAATGTCTGAGTCAGACATTAATCTTGTTGTTCATAAGCTTTCTGGGCGTTGTAATGCGTTTACCGCGTATGATTTCACCGGATATCTATTTGATATGCCAACTCATCATTGGAAAAAGGTTTTGCCGATTATAGCAGATTGTATGACCAATGCTTCATTTAAAGATGAACATCTTAATTCTGAAATGAAAGCTGTTGTACAAGAAATGAAAATGATTAAGGATCAACACTTGAGAAGTTTGGCATATAAACTTCTTACACTTATGTTTGCGGGACATCCTTATCATTATCCAACAATTGGTCATAAGCAAGATCTATGGTCTGTTAAAGGCGAAGATCTTAAAAAGTTTTATAAAAAACATTACGTGCCAAACAATGCGGCATTAGTTGTTGTTGGCGATGTAGATCCGGAAGATGTTTTTGTACTTGCTCAAAAATATTTTGGATCAATAAAACCAAGCAAGAATTATAAAAAAGAAAATTTCCATCTCAACAAAGACATTGTTTCCCGTTCTTTGACTATGTATCGCGATATTGCTTTGCCGGAAGTTATGCTTGCTTTTCGAGTGCCTGGTATGAAAGAAAAAGGTGAGCACACCTTTGATGTTCTTACTTTGTCTCTTGTTAATGGAAAAAGTTCTCGACTATATAAAAAACTTGTTGATGAATTACAGTTGGTTACATCTATAGGTGGCTTCAGTTGGAGGATGTTTGATCACGGTGTTTTCTTTCTTTATTTTACGCCAAAAGATACAAAAGATATTGAAAAAGTTGAGGCAGTTATTTTTGAGGAAATAAAGAATGTTGCAAAAAACGGCTTAAAAAAAGAAGAAATAGAAAGCGCTCTTAAGAGAGCGCAAATGGCGTATTATTCCAAAATGGAAAATGGTGAGCGACAAGCTTACGATATTGGACGTTATTTTTTGGCAACAGGAGATCCAAAATATTCTTTCAGTTATCTCGAGGTAGATTCAAAACAGATACAAAAAGATATCAAGTGTTTGATGGGAGATTTTTTCAGGGAGACGGTTGTGCACAAAGGAAAAATTTTCCCTTTACCACAAGGTGAACAAGAGTACTGGAAAAAACTTCAAGAGAGTTCTGATGAGCTTGATAATAAGATTTTATCAGCACGTATCCGCACAACTTCAGTTGAAAAACCTCGATATGCTCATAAGGTTGTTGTTGAGGATTCACAAGGTTTCGACTTCCCCAAACCGAGCAAATTGCAGTTATCAAATGGTGTAAAGGTTTTATATTGTCACAATGGTAACACGCCGAAGATAAATCTTATTCTCTCGTTGAAAGCGAAGGATTATTACGATTTGGATGACAAGCAGGGTGTTTACAACTTTGTTATGCGCATGCTTTCTGAGGGAACTGAAAACTATACCGCAGCTGAGATAGCAGAATTTATTGAGTCAAATGGCATGAGTTTTCATGCATCTCCTGGTTTGATTTCCATTAGCATTTTACGTTCTGATTTTCAAAAAGGGCTTGAGATTTTGGAGGAAATATTAAGCCGATCTGTTTTTGATAAAGACCAGATGGAAAAAGTACGTGAACAGATTTATGCGAAAATTAAGGAGTTTTGGGATTCTCCACTGTCATTTTCAAATCAATTGATTAATGAATATATTTATGAAGGTCATCCATATAGTAAGAATGTTTTGGGAACAAAAGAGAGTATAGCTTCCATTGACCAGGATGATTTGAAAAGTTTTTATAAAAATTATATTAGTCCAGATGGGGCTAAACTAGCCATTATTGGGGATTTAGAAGGTCTTGATTTACAAAAAATACTCGAAAGAAAATTTGCGCGATGGAAAGGTCCTAAGGTTGAAGATATTGCATTTCCTAAACTCAAGCAGACAAAAGGCAAGAAGATTGACCACTACATAAATAGGGACCAGGTGGTTTTATGTTTTGCAGGTTTATCGATTGATAGAAGGCACAAGGATTATGATAAGTTGCGCTTGTTTGATCAAATTTTTGGTGGAGGAGAGCTAGGTTCAATGAGTTCTCGCTTAATACAGTTACGTGAGCAGTCTGGCTTGTTTTATACCATCGGGGGTGCTTTGGCGGCAGGTGCTGGTGAGCAACCAGGAATGGCTATTGTCAAGACGCTTGTTTCCCTTGACCGCTTATCAGAGGCAGAAACGGTTATTAAAAACACAATTGATAAATCGTTTGAACAAATTAGTGATCAGGAGTTTATTCAGGCCCGCAGGGCGATTGTTAACTCGCTTGTAAACAATTTTGAATCAAACGAAAAGATAGCATTGGCCTTTCTCTTTTTGGACAAGTATGGTTTTCCTGCAGATTATTTTGATAATCGGGCACAAAGCCTGGCGCAACTTTCAATAGACGAGGTTCGCAATGCGGTAAAAAAGATTTTGAAATCTAAAAATATGATAACGGTTCGCATTGGAAGAGTTGGTGATAAACAAAGTTTTGCTACGACTTAAAAATTCTTAAGCGCTGTCTATTGTTTTTTGTATTGTTTGAGCGGATTGTTCTAATTGTCCTTGCTCCTTTTCATTCAAAGGAATTGGAATGACTTGTTGGATGCCGTTGTATCCTATAACCGCTGGCAAACTTATATAAAGATTAAACTTTTTGATAAAAGTAGATACGGGCGCAATTCTTTGTTGATTGAAAATGATATTTTCACACAAAGCAGAAACGCACGCTGCAATTCCAAAATATGTTGCCCCTTTGCATTTAATTATCTCATAAACTTTTTCGCGGGTTTTTTTTGCGTACATTTCTAAATTATCTTCTGACATTTCTGGAAAGTTTATTATAGGTGTGCCAGCTATTCTGGCTGTTGACCATGCTGGAAATTGTGAATCTCCGTGTTCTCCTAAAATGTAAGCATGTATAGATTGTTCCGCTATATTTAGTTTTTTAGAAATAAGGCCACGCAATCTTTGTGTATCTAAGAACGTGCCTGTTCCAAATATTTTTTGATGGGGAAGGCCGGAAGCTTGTTGGGCATAAAATGTCATAGCATCAACAGGGTTTGTGACCATAATGACAATATTATCATTATTTGCAGGGTTCAAATCGCGCATAATTGATGTGACTATTTTTTTATTGACCTTGACCAGATCTTCTCGAGTTTGCTCCGGTTTTTGTGCGATGCCGGCCGCAACGATTATTATATCGGCATTTTTGGCATTTTCTATGTCAGCGGTTTTTATTTTTGAGGTTCCTGAAAAAGAGAGAGCATCAGAAATATCATAAACTTCGCCCATGCAACGTTTTTGATTTATATCAATGAGAACGATTTCCGCCGCAATATTTTTTACAAGCAATGTGTAGGCTATTGTTGAACCAACCGATCCAGCGCCAATGATAGCTATTTTGGCATGTTTCATAATTACTCCTTACGGAACTCTCCTTTTTTATTTATTTTTTATTTATTTTTTGTTTTCCTGACGTTTTTTTGGAGAATTTTAGGTTCTAAGGTAGCTCTCTTTTTCTTTGGTCCCTTTGTTGTGTTGATTTTTTGTTTTTCGTATAAGGTTTTAGTTGTATCCAATTTCGGCTCTTTCGATTCTTCCAATGGCACAAGCCGGCTACAGCAAAAAGTCGATACACTTGACATCGTTGCTACCAGAAAAACAACAAAACTTAACAAATTCGTTTTCATGAATTGCCCCTTTCAGATCATGTTTTTTAACTACTGCAAATGCTTCTTTAGCAACTCTTGAATTATTTTTGGATCGCCTTTCCCTTTTGTTTTTTTCATTGCTTGTCCAACAAAAAAGCCAAAAAGTCTATCTTTTCCTGACTTGTATTTTTCGACAACATCAGGGTGAGATTCTACTATTTTTTTTACAATTTTTTCTAATTCGTCAACAGAACAAATCTGTTCAAGACCTTTTTCCCTGACAATATCCTCTGGGTTGTCGCCTGTTTGAGCAACGTTTTCAAACACCTCTCGTGCTGCACGGTTGTTAATTTTGCCAGATTCTAAAAGTTCAACAATCCCAGACAATTTTTCTGGTGTTACTTTGCATTCAATCAGAGAGATTTTGTGCTCTTTTAGATAGCCAAGTAGATCGCGTAATATCCAGTTGATTATCTGTTTGCTTGTACTGTGCTCACGTGTTTTTTCGAAGTAGTTTGCAAGCTCTAGATCATCTATTAAAATTTCAGCTTCGTATTTGGAAAGCCCGAGTTCTTTGCAAAAACGTTCAAATTTCTGCGGAGGAAGTTCGGGGAGCATTTTTTCAATTCTAGAAATCCATTCCTCATCAATCTGAATGAGGGGAAGATCTGGGTCATGGAAATATCTGTAGTCAGCAACTTCCTCTTTTGAGCGCATCGGAGCAGTTCGCTTTTCTTTACTGTTCCAAAGTCTTGTTTCTTGTTTTATTTTTTGTCCGCTTTCCAAAAGTTCTATATGTCGCTGAATTTCATACTCGATTGCGTCGCCAATAAACTTGAAAGAGTTTATGTTTTTTAGCTCGCATCGTGTTCCCAATTTTTTATCAGTCTTTTTTTTGACCGATATATTTGTGTCTGCCCTGAAAGCTCCCTCTTCCATATTCCCGGTGCATATATTCAAGTATTGAACGATGGATCGAAGAGATTTTAAGTACGCCTTAGCTTCATATGTGCTTGAAATATCAGGATAGCTTACTATTTCTAAAAGTGGTGTGCCCGCTCTGTTTAAATCAACAAAGCTTGCATCTGCTTGTGAAGAATGAATATTTTTTCCTGCATCTTCTTCGATATGAATGCGTATAAGTCTTATTTTTTTGATTGTCCCGTCTTCTAATCTGATAGGGACTTCGCCCTCAGTGCAGATTGGAAGTTCATTTTGTGTAATCTGATATCCTTTTGGCAAATCTGGATAAAAATAATGTTTACGGGCAAACTCTGATATTTTTGAAATTTTGCAATTGGTAGCAAGTCCAGCAAGAATGGCGTGATGAACAACCTGTTTGTTAAGAACAGGAAGAACACCAGGATGTCCTGCGCATATGCTACAAATATCTGTGTTTGGGTTTTTTCCAACGTCGTTGGCACATGAACAGAAAATTTTTGTTTGTGTTGTTAATTGTGTATGTACTTCGATGCCGATGGTCACTTCATAATCTGGATAATGATCCAAAATAGATTCTATTTTTGGTGCCATGAGACTCCTTAAGCAGAGGATTGTTTATTTTATCCTCCAGCTCAAATTTTATATTACTTGAATGCTCAAAATTTGAAGATACGTCAGTCAGCTTATCATTTTTTTTCTATTTTGTATTGATCAATAGCTATGGAGCCTTGTTCCGAAAGAGTAATCTCAGATTTAAATTCTTTCTCAAGCGTCAAAATTGAATTGTACTCAACGTTTGTTAGATGGTTGAGTTGCTCTTTGTTAACCTGAATTTGGAGTTTGCCTCGCAGTTTTTTGTTTGTTAAGAGATCTAGTCTGATATTGCGTAAAATTGTATAGCCTTCTGTTTTAATTGATTTGACAAACCCGGAGCCCTTACAGGTTTGGCAGTTGTGTGTAAGTTGCTGTGTTAAAGTCTTTCCGGATCGTTTTCTGGTCATCTGGACCAAGCCAAATTCAGAGACTTTTAGTACAACTGATTGGAACTTATCACGTTCCTTGAGTGTTTTTTCAAAGAAACGAATTAGCTGTTGTCTGTGCGATTGGCTTGCCATGTCGATAAAATCTATGACGATAAGGCCGCCGATATTTCTGAATCTTAGTTGTCGTACAATTTCCAAAGCGGCTTCGAGATTTGTTTTTAGAATGGTGTCTTCAAGGCTTTTCTTGCCGACGAATTTTCCTGTGTTTACATCAACAACAGTCATTGCCTCAGTTGTTTCAATGATTAAAGATCCACCTGATTTGAGTTCGACTTTTTTATGTAGGCCATCTTCAAGTTGTTTTTCGATGGAAAGTTGATCGAAAATGAGTGGCGGATCTTTGTGAAGTTTAACTTTGTGTGTGTATTCTGGTGCGATATTTTTAACAAATTGATAGATCTGTTTTTGAACTTTTTTGTTATCAACAATAATCTCATCTACATCATCATCAAGATGGTCTCTCACTACTTGTAGTGCGAGAGGAAGATCTTCATGTATTCGGTCTTGTGATTGGACTTGCTTGAATTTTCTTTTTATTCCTCGCCATGTTTTGATGAGATATTTTATATCTTGAATGATATCTTTTGCGGGTTGATTTTCTGATGTTGTTCTAATAATAGCTCCCATTTCTTTTGGAAGATTTTTTAGCACAAGCTCCTTTAGACGTGCGCGTTCTTCTCGGTCGCCCACTTTTTTGGAAACTCCGATTCGTGGAATATTTGGCATCAAAACAATAAATCGTCCTGGTAGGGTAAAGCAGGTTGTTAATTTTGCGCCTTTTTGATAAATAGGCTCCTTGCTTACCTGAACAAGAATGTCTTCGCCTTCTTTGAATATTTTGGCGATATCGAGAGTTTGGCGTCCCCTTTTTTTTGATTTTTTTGGTTCTCGATCACTAATTTCTTCTGCATATTCACTGATTTTTTTTAATGCAAGTTCACGATCTATTTCTGATATGTGTAAAAATCCTGCTCGTTCTTGACCAATGTTGACGAAAGCTGTCTGGATTCCGGGCAGGACTTTGTCGACAGTTCCTTTGATATAAACGCGCTCAAGTGCTTCAGTTGCGTGCGAAGCAAAGTAAATGTTTTGAACTTTTCCGTCGGACAAAACAGCAACGCGTGTTTGCCATGGTTGGTCGTTGATTATAATTTTTTTCATCATTAAATCTTTTTATTATGGGCTTCTATTCTTCTACTATTTTATAGAATATTATTTTTTATGGGTAGAATATCAGCAAAAAATGTGTTAGAGTGCCCGCTGTATCAATAATACGGAAGTTGTTTGCACAGTTGATTAACCCTTTTTGTACGGAGAAGTGTATGAAAAAGCTTTTGGCCCTTTTGGTTGCCGCAGTAGTGATGTTGCCTGGTTGTGGAGGAGAGAAAACAAAACCAAAAGCAAAGAAAAAAACAAAAGTTACCGCTCAGGTAGATATTCCGGTCGCGGAAGATACTATGAAGAGCTTCTTTGATGAAGATGTAAATGAATTTGCTTTACTTGATGAACAAGAAAGTGTGGAAGATCTTGAAAAAGCTCAACAAGAGTTGCTTAGTGAGACAGAGCAGGCAGTAGCAGATGTGTTAGATGATGATTTTTTTTGGATAGACGACATTGATGTTCAAGAGGAAGATTCTTTCAAAAAAGTTTATTTTGAGTTCGATAAATCGCAAGTTAACGAAGACCAAGAAGAGTACATACAGCACAATATTGAGCTAGCAAAACGTTTGATGGAAGAGGGTGCTAACTGCACTATCACCATTGAGGGCAATGCGTGTAGTTCTGCTGGGTCAAGAGCTTATAACTTAGCTATTTCAAACAACAGAGCAGAAGCAGTTGCAAAACGATTTGTTGCTAACGGGGTTCCTCGACAAAATATTAAGGTTGTTGGGCGTGGTACAGATAAGCCGGTTCTTGATGAAGAAGGTAATCCTATTGCCGGTGACAAGGATCAGCAACAACCAAATCGCCGCGTAGAGATTATTGTTTACAGCTAAGAATTCAATTTGATAATCTTAAAACTGTGTGGGCGTCGCTCAACCGAGCGGCGCTTTTTTTACAGGTTAAGATGTCGTTGTAAAATAAAGGGGGCGTGAGCAATGAAGTTAATGAGATTAAAAATTTGTTTAGCGGTGATATTAGCAAGCTGCGTAGTTTCTTTTTGTGGGCGAGATAACTTTCCTTTGAAAAAACAAAAAACAAAAAGTAAGCAACTCTTTTTGAAAAATTCAGAAAAAAAAGGAAGAAATAGTCTTAAAAGGCTCAAAAAGGTGAAGCGTTGCTACAATTTAAAACAACTTATGGATTTGACTGGAGATAGTTCTTCAGGTGACGAATTGTAAAATTTACTTGCCTATACAAAAACTCTGAAAGAGTTTATCTAAGCTTTGTTTGGTAATTGTTTTTCCAGATAATTCTGATAGATCGGTCAGAGCTTCTTTCAAATGGAATGAGATCAACTCATACTGTGGATTTTTTCCTAAAAAACCAGAGGTGAGTATAGGGTTCAGCTTTTTTTCTAAAGAAAACAAAAGATTATAGTGGCGTTGGTTGAGCAAGAAAGGTGATGAAGAATTTGCAAAGATCTCTTTTATTTTTTTTTCGATTGTTTGCTCCAAAAGTTCGATGTTTTTTTCTTGTTTACAAGAAATCGGGATAGTCGTGTGCTCGCAAAAGATGTTTTGTGCGCTTTTTTTGAGGTCAGATTTATTGCAGACCAGGATAACTTTCTCTTTATGTAGATTGATTAGTTTTTTATATGTTTTTATTTCCGGAGCACTAAGTTTTTGGGACCCGTCATACACCAACAAAATGATATCTGTTTTTTGTGCTTCGTGCTCGGATCTTTTAATGCCTTCTTTTTCAATTTCATTGTTGGTTTTTCTAAGTCCGGCGGTGTCTAAAATAGTTTGATATGTTCCATTTTTATATCTTCCAGATTCAATGACATCTCTTGTTGTTCCTGGCGTATTAGTTACGATTGCACGATTTTGTCCGACAAGTTTATTAAAAAGAGATGATTTTCCTGCGTTGACTGATCCGAGTAATGCGATGCGTACGCCTTGACGAATCTGTTTCTGGCTGTTTTTTGATTGCTTAAGTTGATCAATTATTTTTACTGTTTTTTCTACCAAGGACGTAATCTGCTTATCAAATTCCATTGATTCATCTTCAATGAATTCGAAACTTGCTTCAGAAAGTGCAAGTGCTTGAATAAGATCGTTTTCTATTTTTTTTATTTGTTTGGATAGAGATCCTTCAAGCTGTTCCAGTGATGCTTTTAGAGCGACCTGTGTTTGTGCTGCTATAACTTCATGAATAGCTTCTGCTTGAGCAAGATCAATCTTTCCATTCAAAAAAGCTCGTTTGCTAAACTCCCCTTTTTTTGCAGGCCTTGCTCCAGCTTCAATAGCACGCTTGATGATGTTGTTTACGATGAAAGGATTGTTGTGAGCTGTTATTTCAACGGTGTCTTGACCGGTGAATGTTTTTGGTCCACGCATAATTGCGAACATAACCTGGTCGATTGTATTTTGCGCACAGTCAACAACCAAGCCATAATGAATGGTATGGCTTGGTTGTTTGATTATTTTTTTTCCTGCAGGAAGTAGGCTTATTTTTTCTGCAATTGAGATTGCGTTGACGCCCGACATTCTAATAAGCGCGAGTGCTCCGCTTCCGCAAGGTGTTGCTTGTGCGACGATTGTAGTTTCATCTGCACTAAAACTGACATCATTTTGAGCTTGTAATGACAACTTTGTGGTACCTCAACTGTTTTTTCATTTTATTTCTAATCGATTGCATAATCAGATGTGCAAAATTTCTGAATACACTTTTTTGCTTTTCTTCACTCTCTGCTATCGGCTTATCTAAAATAAACTTAAGATGATATCGTTTCACTTCTGTTGTGAAGGTGGTGTCTGACTTGTTTACTTGGATGAGCATGTCCTTCATCCAGTTGCGCGCTATGGCAATCATTTCGTCTGTCCATATTTCCCTTTGCCGCTTTTTTTGTGCTGCTGGTTGCCCTTCGGGCTCCTGTATCCTTTGAGGCTTTTTTTGTTGATGATGTTGTTCTCGAGGTTTTTGTTGACGTTGTCTATGTTCAGATTGTCTTTGTGTTTTTGCTTGATGAGTTGGGCGACGAGATTCTTTTTTTTGTTCTGCTTTGATGTCCTGTTTTTCAAACAAAAGGGCAATCTTAGCAGGCTGTTTGGTCATCCCAAGAAAATTTTTTTCTGATTCCTGAAACACTCGAATAGAAAATTTTTGAGGCTTGCCCGCCTTTTCCCAAGCCTGTTCTATTGCTCTGGCCATAGATGATGCTTCTTGTACAATTGAGTTCATCGGAAAACACCCTCTTTTTTTGTTTTTTTTTCTTTTACCATTTTTATTGTTTCCTCTTACTTTGACTGCTTAACTTGCGTTCTGTAAATGGTTTGATGTGTCATTCCGAACAAGGGAATAGTTGGTTCGACATTTACTGGAGCGGGAAACGGGTCTCGAACCCGCGACCTTCGCCTTGGCAAGGCGACGCTCTACCACTGAGCTATTCCCGCAGTGTGACATAGAAAGCCCCGATTTTTTCATGAAAAAAGGTATCACAAGGGGTATATTTGTCAATTATTTATATTTGTTTTTGACGTGAGAAAATGCTTTTTACTCTGTTTTTTACACTTATTCTTTGATTTTTTACCCTGATTTTTATACATTTCGGATGCTTTTGCTCTGCTCTCCGGTTTTTTCATAGGAAGACCTAGGTTTATTTGGTGTTGATTTTTATAAGAGAGAATCATGATTGATTGTATTTCTGGCAAGGTTGTGTCGTGCAATGCAGGTGTTATTTCTGTTGATATTGGAAGCATCGCCCTTTTTGTGCATGTACCTGATGTTGCTCAATTTATAATGGATCAAAAGGTTGTTTTATATGCCCACATGCACTGGAATCAAGACCAGGGACCAATGTTGCTTGGTTTTAGTACAGAGCTTGAAAGAAGTGTTTTTTTACTTGTCATAGGTTGTTCTGGAATTGGCCCCAAAATTGGACTTGCAGTTCTAAAAGATTTGGGAGCTGAGCGATTTTTGCAAGCAGTTCAGATGGATGATGAAAAAGCTCTGAGCAGTGTAAATGGTCTAGGGCCAAAAAAAGTTGAGCAGATGGTTGTGCAACTGAGACGTAAGGTTGCAAAACTGATCAAGTCAGGAGTTGAATTAGAAGATTCAGGTGCGCTTACTGATTGGCAAAATGTGTCTGATGTTTTGACTTCTCTTAACTATTCACGGACAGAAGTTTCTCGTGCCATGAAGCATCTATCTGACAAATATTCCGACTCGAATCTTCAGTTCGATGGCTTGGTTCGGCGTGCCCTTTCCTTTTTGTCAAAAAGGGGTTAGTCTGATTTCTATTGTGAAAATATAAGGCTTGTTGGTGTGCATTGTGCTGATAGGGGTCAATGCATTTTTTTGTTAAAAAAAGAGAGTTGAGTTTTCCGGGAGAAAATATGGATTGGTTGCAGATATTGTCCAGTATTTACTATGTTCTTGCACGTCCAGTTGTTCCTATTTTTTTAGGTGTTGGCGTTCTTTTGACTGTCAAAACTGGTTTTCTGCAGTTTCGTGCTTTCCCCCGATTTTGGAAGTTGCTCAAAAAGGGAGCAAGCAAAGCCGAAGGTAATATAAAAACTATTCATCCTGTGCATGCCTTGTTTACAGCCATGGCAACAACGCTTGGAAGTGGAAGTATCATTGGACCTTCAATAGCTATTATGACAGGTGGTCCGGGAGCTCTTTTTTGGATGATAGCGTATGCATTTTTTGCTGGAGTTATAAAATTTACTGAGGTTACTTTTGCCCTTCACACAAGGACAAAAACAAAGGATGGTGACATCATTAGTGGTCCAACACAATACCTAAAACTTGTAAGTAATTGGTTGGCAAGGTGGTATGGGCTAGTGATTATTGTTGTGTTTGCCATTTGGTCTGGGGTTCAATCAAATACTTTGGCAGGGATATTTAGTAAAGAGGGTATAGCCGAGTGGCAGACTGGACTGGTCTTAGCTGTTGTTGCGCTTATTGTGCTCAGTGGTGGTGCAAAGCGAGTTGGTTTTTTGGCCAGTCGTCTTGTGCCGATTATGTGTTTTTTCTATGTTTCTTTTGCTTTTCTTATTTTGTTCAAGAATGTGGGTGCGCTCAAAGTTGCTTTGTACTCAGTTTTTACTAATGCATTTAGCCCAGCGGCTGCGGCGGGTGGATTTTTAGGTGCTTCAGTGTTTTCAGCGATGAGTGCAGGTATTTTTAAAAGTGTCTATGTGACAGAAGCGGGGCTTGGAACATCGTCGATACCTCATTCAATGGCCGATGTAAAGAATCCTACAGATCAGGGTGTTCTCGCGATGTTTTCGGTTGCTGCAGATGCATTTTTTTCTTTTTTATCCGGCTTGCTTATTTTGGTTACTGGCATTTGGATGGTTGGCGAGGCTGCGCTTGACAACACATTAATGTATCAAGTGTTTAAAATGAATTCTCCAACTCTTGGCCGATTTGTTTTAATTATCAGTCTTGGTCTTTTTGTTTTGACAACTGTTATTGGTAACAGTTTCAACGGTACGCAAAGTTTTGCTTCTATGACCAAGCATCGCGGCGTTTGGCTCTACCGATTGTTCACCGTGCTTGTTATTTTTTTTGGTGCGTTGATGGATGTGCCAATTGTCTGGAAGCTTGTTGATATCATGATTATTCTAGTTGCTGTACCAAATGTGATCGGTATAGCAATTCTCGCATTCAAAAAGCCTGAGGTTCTGAAGGTTAAGTAGATTATTTTTTAAGAAAGAGTGAAAAAATAAATATTCCGCTACTCCAAAGAATGATCATAGGTCCAACTGGCAGGTCAGAAAGATGTGTTGTTACAATTCCTAGTGTGCATGCGAGGCCGCCAAAAATACTGCTCAGGACTGCGTATTGCAGGAGGGAGCGACTAACATTTTTACTTGATGCTGCTGGAATTGCGACCAGAGCTGCGGTCATAAGTCCGCCGATGATGCGTACGCCAAGTGCAACAACTAATGCTATGCAAGCAAGATAAATAAGATTATAAACAGAGGAGTGTATTCCTTCGGCTTGCGCCAGATCTTCTGAGATTCCTATCAATACCATTTTTTTGTAAATGATTTTAATGATGGCAAAAATGATGCCAGAAAGAGCCAGGCAAACTATGGAAATCGTTGGTGTGATGCGAGATATGTCGCCCAGGAGTGCGACATGCGTTTCTTTGTGGGGAAGAAAGAGGAAGGCTGCGGCTAGTGATGTGGTAAAAACAACTGCGGTTGTTGTTTCAAATGGAAGTGAGGTGATTTTTTCCAAAAGCCAAATAACAAAGATGCCAAGGATTAAAAAAATAAGTGCTCCAATTGAAATGTCAAATCCGTACAGAAGGCCAAGTGCAACTCCGGGGAGTGTAAGATGTCCAAGTGCGCCTCCCATCAAGGACATTCGTTTAGTGATCATTAACGATCCGATGTAACCTGCTACCGTGCCGACCGATACGCCTACAAGTAAAGCATACAAGAGATTTGTGTTAAGAACTGTGCCTATGTCCATACAGTTTTGCTCCCGGCCCGTAAATTTGATCAATTGTTTTTTTTGTTAATATTTTTTCTGGTGTTCCGTGGCACAGGAGTTTTTTATTCAAGCATAAAACATTTGTTGCGTGCTCCCAGACCACATGCACATGATGTGTTACTAAAATGATGGTCATTTTTCTTTTTTCCCAGATATTGTGCAACAGAGAGTAAATTGTTTCTTCTCCTCCGATGTCAATTCCTGCGGTTGGTTCGTCAAAAAGTAATACATCGGGTTTATCAATAAATGTCCAGGCGATTAGAATTCTTTGAAATTGTCCAGTTGATAGTTTTTCAAGTTGTTGTGAGAGTATAGATTTTTTCAGCCCAACGTTTTTTATTGCTTTTGTGATTGCGTGAGAAGAAATATTTTTGAATTCAAAAAACTCCTGCACATTCAATGGCATGAGTGTTTTTCTGTTTATCAGTTCTTGTGGAGGAAGGTAGCTCAGCTTTTTTTTGTTCCATTTTATAGTTCCGGAATATGGCACGAGACCAAGAAGTGTGCGCAACAGTGTTGTTTTTCCTGCACCGTTTGGACCTAAAATAACAAGAACTTCTTTGTCTTGGACATCAAAGCTGAGGTTCTGAATAATTTTGTTTCCAGAGAGAGTGACGTTCAGATTTTTGACGACTAAAAGATCTTTAGCCATGGAATGCTCTTTCTTGAAGAATTAAAGTTTTAAGGTGTTTTTTTAAATTCTCGACACAAATTAGCAACTTCACGTTACAGTTGTAAAGAGATCGAATAGTGTGGTAGCCTCTGCCCGTGTTCTTGTGCTGTGCAAGAGCGGATCGTTTGTTTCTAGCATAGAGGAAGCGAAGATGAGAATGAGTTACAAATTTATGATCCTTATTTTGCTCGGGCAGTTTTTGCCAGTATTTGGCATGAAAAACAGATTAGAAGAATACAAAAAGTTACCTGGAAGTGACGGATTTAAAAAAATAATGAAAAATGTGACAGTTGGTCCGGCTTATAGTTTTCTCTGCTCCATTATCAATAAAAAAAAAGGGATGATGGAGAAAAAGTTTGGTGATACTATTGGTTATGTTGGAAGACTTGCGGGAGCTCCAAAGCATATGGTCAAAGGTATGTTGGAAGCTGAATACAAAGTTAGAGAAATTTTGGAGAGCGTTGAAGCCAAAAAAAAAGACATAAAAAAAAATATCTCTATAACGACAGAGCTAGAAAAAGAACTTGTAAAAACAGATAAAAAAACATTAAAACTATTGCCGAAACGTATTGGCACATATATTTCTGAAATTGTTTTTGGTTACTTGGGACCAAATAAAAAAAAGGTTTCAGAAACAATTGTTAAAAAAATGATCATGGGAAACAAAAAGATTTTGTGTATTAGCAAGATTTTAGAGTGGGCAACAGGGTTTGTTATTGGAGAGTGTGTAAAAAAGGATAAAAGCTGGAAAAAGTTTTTTGGCAAAATGACAGATCAAGCTTACAAAAACTGGAAGCCAAAAAAAGAAGAAAAATAATCTTTCTAAAACGAAAAAATTAATAGTCAAGATGTGAGAGCAGCTCTTTTTCCTTCTTCTGCATCACCTTGTATTTAGCTTCGGTTTCATGATCATATCCGATCAAGTGACAAATTCCGTGCACCAAAAGAACCTGTAAACGTTTGTTAAGTGTGGTTTTTAGTTTTTTAGCATCATTCTGAACATATTCTAGCGAGATGATCAGATCGCCAAGTTGTTTGTCTTCAGCTGTTTCAGTAACGATTCGTTGCCCTGGCTTTAAATTTGGCCAGTAGGGAAAAGAGAGAATATCGGTTGGCTTGTCGATTTTCCTATACTTTTTGTTGTAAGCGCGGATTGTTTGATTGGTGGTCAAAAAAATGTTGAGCTCAAAGTCGTGATAATTGAGTAGGCCCAGAACTGTCCGGGCCTCTTTTTTTAACTTCTCAATATTGACCTTAATTTTTCGCTGTGTCGTTTTTATAGTGATCATTTCATACTCCCTTTTTATTTTTTACTTAGATTTTATATTGTTAAGATTTTGAAGTATGGGGTAAATATATTCGTAAAAACCAACGCTTCCGAGAATTCCTAGTCCACCTCCTACGATGAATAATCCGACCTTTTTAGTGTTGGAATATGGCTCAGTCTTGTAGACAATTTCTTTGATATATTTTCCTGGTGTCATCAAAGCGGTTACTTCAGGGAATTGTAGCAAGCCCTTCATTGATTTTTTGATTTTGATTAAATCTTTGACAAGTGTTTTCTTTGTAATAGTTTTATTTTTACAACTTTGCACAAGTTTATCGTGAATCTCTGAGAGGAAGGCGAGCCTTATTTTGTCACCATCAAAGCGAGCATAAAGATTGCACTCTTCTTCACTCTTTTTGTTTTGCAGACAGAGTTTAAATTGTCTTTGTTCTCTCGCAATTAAAATATCATCGTGGTTCTCAAGCATTTTTTGCTGATCTTTTTCATCCATCTGTATTTTTTCGTGTGGATATTTGTTGTTAACCCGTTTTAGGTTAAGCTTTTTCTCTGCTTGATGTTTAGTAATTGTTTTTAAATTCTCTTCGATTGTTTTGTTAACTTGGTTATAAAGTTTGCGATATCGTCTCCGCTGTTTTTCATTGCAATGTTTCAAGTCAAATTCTTTGTTTTCCATCATTAGGCCAGCAAGACCTCCAGCTATTGCTTGAGTTGATATTGCTGTAAAAATGAGTGAGGTTATCGTTTTTTTCATGTTTTTTCTTTCGTGCCCAAAAATTATTTAACTAAAAAGTGTAGATTTCAGATTCAATGGTTTTCGTTTCAGATTCAGCGCAGCTGAGATGCATTT
>CAYZEO010000009.1:6463-29978 GCA_964477815.1 uncultured Pseudomonadota bacterium | reverse complement strand
GTGGTAATAACAGTAGTAGTTGGAGTAGTACTGGTTTTAGTTTTGGTGGTGGTAATTCTTTTTTTATTTTTTTTATAGATATTTTCAATGATTTTTTGTACTTTTTCTTTTATCATAAAAATTGTATCATCTTTTAGGAGACCTTTTATTTTCTTTGAGAGACCTTTTATTTTCTTAAGTTTTTCTTTATATTCTTTTATTAACTTATCGTAAGTGTTTTTGAGTTTGCTGAGGCTTGTTTCTTTCCCTAGTTCATCTGCGGCCTTTTTTTTATATTTTTTGATTAGTGCTTTTGTAATGATCTTATTGGCCTTAGAAGATATTTTATCCCAGCTCTTGTCTTTTAGTTTGATCTTTTCATTCGTCTTATATTTTTTTTCTAATTTATCAATATCATTTACAATTTTTTTGATTTTTTTAAATTTTGCATCAAAGTTGAGATTCTTCAATTTATCAAGTTGTTTGAATTTTTTATACGCTTTTTCTGATAATTCCCACATTAGTTGTTGTTTTAGTTGTTGTTCTAGTTGTTGTTTTAGTTGTTCTTTTTCAAAATCACGATCTTCCTCAGATATATCCTCTACGTCACTATATGTCACGCCAGTCGGTAACGTCGGAAGTGCCTGGTAAGCCTTCTTTTGTTCTTCCGTTTGTTTTTTCTTTTTCCCTTTTTTCTTTTTCCCTTTTTTCTTTTTCCCTTTCTTTTTCCCTTTCTTTTTCTGGAAAGGCGGGGTTGGTTTTTTGAATTTCTTTTTTTTGCCTTTTTTATACTTGTCTAGATCAATATCCATATCTGTTGATTCATCAGTAGTACATTTAATTATTTTTTCTTTATATTTTTCTCGTGTAGTTTTATTTATTATCTTGTACAGTTGTGGGACAAGTTCGTAAAGAAGATCTTCAACTTCTTCGTCTACATCTAGATTGGCTTTATACTTTTTTTTCAAATCCTCAAATTTATCTAACCCCTTATCAAGTATCTTTTTTGCTTCTTTCTCATCGTCGTCTTCATCAGATGAATATTCTTCTTCTTCTTCTTCTTCTTCTTCAGTATCTGAATCGTCATCATCATCGTTATCGTTGTTTTTTTGCATCTCTAGTTTCTGCAGCAATTTTAGGTTTTCTTTTTCTTTATCTTCGTCGTCATCTTCATCTTCAGTATCTGAATCGTCGTCTTCATCTGAATCTTCGTCTTCAGTATCTGAATCGTCATCATCGTCGTCGAGTTTTATCATGAGCTTTTTGATGTCTTTTATTTTCTCAGCTTTTTTCTTAAAATCTTTTGGGATTTTTTTCCCAAGTTGATTTAGAATTTTTTTTCCGGTTTGTTGGATGGCTTGTATGATTTGATTTTTGACTTCTTTCGTTTTGACTATGGCCAGTTTTTTTTTAGCGTCTTCGAGAACTTTATTGTAAGTGTTGATAGTATCTTTAGGCTGTGTTGGCGAGATTTTTATATCTGCAAGTTTCCCCTTGATAAGGCTCCTTAGGTAGGAGTCATCCGTTCCTATAGTTGTCTGGAAGCTTAGGATTGCTGCCAAACCAAATAGTCCGGTCATAAATTTTTTAGCATTCATCGATTTTTCCTTTTTTTATTCTTTTTTCTTTTTCTTCTGTATTGATTTTTGTAATTTTTCTAACTCTTTTTTGATTTTTTTAAATTTATTCTTGAGAAGACTATGTTGTGATCTTTCAGTCACGAGTTGAAAATTTATATTTTCAACTTCCTTTGTCATCTTTTCAATAGATTTTTTTAGTAATTTATTTTCTTTAATAAGATTGATTTCTTTTATAGATACCGTTTCTTGTTCGAATTCTTTTTGAGATAAAGGCCCTGATTTTGTTATTTCTTCTTCTTCTTCTTCTATTATTTCTTTTTCTTTTTCTTTTTCTTTCTTTTTTTCTTTTATTTCTTCTTCTATTATTTCTTCTTCTATTATTTCTTTTTCTTTTTTTTCTGTTTTCTTTTTCTTTTTAGGCTTGTCGTCGAGTTTTATCATGAGAATTTTGATGTCTTTTATTTTCTCAGCTTTTTCCTTAAATTCTTTTGGGATTTTTTTCCCAAGTTTTTTTAGAATGTTTTTTCCGGTTTGTTGGATGGCTTGTATGATTTGATTTTTGACTTGTTCCGTTTTGACTATGGCCAGTTTTTTTTTAGCGTCTTCGAGAACTTTATTGTAGGTGTTGATAGTATTTTTAGGCTGTGTTGGCGAGATTTTTATATCTACAAGTTTCCCCTTGATAAGGCTCCTTATGTAGGGGCCATCCATTCCTATAGTTGCCTGGAAGCTTAGGATTGCCGATATTACAAATAGACCGGTTATAAATTTTTTAGCATTCATTGATTTCTCCTTTTTTTTCTTTTTCCTTTTCTTCTTCTTCTTCTTCTTCTTTCTCAGTTATTTCTTGTTTCTGTTCTATTTTATTCCAAATGGTTTGAAGTTTTTCATTCCCATGGTTGTCTGGCGACTTAGGATTGCCGATATCATCGCAAACAGCGCTGTTATAAGTTCTTTTCTATCAATAAGGTCTCTTTTTTATATATGAGGAAAAAAGCGACTTTTACATTTTTTATAATAACAAGTTGTATATTTTTGATGCAATAGTTTTTTGCTTTAGGATTGCAGGTTCTACAAAGCAAATATATGATATCAAACAAAAAGGTAGAGATTTTTGGGTCTCTACCTTTTTGTCTGTGATTTTGTTGAAGCTTTTCAATGATTTAGAATGAAACGCCGCCTTTAATCCAAAGAATCCATCGGCTTATTGCTGCGTTATCTGAGCCAAATTCATAGGATCCGCCGCCGCCGAAGAATAGTGGATAGTCTCTGTCGTCCCAACGTTTGCCCAGAGATAGGTGGAAGGTATGCGAAAATGCTGCTGGATGGGATGCGGAATCCATATCAAGGTCTGATTCCTTGATGATACTTTCGTCATAAACATCTAATCGTCGATAAGACACCTGATATTTTAATTCTGGATCTGGCTGATCCCAATGTAAGTACGCTTCATTTCTATTTTTTATTGTTCCTAGCGAGCTTGTTTTGCCTTTTCCTCGTTCTGATTTGAATGCCACTTCTTTATGCCACGAGCAGGCAAGTTCAACACATTCTTTTTGACGTACAAAGCAGGTATAGCCAACTTCCCCACGGAATCCTTTGTCATCATTTGAGTAGATCAATGCGGTACTCAGATTGCATGAAAGGCGCGGTTTTACTTTTAAATCGCTAGTAAAGAGGTTTATGCCGGGAGTTGCAAGCATAAGACCGGCGTCATCAGCTATTGTAGACGCTAGTGTTGCTTGCGTTTTGTCTTCATACACCTCCATATATCTGGACCAAGGCTTGTCTTTTACGTCAAAAGAGCGTTTTTCGTGCCTGCTGAAAAGATACATGCCGTGAATGTCGAGTGTTGTATGAACAGCTTTTGCTTCTTGCTCATCTTCCCAAATTCTAAAGCATGCATGGCTGCCTTTGACGATACCAAAGTGCTTGTTATGTCCGACGATGGGTTCGAACATGTACTCAGCGCATGGTTTGTTGCCCGTTGGGATCAGGAATCCAACATAACCTTCTAATCTGCAGGTTTCATCTTTGGTTATCCAGTCAATGCCAAGCTTCAGTTCGATATCTGCAAGTCCCCATTTGGTCATGCATTTGCAATCTATTTTTCCATAGTTCCAAGCGGATTGTTTAAAGGCGTCTTCCATGCTGGCAAAAAACTCATAGTCCTCATCGAGTCCAGTTATTGCGTCTACAGCCCCGCCACCGTCTTCGGAAGTTTTTTCTTCAAGTTCCATATTGTTTTTGACACGTGTTATTGGTGCAGAAATTTCAAACCACCAGTGATAATCTTTGTCTTCATCACTCATTAATGTGGTGAGGTTTTGTTTGTAGGTTAGACCTATTCCAAATACAGTTTGACGAGGTTCAAAGCAGATAGTGCTTTCAAATAGTGGGTCGGTTGTTAGGGCCGGGTTTCCTTGGGGTGGGAAAGCTGCCTTAGCCTTTGCCAAACCATTGACTGTTAAAATCCTAAAGTGTCGTCCAATGATGTCGATAGTATCATCCGGTTGTTCGCCTATATTCTGGGTTATCCTCAAGTACGGGCTTTCTTCTTTTACCTTAAGTTTGTTTTTACATGTTGGTGAGAAGTATGCCCTGAGTCCTTCCGGATATGTTGATCTACTGCCAAAGAGTGCCATCTGGAATGCTCCGCCTTTACCATTTTCGCGTGCGTCCATGCGATCGCGGAACATGGTTATTTTTTCAGCAGATGCGGATTGATAAAGTGGACGAACTGTGTAAAATGTGCGGCCTACCGTGTCACATTCACAGCATTCAGCACGCACCTGTGCGGCTGGAGCTAAACATGCGACCGATAAAAGAAGTGTCAAGCGCTTCTTCATGAGCCCTCCTTTTTAAAAGGGTTAATATTAGATTCCCAAAAACTACTCTATCGATAACACCTTGAGCATATGTTAAGCAACTAATTTGTCAAAAAAATTAAAAAAATTTTTGTAATGTGCAATGATAAATAATTGTATTATGCTTTGTTTTCCTTTTGTTTAAACAGTTTTTGCTCAGATAGGGAGCCGTGTTCTATGTTCAAGAAAATCAAAGGCACACAAGATTTTTTGGATCTTTCGTTGTTCAATTTTATTGTTCAGCAAGCACGTAAGCATCTGAGGAATTATCACTTTACGCAGATAGAAACGCCGATTTTAGAGCCAACTGAATTGTTTAAGCGTTCACTCGGTTTGCAAACCGATGTTGTGAGTAAAGAGATGTTTTTGATTGAGCGGGGTGAAAGTAAAGAGTCGATTTGTTTACGTCCCGAAGCCACTGCTTCAACGGTCCGTGCTTTTATAGAAAACAAAATACAACAAACCCCATGGAAAGTGTTTTCCATTGGCCCCATGTTTCGCCATGAGCGTCCGCAAAAAGGTAGGTTTCGTCAATTTCATCAACTTAATATTGAAGTGATAGGCTCTGATTCTGTTGCGCAAGACGCACAATTGATTAAAATGTTGGATCGCTTTTTTTACGAAAAATTGATGCTATCTAATGGTGCACTATTGATTAACTATCTCGGTTGTTTTGATGATCGCAAAATGTATCGTTCACTGCTGTTGGAATTTTTGAACAATATTGTTGGCGATATTTGTGATACTTGCAAAATGCGTAAAGATACAAATATCATGCGTATTTTTGATTGCAAGAATCAAGAATGCCAAAAACTGTACGAAAATGCTCCACGAATTACTGATAATCTGTGCGAAAGATGCTATTCAGAGTGGCAGATGTTGCAAAAAGAGCTTTCTATGTTATCAGTTTCGTTTGTAGTTGACACAAAACTTGTTCGAGGGCTTGATTATTATTGTAAAACGGTTTTCGAATTTGTGAGCGATAACTTAGGAGCTCAATCTTCAATTTGTGGAGGTGGTCGATATAATCAGCTCGTAACACAGTTGGGCGGCAAAGAAGATCAACCGTCAATTGGTGTGGGTATAGGCATCGAACGGCTTTTGTTACTTCTGGAGCCAAATAGAGCAAGCTTGCCGATTCAACAACCACCAGCTTTACATCTTATTTTACCGACAACGCAAGAACAGCATCCGTTAGCTTTGCTGATTGCAGACGTATTGCAATCACATAATCTTTGTGCAGATATTCTTTTGGAGGGTGATTCTCTCAAAAGTATGATGCGTAAAGCAAATAAGCTCGGAGCAAAATATTGCCTGATTATTGGTCCCAGTGAACAAGAGAAAAAGTCTGTCACTTTAAAAAATATGGTTAGCGGAGAGTCCGAAACTGTTTTGCAAACAGATTTAGTGGGTCGACTTCTTGTTTGAATTTTTCTTAAATCAATCCAAACATCCGTGCAAAAAAGTCTCTAAATAGATAGACCAGTGGTAGTACAAACATTAATCCATCAAATCGATCTAAAAATCCACCATGACCGGGAAGTAGCGATCCAGAGTCTTTAATGCCGGCACGTCTTTTGAGCAGAGATTCAAAAAAGTCACCACACAGTGCTAGTGAGCAAAGCGCAAAAGTTAGGTAGAATCGCATAAAAATCGACATAGGAGCGCCGGTAACGTACAAAATAATATTGAGAAAAATAAAAGATAAAAAATAGCCTCCAATTGCACCTTCCCATGACTTGCGTGGGCTTATTTCTGGAGCAAGCTTGTGTTTACCGAATAAAGATCCAGCAGCATAAGATCCAAAATCAAAAGCAAATACAAGGATGAAAACAATAACAATCAAATCTCGATGGATCATGCTCTGGTTTAACAAAATCATGCTAATAAATGAAAAAATAGGGTAAAAGGGCATGAGCGCCCAGAAAGGAGTTGTTTTTGTATGGAAAAGGCGTGGCCATTCGGATATTAATATAATTCCTAAAATACCTGCCAGTGCGATCGAAAAACATAGTGGAGGTAGGTGAAAAAAAACAAAATAAAAAGAAATGCCTAAAATAAATCCTGTGACAGCTCGTTTGAAAAGATCATATAGATCATCTCTTGCTTTACCAGCAGCCATTACTTTCTCCTTCAGTAAATGCGTTTGGAAGATAGGTTATCCGATCTCCTTCAATGAGTGCAACATCAAACCGACATACTTTCTGATCGTGTCCGTATCGCGCAATATATTCTTTAGCAACCAAAATTATTTTTTTTTGTTTTGAAAAAGTAATGAGCTGACACATATCAAAAAACCTTTTTGATCGTCTTTTAACTTCAACAAAAACGATCAGGTCTTTTTTTTGTGCTATAAGGTCGATCTCACCATATCGTTTGCGATAATTTTGTGCAACAATGGCAAAACCCTTCTGGCTCAGATACTTAGAGACAAGATTTTCTCCATCTTGTCCCAATTTTTTACGCTTGTTCACCCCTTCAACCTTCCAACATAGAACCTAGAATTTATCCACGCTTGAGCGTTTTTTTGTTGAGCTTGCAACAATCGTCTTTCTCTGCAGATATTCGGGGAATTTTTCTTCAAGAATTTTTTGTTTTTCAGTAAGAAGTTCTTTGTTGTTTTGTTTCTCTGCAAGATCACATGCCAGCGTGATAATATCCGGTTCTTTACCTGGTAAAAGTGGTAAAAACTCTTTTTCTATATTTGTGAGTCTTGTTTGCGCTGCCAAATAATCTCCTCTTTTGACGTAAAAATTGAAGATATTTACTTCGCTTTCAAACAGCTTTTCGTTGCAGGCGATTAGAATATCTTCAACCTCTTTTGTATAAGTTGTAAAAACATCTTTACGATTCAAAAATTTTTTTGCCAGATCAACCGTTTCTTTGGTTTTTGATTGATCGCGAAAGTAGTCAAGTGTTTTCCAATAGGAGCACAGGACCGCTTTGTAACTTGCGTATTCTGCTTTCTGGTCTCCTGGATATAGATGAACAAACTCAGTGTACAAAAGCTCTGCTCGTGCAAGATAACCCAGGTCAAACAGCAGATCGGCAAGTTCAAGCATCAGGCCCGAAAGTTCATTAAGATCTGTGCACAAAGGGACCATTTTTTCGATATATTTTATTGCAATCTCTTTGTTTCCTTTTTCTAAAAGTTTTGTCTTTTCTACTTTTAGTTCTTCATACTCCAGTTTGCTGAATGTTTTTTTAGGAGATTGCTGCTTCGCTTTCTTTTTTTTCTTTCTAGCTTTTTTCTTCTTTTTTTTTGTTTCTTTTTTGTTGTTTTTTTTGGTGACTGTTTCCTGTTCTGAAGAACAGGTTGAAAAACAATCAGAGCAGCATGATTTTGATTTTTTTGTTTGCGTGGCAGTAGGTGTTGAAAGTAAAAGCAGCAAAAGAGCTGTGCAGCTTATTGAACGAATAAAAAGCATGATCCGGCTTCCTTTTAGAAAAGTTTACCAACGGACGATTAAGAGTTTTTAAACTAACAGACTCCGTTTTATGCTGCAAGCGCGTGCTAGGTGCCCACACTCATGATTTGTTTGTGTGGGCACCTGTTTCTTATAGTTCCTTTTGAGTTTTTACGTTCTTGGCCGGAGTTACAGTATTTCCGTTAAGTGTGGTTTCTTTTTTAAATACCCTCATAGCATGTTCTTTTCTGCGCCCTTTATTCCAAGAAGAAACGGGAGTAAGGTAGCCAACAATTCGGGTGTATTGTTCAATAATTTTACCTGAGCAAATTGGACAAATAGATGTTTGACCGGAGATAGTTGTATGCTTGTTTTCGCATCGACAATAATTGTAGTTGATGGCAAAGTGCTCGCAGCCGTGTTTGATTGCATACTCAATGAGTGTTTTCATCTGATTTTTATGTGAAAGTTTTTCGCCAAGGTTAAGGTGAGAAATGCCGCCTCCGGTTAGCACTTTTGAAAATGCTCCATCGAGTTTTATTCGTTCTACGATATCACAATCAATCCAAAGCGGAACAAACTGATTTGCATAGATTGAATAATCCATATCATGAAGGAGCTTATCTTTTAGTGCGAGTTTTGCTGCTAAGCTCTCACCGGGCACTTGTTCGACATTAAATGGTGTTCCATATTTTTTGCTGCAGGCAGTGGCGTAGTCTTTTATTTCTTGCAAAATATTAAAGGCTACCTGTTTGCCCTGTTCGGTTATAATTGAGTGTCCCATCTGTTCAAGGCACTCGTACACTCCATTGATTCCAAATGTGCTAAACAGCCGGCTCATGATGATAAGTCCGCGTTTTACAAACGGAAGAAAATTTTGATCTGATCTCTTTTCAAGCAATTTTCTGTGGGCAACAAGTGTTTTTGTTGCTTTATCCAGTTGTTCGTGTAGTAAATCGATCAAATTATTGTATGACGTTGCTCTTTTACCAAGGCGTGCAAGATTGATAGTTACAACGCGGTGTGATCCAAGAGAAACTCCTCCGTTTCCAAAGCTGTCTGCTCCTGCAAGGTCAAGGTCATTGCTTAGTCTACAGCAACTTGCGATTTTATTGCCCGCTGAAATGTAGATATTAAAACATCCTTTTTCTAGATTGATTTTTGTGAAATATTCAAGTGATTTCTGGTCAAGAACATTTCCTTCCTCATCAACTCTCAGATTAAGCGTTACAATTGGAAATCGGTATGGTATGCCGGTTGATGGATCTCCCTTGTAAAACCAGTCGCAAAATATTTTTTGAATTTCATAAACAGTATTAAGGTTCGGTGTGGAGCCATCAGGGAATCGATAATCCTTGAATAGTTTTTCTAAATTTGGTCGATCGAAAATCGAAATATTACTGAATGGCGATTGATGTGATGGGCGAAGTTTTTTGTTTAGTGTGTGGACAAGAGATTGAAAATCATTTTCAATTTTTTTTCTATGATCGGGATTGTCTATATCGAGATTTTCTAATTTAACAAAGTAAGAATAACCGATCATAAGGTCGCCAATTGCGACTGCTCCAGCGATTTCCTGAGCAACTTCGATGGTTACCTCTTTGACCTGATCTATAAATGATGTTGCGCGTTTTGGGGGATAAGATCGGAGCTGTCCCCAAAAATTTCCTTTTCGCAGGATGAGGTCTACCGAAAGAGCCCAGCAATAAGGAACTTGGAGCTTTGTGCTGTCGTGAATATAAAGATCTCCATCCCACAAAGAAGTAAGAATGTCTGTTGCCTCTTGTTGTCCGTACTTCTCTTTTAAAATGATGTACAAGTCATGATATCCTAATAGCTTCATGTTACTCTTTGCCATTTCTGACACGTAATTTGCGAACGAAATACCGTCTTGAAGATGGTTTGCATTGGCATCAATAGTTACTTCTTTTACATCTTCTCGGAAATATTGATGTCCAACGCGGGATGTATCTAGTTTTTCAGGAGAAATTCCCTCGAGTTTGAGAATCTCTTTATCCACAGATTCATATATTTTTTTGAAGTCTTCAGACAGCATAGAATATTGTTTTAGTTCGTCCACATTTGGTCCTTCTTTTTAAAAACACGTTGATTTGATGACGCCGGAAAGCCTTCTTGGCGAAGATCTTGTCGGTATGGCCCACACACTACAAAAGACGGATAAAGAAGCAGCTTTTCGGGTAATTCTTCAAATTCTCTGCCTGAATAAAGCGCTATTTTTTTATCCGTTTCTTTTTGGATTCGCTCACAAAGATGCAGAAGAAAATTCAATTGGTCTGTAGGCTCTCCACCTAGGAATGCGACATATTCAGTGAGCGGATTATTTATTTTTTCCATAATATGATTGCTGGACATAAGTGTGCCATTTTTTTTCTCCCAGATGTCTTTATTGTGACAACCATTGCAACGCAAACTGCATCCTGAAAAATAAATTGCTGTAGAAATTTTATTTGGTACATCTACAAACGATGTGAAAATTCGGGCAATATAGCCATTCATAGGTTCCCTCTCGCTACAAAAAATTGTGTAAACTCTCCTTTACAAGGCTCAACGGTACGTTGTATACATAGGCCTTGTGAAGACACAGGAGATTTTGGTGGCAAAGATCATCTTTGCAGATATAATCTTCTAACCATTTAGTCCATGGTCTTTTTTATTCGTTTATGTCAGATGTAGGTGGCACGTGTCCCTGGGCTCAGATAAAGATGATAGGAAGTGGCACTCTGATTTGCAAGTGAGTTTTGCAATTAAAATGAAGAGTGGCATCCAGAGCTGCTTGCCAAAAATTTTTATAAAAAAAGTACGATTGGCTCGTCTTAGTTTGCTATTTTCTTGTCTGTGAGAGATAATATATAGGTGTAATTTTTTTAAAAATTCTTATTGCGCATGGAGCAAAAAGATTGGGGTAAAGAACATGGCACAAAAAAAGATTGGAGATATTTTTGTCGATGCCGGTCTTATCACAAAGGAACAGTTAGCAGAGTGCTTGAAAGATGTGGAGCAAACAGGACAGACACTTTTAGATTGTGTGATTGAAAAGAAATTTGTTCCTTCTGATAAAGTTGCACAGATGCTTGCAAAGCATGTTGGGCTTGAATATATTCCGGAGCTTACTGAACAGATGATCGATGTGGGGTTACTTGGAAAGGTTCCGCTTCGCTTTTTGCGAGAAAATAGTGTTATGCCGGTCATGGTCGATGGGGCTGTTGTTATATTGACCACCAATCCGTTACAGTTTCAGCCACTTGATGAATTAAATATATTATTAGGTGGGGGCATTCAGTCTGCTGTTGCAACAAAGAAGATGATTGTTGATGGCATAAATCGCTACTATCCTCTCGGCGGCGCTAAACAAATGATAGAGGAGCTTGAAGAAGAAAAAGAGTTTGAAGAAGCTGTTGAGTTTGATCAGGTAGAAGAAAAAGACATACTCGGGATGGCTGCCGAGGCACCGATTATAAAGTTGGTAAATCATATTTTGTTTCAAGCTGCGAAACGAGGAGCATCAGATATTCACATTGAACCTTTTGAGAAAGAGGTTAAGGTTCGGTACAGAGTCGATGGTGTGATGTATGATATTATGAGTCCTCCAAAACGTGTACAAGGTGCACTTGCCTCACGCATAAAAATTATGGCTGGCCTGAACATTGCAGAAAAAAGGATTCCTCAAGATGGAAGAATTGAGATAAAGGTTGCCGATAAATCTATTGATATTCGTGTTTCTGTTTTGCCTGTTGCATTTGGAGAGCGAATCGTGATGCGTTTACTCGATAAGACCAGAACATTTGCACAGCTGGAAGATTTAGGATTATCCAAAAGAGATTTTGATGTTCTTATCAAAGGAATTTCGAGACCCAATGGTATTATTTTTGTTACCGGTCCGACTGGTTCAGGTAAAACAACAACACTCTATTCCATTTTAAGTCGGCTCAGTACACCTGAAGTGAATATTATTACGGTTGAAGATCCTGTGGAATATCAAATGCAGGGCATAGGACAGGTACAAGTTCGTGATAAGATAGGTCTAACATTTGCGGCAGCACTTCGTTCCATTTTGCGGCAAGATCCTGATATTATCATGATTGGTGAAACACGGGACCAAGAAACAGCGCAAATCGCTATTCAGTCTGCATTAACCGGACACTTAGTTCTCAGCACTCTGCACACAAACAATGCTCCTGCAACAATCACTCGTTTGCTTGATATGGGAGTTGAGCCATATCTGATAGCATCATCGGTTGTGCTTGCTTGTGCGCAACGATTGGTTCGCAAGTTGTGTGAAAAATGTAAATCAGTTTATACTCCATCGGAGGAGCTTCTTAAAAGCATCGGCTTAAAAAAAGAGGAGGCTGCCGGAATGACGTTTTATAAAGCGAATGGTTGCCACGAGTGTGGAAATACTGGATTTAAGGGCAGATTGGCTGTTTTTGAAATAATGGAAATGACAAATGACATTGCGCGCTTGACCATAGAGCGTGCTGACACATCCCTTCTTAAACAGCAAGCGCAAGCTGATGGCATGGCTCCTTTGCTTGAAGATGGTGTTCGTAAGATTGCTCAAGGTTTAACAACAATTGATGAAGTTCTTTCTGTTGCGACAGTTGATCAAGAAGATATAAATAAGTAAAGAGATTATTGCAATGCTTAAAAAATTTTGTGTTTTATTGTTGTTATTGTGTTCCAGCGCTGTTTTTTGTATGAATGGGAACGCGAGTAAAAGTAAGTATACCTTTTTTGATTTTTTAAATAGTGCCTTTTGTGGTTGTTTTGGAAAAGATAAGAAAAAGGGCCCAATATCTAAAATATTGAGGCGCAAGTTATATGCATTGAGTGACCCAAGTATATTTAGTGATGAATCGAATAGTGAAGATAAAAGGGACAAAGACTAGGTTGACAGGCTTCACTCTTATTGAGTTGATGATCACTGTTGCTTTATGTGCGCTTGTTGTCACATTGACAGTTGTTAACGTTTCGTTTTTGAATCGCGGCATCGTTCGCTCTGAGCTTAATCGTCTATATTCTACGTGTAACTATTTGCGTCAGTGTGCTCTCGCGAGTGGTAAGGTTCAGGTCCTTGATATTGATTTCAATAAAGGGTGTTATAGTTTTGATGGAAAAACAGAAAAACTAAATACCCCTGTTCTGTTTGGTGTTGTTCCTGACGTGAAAGGACCGCCGTCAAGTCCACAGAGTATGATACGATCTTCAGTTACGTTTAAAAAAAACCAAATTGTTTTTTATCCTGATGGAATTATCAGTTCTGGGACAGTTTACTTGACAGATAGAGACAGAACGTCTTTTTACGCCTTGAGTAGCGGTATTGCACAGGTTTCTCATTTACGAAAATACAGTTACAATGGAAAATGGATGTTGCTTCCATAATTATGAAAGCTGTAGAAGATTGAGGATGTTTCTGTGCGATCATTCAGAATATTTTTTAAACTATGTGGCTCTCTTTTTCTTGGCTTTTTTCTTTTTATTTTTTTGTTTCAGAATGATCCCTGCATTCGTCAAGCCGTTGCTCATAAACTTCACCCTTTTGTTTCCCGTCTTTTTTCAAGCACTGTTTCGTTTGATGTTGAAAAAATAAGTTTGGTGCCTTTTTGTCTTAAGGTTAAGGATGTTTTGATTCGTCCGCGTGATTGTGATGATTATCATTGGTCATGTCGTTCCTTGAGGGCTAGTATTTCCTGGCTCGATTTTTTGTTGTATGGAATTGTGGATCTTTACATTGATATTGATGACTTGGAAGCAGATTCTCAGTTAGGTGGTGATGGTCTTTGTCTGTGGGAGCATATCAGATCATTGTACTCAGGTGAAAGTTCTATTCCTATTTTTTTGCGATCATTAAGTATAAAAAGAGCTTCGGTACAGGTTAAAGAACGCTATACGAACGCGTTTGCTAAGGTAAATTTTTCCCTGGATACTCGTAGAATTGGTGGTGGAATGAAATCGATCATACGTTTTATGGGTGGGCAGTGTTGTTTGCAAGATCGGACACTTATTAACATGCTGATGGGGCCAGTACGGGTAGATGTTTTCAGCAAGCCTGGTGGCTCACAGTTACTAATTAATACGAATTGTAGTTTACAAGTTCCACAAATGGGTCAGTGTGCTAATTGTTATCTGTCTGGTTTCTGGCGGTACGATCAAGGGGTTTTTGTTATTAAAAATGATGATAGATCATTTGTTATCTCCCCAATCAAGTTATATTTAGTTGGGGGTCGTTTGGTTGTAGAAGTAGATGGTTATTTTCCTGCTTCTTATCTTTCCGGTTTTTTAATTAAACAAAATGATGTGTGCAAGGTTGATGGAGCCTGTTCTTTGCACACAAATATAGAGTTTGATGGTTCTCCCTCGCTTATTAGTGGGCGATTTACATCAGGAGCAATC
Organism: uncultured Pseudomonadota bacterium; assembly: GCA_964477815.1. Lineage (GTDB taxonomy): Bacteria > Babelota > Babeliae > Babelales > Vermiphilaceae > DAOVGZ01. The sequence continues at coordinate 15,734 of CAYZEO010000009.1, read as the reverse complement.
CATTACAACAAGAAGGAAATTGCATCGGTTTGTAATGTGAGTTTTCATAGAGAAAAATCAGTCTGGGATGGAAATTTTCTTGTATCTGTAAAAGGAAAAGATTTTTATGGAGGTTATGAGTGGCGAGAAAAAAATGGATCTGGAGGTTTGAAATTAAATAATAGAACGCAGCTCTCTATACCAGGTTTTAACAACTGGAGTATTCTTCCCGATGGTTTATCCACGCAGGTTAAATACGTTACAGGCAAACCGTTGCAGTGTAATTATGTGTGTCTTGCAACTAATCAAAAAGCTGAAACAGATGTTTCATGTTCCGGTGAGCTGACCTGGAACCGTCAAGACTTAAATCTTAACGGTTTGTTTGATGGCAAATGTTTTTCTTTATCTTTCAGTTTGTTTCCCAATTTTCGTTTGAATAAATGTAAATACTATAACCCTTTAGGTGAACATCTTGTTGATATTTGGGCAGACAAAAAAAATGCAAATGGATTTTCAGGTGTCATTGCGATGCCATTTATTCATAACCTACTAAAAAAAACACTAGATTATGATTTACAGGGTGAGGGAAGAATAAAAATTGACGGTATATTTAAAAATAAAAAATTGTTTGCGCGTCTTTGTTTGGAGGATGGCAATATTCGTGTTGCTGATACGTATAATTTCATTAATGGTTTACGTTTCGGTTGTGTGATTGATCCATCTATTCCTCTTGTGACATTTCACAAATTTGATTGTGGCTTGCATAGAGGATCTTTTTTGTGCAAGAGAGCAATTGTTCTTTTTGACAAGAACTACGAACTGATGTTTGCGCATATTCCCATTACATTTCGTGATTGTTTACTCAATTGGAAAAAAGATTTATTTGCCGTTATTTCTGGGCAAATGACATTCAAAAAAGAAAAGAAAAAAACTTCTATGTTGAAGGGGCAGTTGTTTGTTGATCGTTCGCAATTGAAGCAAAATATTTTTTCTCGCGGCTTTCAAAGAAAGTTTTTCGATCTACCTGGTTCTGCGATTGACGGAAAAGGAACAGATCTTCTTATTGATTTACAAGTCAAGACAAAGGATCCTGTTCGAGTAAGTACATCATTTTTAGAAACAAGTGTTAAAGTGGATGTTTCCGTTGAAGGATCACTTTTGCAACCAAAAGTTTTGGGTAAATTGTCGGTTCTTTCCGGGTCTTTAGCCTTTCCATACAAGCCTCTGTATATTACAAGCGGAGTAATAGGTTTTTCATCTGGCCATTTGTATGATCCCGCAATTGAAATTCGGGCAAAGAATAAACTCAAACGATATAACATCGATCTTTCTGTTTCCGGTTTGCTTGGTCAGCCAGAAATTTCTCTTGAGTCAAGTCCTCCATTAACTGAAGAACAGATTATCTCGTTACTTTTTGTGGGTTCAGAAAAAGAGTCTCTTAATATTTTAATGCCAGCATTGGTGATGCAAAATATCAAGGGTATTATTTTTGGTTCAGATCAGTCACCAACAGGAATAAGAAACGCTTTTGGGCGATTATTTAAGCCTTTTGAGAGAATTCATCTTGTCCCAAGTTTTACCGATCAAACAGGTCGCGGCGGGCTTCGTGGTGCGCTTGAGATAGATGTGAGTGACCGTTGGCGCACAATGATTCAAAAAAACTTTAGCCTGACAGAAGATACTAAAGTTGAAGTTGAGTATCTTCTGTCAGACGATGTGAGTCTGCTTGGTACTAGGGATGAGCGGGGGGATATTAGCGCAGAAGTTGAAATGCGTTGGAAATTCTAGATATTTTTTGGAGGTTCAAAAAGTTTTTGTACTATCTTTTGTCTGCATTTTTTTGTTTCTGAATCAAATAGAGTTAAATTTGCTTTCCGTTCGAATTTGTCAAGTTTCGGATTACAGTTTTTTATAATTGTTTTAATTTGATCTTGTCGATTGATAATTTGCTTTGTTTTTTTCTTTTTTTTCGATTGAACAAATGTTTCTTCAAAAAGTTTTATAAGATTCTTGTTTTTTTTAGCCGCAAGTTTTTGAATTTGTTTTTGAATGTTTTTATTTTTTGTTAGTTCAACAAGAATTTTAAAGGAGCTTGTTTCACTCTGGGCTGTGTGACAATAACCTTTTAAGCATTTGATGATTGCAAGTTGGGGGATAGTAAGCTTTTGCTTTATATTTATTTTATCCGTTAATGTTTTTCTTTTTTTTAAAGTTACTGTGTATTTTTTCTGAAAATTAAGGTCGGAAATATTATTTTTTTTCTTTTTTATAAAAGAGATGTTCGATTGTTTTATTTTGTTAAGAAGTTGAAGGTCGAATGCTTTTTTCTTTTTCTTCTCGGTTCGCCAGGGTCTGTCCCATTTAGGTCGTAGATTGCCCTTCTTTTTTGCTTTCTGTTTTTTGAGCCATGTTTTTTTTTGTTTTTCTTTATTTAGTTTGCATATTATGTTGTCAAATTTTTTTTGAATGGTATTGGTTTTACGGATTTTTTTGTTGAGCATCCCTAGTGTTTGAAGATGTTTTGTAACAGGTATGAAGAATGATAAAAGTATGAAAACTTTACTTTTCATCGATAAACTCTCCAAATTTAAAGTTTTTTAGTTGTTAACAATTTTTCCATCATGTAATCGAATTACTCGACCGGCTTCTTGTGCAACGTGCTCATCGTGTGTAATCATAACGATGGTAACGCCCTGCTCTTTATTTAGTTTTCTTATTAATTGCATGATGGTTTCTTCTGTTGCTGAATCAAGATTTCCTGTTGGTTCATCGGCAAGAATAATACTCGGTGAATTTGAAAGGGCCCGTGCGATTGCAACGCGTTGTTGTTCTCCTCCAGAAAGTTCTGATGGGTAGTGGTGCATCCTGTCAGCAAGCTCCACAAGGCTTAACATTTTCATTGCCTGCTCTTTTGACGAGCTTTCTGATTTGTTTGCATATAATTGTGGAAGTTCAACATTTTCTAGTGCCGTCATGTCTGGGAGAAGGTGATATCGTTGGAAAATAAAGCCTATTTTTTCGTTTCTGATCTGTGCGAGTTGATCAACTGTCATGGCAGATACATCTTTTCCTTCTATTTCGTAGTGCCCGCTTGTTGCTGTGTCGAGGCAGCCAAGAATGTTCATTAAAGTTGATTTTCCAGATCCTGACTTGCCAACAATTGCTAAAAACTCCCCTTGATTGACTTGCAAACTAACGTCGTGCAAAACAGTTAGTTTTCTCGTTCCAACCGAATATGTTTTTGTAATATCTTTTGCAAGTAATAAAGCCATTCAGTTCCTTTACCGATCAAGAAGAGCTTCCACAGGATTGAGCTGTGAGGCCTGATATGCCGGATAGTACCCAAAGAAGATTCCTATTAAAATGGTAACGATCAAAGAAACAAGCATCGGACCAACTTCAATAACTGGTTTTAGACTTGTTCCATAACCGATAGCAAATTGGCCAAGCAGTCCGAGTGCAACGCCAATAAGTCCTCCTATAAAACATAAAGCTGTTGATTCAAATAAAAATTGCAATCTAATCAGTCTTTGTGTTGCGCCAACGGCCATGCGTAAACCTATTTCTTTAGTTCTTTCTTTGACCGACACAAGCATTATATTCATCACGCCGATACTTCCGACAATAAGTGAAATGGATGCGGCAAAAAGTCCAAACATTCTGATAATTGCAGCTGCATCACGTGCAACTTGACCGAGAGTTTGTGTGTCAAAAATGACATATGGAGGTTCTTCATCTTTTCTTATGTGGTGAGTAAAGCGTAAAATATTGAACAGTTTTCTACGGAATTGACTGGCATCAACGTGTTGATAAAGGCGTATTGATATTGCTGTCAATTCATCTTCCGCTTCTCCAGGGAGGCGACATATTTTTTTTGATGTTGTGAATGGAATGAATGCCTGTTCATTTGGGTCCCTAGGGCCAAAATAGTGTGCCTTTTTTTTAAGAACGCCAATAACTTTGCATGGTTGCTTGTTGACAAGAATGACTTTTCCGATCGGGTTTTTACCTTTAAACAGTTCTTGTGCTGGTTTTGATCCAAGAACAATAACATTGCTACGATTTTTTAAGTGGTAATTGTTAAAGTAGTCTCCTTTGTCAATTTCATTGCCATCAATTTTTGACATGTTTGGATAACAACCAACGACATTTTGCTGTGCCGTTACGCCTCTGTATTCAAGAGTTTGTGCTGTCATGTGCATTGGGCTTATTTCGCGAATTTCTGGAGCTTGAGTTTTAATAGCTTTAACATCTCTCCAACGCAGGCGTGTTGATTTTACATTGCCACGAAGACCGCCATGTTTTATGAAAGTGCTGGGCAGAATGTAAACGGCATTTTCGCCCATGCTCAAAATCTGTGAGGCAACGGCTTCTTCTGCGCCGCGACCGATAGAGAACGTAATAATTATTGCGCAGATGCCAATCATGATGCCGAGAATGGTCAGAAAGGAACGAATTTTATGTTTTTCTAGTGCTCGCAGAGATGATCTGAAAAGAATCAGAATGTTCATTTTTTTTGCCCCAGTCCGCCGCCAAAGAGTTGTTTGTACATTTTTTCCATAGCATCTGGCTCTGCGACATCAATGACTATTTCCTCTGTGCCATCTAGTCCTGATACGATTTCAAAGAAAGCATTATCTGTGATGCCGATCTCTATCAATTTTTGTACAAATGCGCCATCTTGGAATGCCCAGACTCTTTTTATAGGATTTTCTTTATTTTTCATCTTGGCCTTGAAGGCTTTTTTTGTTTTTGTATCAAGAGGTTTGTACGCATAGTTTTTCTTCTTTGCTACAACCCGTAGTAATTTTTTATTGATAGAAAAAAGATAACCAGGAATGGAGAGAATATTTTTTTTGCATCCAACAACAATGCGAGCATGAACAGTCATACCTGGTTTTAAAGAAAGATCTTTATTGTCAACCTTTATAATAGCTTTGTAAGCAACTGTTGAGCCATCATCTATTGGCGCACTGCTAATTTCACTAATTGTTCCGTATGTTGCTCTGTGTGGATACGTATCGCAAGTTAACTTTGCCTTTTGACCGACTTTTACTTTTCCAATATCTGTCTCATCGATTTCAAGCTCAACTTTCATTTTTCTTATGTCTTCAGCAAGTGTGTACAAAATTGTTGGGGGAGAAAAGTTTGCCACACCTTCTCGTAGTGATACGTTTTTTCTGATTACTACACCGTCGATAGGAGATGTTATTTTTTTGTTATTAAATTCCAACAGCGCTTGTTCGTGGTAAGCCTTTTGTGTTGCAAAACTGGCGATTGAAGAATCAAGTGATTGCTGAGCTTTTTGGAATTCGTCGATTGAAATATGACCATCCTTGTACAACTTTTTTTGTCGAGCATACGACTCTTTTTGATAGTCTAAATTTGCTTTTGCCTGAGCAACTTGGCCTGCTGCTTGTTTAACAACTGTATCGCCTTTTCCATCATCGATTTTTGCAAGAAGCTGCCCCTGTTTGACCTGTTGATCTTCTTCAACGTACAGTTGTTCAACAATACCATTGATTAACGAACCGATATTAATAGTTCCCTTCGCTTCTAACTTTCCGGTGGCGTTGATGACTTGTGTGATGTTGCGTCGGTGTAATCGTTCTGTTTTAAAAAGTTTTTTTTCTGTTTTTTTCGTTGCCTTGTAGTAGATATAGCCAGTGACGGAAGTGATGATGGTTAAAAAAATTGCTCCTCTTATGAGCTTTTTATTATTCATTTCTCGATCCTACATGTGGTTTTGAAGTTCTTTAGGGTAACCACAAACAAAAAGAAGATTTTGATATGAGCCTCGTACATCTATTTTCAATGAATCGAGAGAGTAACGGGATTGTTCATAGTCCACCTCTACCTGAGCAAAATCTGACTGAGAAATAGACCCAATTTTGAATCGTGTTTCGTTTGATCTGAGCCGTGATTGTGCCCGTTCAAAATCAAATTGTGCAGCCTTGAGTTGATTTATTAATTTTTTTGTTTGAAAGAAAGCTGATATAACATCATTCCTGATTTGAAGTTCAAGGTCTTTTTCTTGAAGTAGATATTGGGTTTTTTGGTTTTTGTACAGTCGAGATGTGTGTGCACTCCCCAGGCCGTCAAAATTCCAGCCTAATTCCACGCCTGCCGACCAAGAAGCTGTTCTATTACTGTTGTGTCTTCCAAGTTTTACGTCGGAAGCCTGTGCATAGATGTTGACGGTTGGAAGATAAACACGCTTATATTTTTTTTCTCTCAAATTTGCTTGTTTTACTCTATATTTTTGAGCTTCAAGGTCGGGTCTATTTTTTATTGATAGCATAATGTAATAGTCAAGAGGCTCTAGTTCTACAGCTGCTATTCCTTCAACAGAAAGGTCAAGTTGCTCCGGGTTGATATGTTCATTTAATTCGCGTTCTAAGCTGCTCACTGCAGATTCAATTTCGAACGGATAATTAGCAATTGCAGATTGCTCTGATGTGTATTCCGAAAGTGCTGACAACCAATCAGTATTACTTAACTGTCCAACTGCGCGTCGGCCAGAGTTAAGAGCGAATGATAATTTAGAAGATTTGTCACGCATATGATAAAAATCTTTTTGCAAAAGTATTTTTTGAAGTTCTAAATATGATGATACTGTGCCGATTTTAATACTCTGTTTGAGCTGTCGTTTTTCAGCACGTAAAACATTTGTTGATTCTTTAGCAATTCTATAATCAAGAACAGGTCCTCCGCCGTCAAAAATCAGCTGAGAGAAGTTGAACGATACGCCACGATTTGATGTTGTATCGGGACAGAACTTTTGAGATAGGCCGTTAGAGTCGTAAAGAATCGAAGGCGCTGTTTTTGCAAGATTTGTGCTTAATTGTATTTGTGGAAAATATCCAGCCAGCGCACCACGCTCGCTGTTTTTACTTGCTCGTTTTGCATAAATATAGGCTTCTAAATCTCTTCTGTTGCGAAACGCTGTTTGTATGGCATCTTCGATAGACAATATGCTTTTTTTGCCGTTACCAGTTGGAAAATTTGTGAATATATTTTCTCGATTTAATAAAGAAGAAAATGAACAGGTTAAACATAACAAAGCGATAAGAAAACAGGTTGTTTTGCCCACGGTTGCGCGATGATTATTCACAGCAAACCTTTCTTGATTACCTAATGCCCTATTTCACTGTGCACCCTTTTGGGTAAATAATCAAGAAAAACCGTAGTGTTAGTTTTGGGGGATGCTTGAAACACAATAAAAAATATAGAAAGCGTAGCGATCAACGTTACGCTTTCTATTTATGCTATTTCAAAATGTTTGAAATTTAGCCAGCAGTTCCTGAACCTGGGATATCTGGATTGTCATCGCCTGGGATATCTGGATTGTCATCGCCTGGGATATCTGGGTTGTCATCGCCTGGGATGTCTGGGTTGTCATCGCCTGGGATGTCTGGATTGTCATCACCTGGGGTGTCGCCACCGTCATCTTGTTTATTCTTGAACCATTGAATTTTGTTTTTAAATCTATTGCGTTTTCTTTTCCAGCGGTCTTTCGCTTTGTTGATTTTATTTTGCTTAAAGGCCCACGGTTTGTCCATATCTTTAATATGGCTTATTTGCTTGTTCTTTTGGAATCGAGCCTTTTGGATTTTTTGTCTAAACTTCTGGATCTGGTGCTCATAGCTTTTGGCAACGGTGTTGCCAGCAGCGAACACAAGTCCGAGGGTGATTATTGTTGATAAGAGTTGTTTTTTCATAATTAACTCCTTTGTGGTTATTGTTAAAAAAATGTAACAACATCTGTTAAACATTTTTCCCTACCCGCAACCACATATCGAAAAAAAGACTCCGGACTTGAGAAGAAGAGATGGCTTGGCGCAACTCTCCTGAGTTAACTTCAGACTAACCATTTATCTGGCAAGGATTCAAGAAAAAAGCTTAATTATAAGGCTTTTTCCCTCCTGGTCGATGATTTGAGTGAGGATCTATAGCGTAAAAATAAGCCAAATACCTTTTTTAAGGTTGATACGGCCTTTAAGAGAGGCTATTGGGCTTTTTCAGGTGGCAATAGGAGCTCTGGCTGGACATTCGGCTATTTTTTGATAGAATCGTGCAATATTTTGTTAATTTTAATGAGGGTAGCAGGAAAATGAAGCAAAGATGTAATCCGGCCATATTTTTCCCCTTAGCATTCTTTTTCTCTTCACTTGTTTATTCATCACATTCTTATTTGCCGTCCAGTTTTGGCGCTACTAACTTTATTGTAGGTGTTGATAGTGCGACTGTTCGAACAGAGAAGAGTAAAGAGCGGGTCAAGCGTGCGTTACGTGTAGATAGAAAAAAAAGCAGTGTCACGCAGGTGTTTTTTACTCCCGACGATGATGTTCGATCTGTTTTGTTGGATTTGATAGCATGTGAACAAAAGAAAATTTGGGTGGCGGCCTTTTTGTTGACTGATGCTGTTATTGCACGTGCACTTCTTGATGCGCAAAAAGGAGGAGTTAAGGTTGAAGTTGTTGTTGATCGGGTGTGTTGCAAAAATAAGCATGGAAAAGTAGATATGCTATGTGAAGGAAAGGTGTGTCCATTTGTATATTGCGGAAAGCAACCTGCGGGTAGCCATGCATCAGATATTATGCATAACAAGTTTGTTATTTTTGATAAAAATATTTACGATTTTTCGATTGTTTGGACAGGGTCATTTAACTTTACACATTCAGCTAGGCTTAGGAATCAGGAGAATGTGCTTGTGCTGAATGATCAGGCTATTGTTGAGCGGTACAAGCAGCAGTTTGAGCTGATAAAAAAAAGATCGAGACAGTACGAAAAAAATATTTTTGGTCGAACTTCAGCAAGTATGAACAAAAAAAAGAACTCTTATAAAAAAAATAAGCCTTCGTCTAAAAAGGCCGTTATCACTCAACAAAAGATTTCTAGCAGAAGTCCGCAGCAAAGAAAAAGTGGAAACAAGCAGAAAGGAATATCTTTGTAACGCTTCATTACTACAATTCCCTCTTAGCTCGGTTTCATGCTATTGTACTTTTAGAAAAAAGCAAGTAAAAATTTTAGTTTAATTATTGCGTAATATTTCAATAAAATTTTGAAAATCTTGTGGCGGCTTCTGGGAGAAATCATACTGTTTGCCATTAAAATAAAAAGAAAGGCTGTGGGCATGTAAGGCCTGTCGGCCTATTTTTTTTGAAGGATGGCCATACAAAAGATCTCCAATTAATGGATGGCCAATAGCTGAAAAATGGACTCTAATCTGATGGGTGCGTCCAGTGACTGGTTTTGCTTGTACAAGAGAGCAATTATCGAAATATTCCAA
>CAYZEO010000009.1:3419-6453 GCA_964477815.1 uncultured Pseudomonadota bacterium | reverse complement strand
TGTAATTCTTCTGTTCTAGCATCAACATGGGTCATGCTGTTCCTTTTTTTGGGGTGGCGTTTGATAGCAAAGTTGATGCTACCTTCTTTTTCCGGATGTCCTTGCACAATAGCAAGATATGTTTTTTGTATATTTCGTTTTCTAAATAGGTCACTCAATAGGGCATGCGCACAGTTATTGCGAGCAACAAGTAAAATTCCTGATGTGTCCTTATCAAGGCGATGAACAATTCCTGGTCGGTCCGCATAGCCGACGTTAGAAATAGAATGAAATTTCCAGACAAGCCAATCTACAAGTGTGAAATCATCGCTTGTAATTTTGGGAGGATGAACAGCGAGGTGTGGCGGTTTATTAATAACCATAAAGTGTTGTTCTTCGTGAACGATCTGAACATTGAGATTTTTGGGAATTTCTTTAGCCGGTCTTTCGGTGTGAACTGGCGGAAAAGTAATGGAGATTAAATCATTCTGCTTGGTGACAGTTTTTGACTTTATATTTTTTTTATTGTTTACGGTCACCATTTTTTGTGTGATAAGTTGCTGGAAAAAATTGCGAGAATATGACGGAAACCGTTGCTTTAAGTAAAGGTCTAATCGTTGTCCTTCATGATTTTGGCAGACTCGAAGTTGGTGCGTTGTGTTAGGTTGAATAAGTGTGATATTCTCCATCTTGTTCCCATTTTTTATTGACCTTTATGTTTTTCGGTTTAGCGGTCTGTAACAATGGTGAATTTGTAATGTAGCGTATAGTGAGGTGTGTAAAGGTTTCTATTTATGAGGTTTTGACCCTAAACCCTTTTCACTAATAAGGCTACTATGTGCATATTTAAAGTCAAATGGACAGATTTGGTTTGATGGGATAGTATTTAAGCAGAGGGGGCCTTAAGTCTGGCTGAGGAGATGGTTATGGAACAAAAGAATATTTTGCTCGAAATCAAAGAAAATCTAGAAGAGGTGGTTCAACGCCGTTCATCAAGGGCAAAGTCCTTGTGGAAGGAGCTTATTCAACAGCATCCAGTAGATATTGCGGATTTTTTGGGATCAATTGACAAAGAGCATTTGAAAAAAATTTTTGTGAAATTTCCCAAAGATCTAAAATTTGAGGTTTTTCAGGAGCTTTCCGATACGCTCAAAGCTTTTTGCCTTTCATTTATGGCAGAAAATGAACAGGTCGATGTTTTGCATTCTCTCAGTGTAGATGATTTAACCGATCTATTTGACTATTTTTCTGACGAAGAGCTTAAAAAATATCTAAATCTTTTGCATAAAAGATCTAGAGAAAAGGTTCTTTCTTTGCTGAAGTTTCACCCGGATTCGGCCGGCGGTATAATGGATATCGAGGTTCTGAGTCTGATAGAAAGCTTTACTGTTGAAAAAAGTATAAAAATTTTACAGCGTTTGCGGCCCGACCAGGAGATATATCGGCATATTTATGTGACTGATAAAAGCAATAAACTTGTCGGACATATCAATCTTGAGGATCTTGTCGTTCATCGTCCTAAAGAGCGGCTCTCTGACATTATACGAAAGAATGAACTAGTCGTTCAAGCTGATGAGGATCAAGAATCGATTGCTCAGCGCATGGTTCACTATAATTTGACGACAGTTCCTGTTGTCGGTACTGAAAACGAATTTCTTGGAGTTATTCCAGCAGAAACATTGATGGATGTTTTGGTTGAGGAAGCTAGCGAGGACGTACAAAAAATGGCTGCGTTGGCGCCAATGAGGCGTACATATTTAGAGACTCCGTTTCATAAAATATTGCTTGGCAGAAGTGGCATTTTGATGGTTCTTCTTTTTGCGCAGTCATTGTCTGTTTATATTTTAGAAGAGTACATGTATCTTTTGCCGCTCATTCTTGTTCCATTCATAACAATGTTGATTAGTACTGGTGGAAATGCAAGTCATCAAACCTCAGCTCTTATTTTGCAGGGGATAGCGTCAGGTGAATTACATCCATCAAATCTTTCTCGTTTTTTACGAAGAGAGTTTTTGATTGGATTTTCAATGGCGCTTATTTTGGGAGGTACTGCATTTTTCCGAGTTTATTTAAGAACGGGAAGTTTACTTTCTAGTTTTGCGATAGGTCTTATTCTTGGCCTCATTGTTTTGATGGCCGTGACTCTAGGAAGTGGGGCTCCTTTAATATTGAAGCGCATAGGTATCGACCCTGCATTTTCCGCAGGACCTTTTCTAGCAACGTTTATGGATATTCTTGGTGTTCTTATTTTCTGTATCATTCTGAGCACTTTGGTATCGCGCGGACTTCTTTCAATCTAAATCTTAACATTATTAAATAAGCATTTTCTTGACAAAGAGCGCCCTGATTTATACATTCTGATAATAAGTTATCATTTTTCGATGATACAGATGTGGGCCGCTAGCTCAGTTGGTAGAGCAACAGCCTTTTAAGCTGTGGGTCGTTGGTTCGAGTCCAACGCGGCTCACCATGTCTGTCCCCATCGTCTAGCCCGGTCTAGGACATCGCCCTTTCACGGCGAAAACAGGGGTTCGAATCCCCTTGGGGACGCCAGCCTTCGCCAAGGCTACGGCTGGCACGGCCATTTTTTTCAAGGATGGTCGGTTTTAATTTTAAGAGATGTTAATAAGAAAAATAGGCGAAGGCTGCGCTCTGTAGTTTAGGTCCTTGAGGGTTGAAAACCCGATGGCCGTAAAACGAAAGCGGGCCGGCCCTTAGGCAAGAAAAAATCTATGCACTATGTCTACTTAATCAGGTCTCTGCAAGACACAACCAAAACGTACGTTGGTAATACGGTGAATATTAAGCAAAGACTTGAGACCCATAATTCAGGTGGTTCGGTAAATACAAAACAGCATCGGCCATGGGAACTAATTCTACTCCTATGTTTCAAAGAAAAACTGAAAGCAACAGCCTTTGAAAAATACCTAAAATCTGGATCTGGTAGAGAATTCGCAAAGAGACGTTTTTGGTAATTTTGGATCTTCCTTTTGGGTGTTTCTTCGCCAAGGCTACGGCTGGCACGGCCATTTTTTTCAAGGATGGTCGGTTTTAA
>CAYZEO010000009.1:0-3319 GCA_964477815.1 uncultured Pseudomonadota bacterium | reverse complement strand
AAAATACCTAAAATCTGGATCTGGTAGAGAATTCGCAAAGAGACGTTTTTGGTAAGTTTTTTCTTTACTCGTTTTTTTTTCAAAAAAAAGATTGTGGTAAAGAGTTTTTTATTTATGCTTTGTGTGGGGCAATAGGAGGATAAATGACTTACTTGAATTATTTAAAAAAGGAATTTAAACGTTCTTTTTTCTATTTTAGCAGTTATTTGCTTGATTGTTTTTTTGTAAGCGGCCTTGCGTGGAATATTTTTTTCCCTTTGTTGTTTGGTTTGTTTTTATTAGCTTTTGGGGGTGTGCAGACAAGGGCTTTTAGGTATTATAGGATGAGGCATCGGCCATACAGGGTGAAGGGACCATTTGATCGGTTTTAATATTGTTTTTTGTATTCAAATACCAGTTTTCTTCAAAGCAGTTTTGTGTCTTTAAATCTTTCTAAGTTTGCGTAATTCCTGTAACTTAACGCTAGTTAAGCTGGTTAAACCAAAAACATTAACTACAGGAATAGTAATGCTTCAAAAAATGACGGCAACGTGTCGATTTTCAGGTGCAAAAAACAAACAAATAGGGGCCGATAACCTTCCAATAGATTTTGCATTGGTAGATGAGTTAGAGATTCCCAAGGGTATTACTTATTTTGACAAGCAAAAACTTTTGTCAGGTGAAAGTAGGAAGGTTAATGTTACCAACAATCAAGAGGTTTTATTCACCGTAACCGTTCCAAAAGGAGTTTTTAATCCTGTTACAGGCTGGGCAGCAAATGTTATCATCAACGAAATAATAAGAAGAAAATTTGATGTGGCCGACAAGGAGGTTGCTGATCTTGGATGTGGGTCGGGTGTTATAGGATTTGCTTGTATTCTTTCTGGTGCTCAGAAGGTGTTATTTACAGATATTAATCCCAATATTAAACCCTTAAAAGAAAACAAACTATTTCGTACAGATATTGATAAATTAGAAGTGCAGGATCTGTTGTGCAAAGAACGAGATAATTCTTTAGATGTTATTATCATGTCTACTCCAACAAACGTAGTAGATAGCACAGTGAAAATAGCGGAAGATGATTTTCAATCAAGTATTCAACGGCATGAAAGTTTTTTCCCTCGTCTTGTGAGCGAATCAGCAAGAACATTGAGGGCAGGGGGTCGGCTGATGTTGTACGTTAAGATGCCTAGCGATGGCAACGAGTCGTTAAATAGTGCTCTTGCAAATAATAGTTTTGATATTGATACGTTTAAAGAACACGTGAGGCTGTCTGAGAAGAATTTGAACATTGGTAGGCAGCCAAATCAAGAATGTGATTATGATTGGTTGGTTTTTTCTGTCAGGAAAAAAGATTGTTAGATATTTGAAGTATACTACCAATGACGATCTATTACCGCGGCTTTTTGAGCCAGGGAGTGTGTTGAAAGAAGATAAAGTGAGGTTAAGACAATTTGTTTTTACCCTTTTTGTTGTGATGTATCCATTTTTTTTATGCGTAAAAGTTTTAGCGGGTTCTCAAGCTATTGTTCTCCCAAAAAAATCAATTTCTGTTAGCGGCTTACCCAACGTCGGTGGCAGTTGTTATATGAATGCATCGCTACAGTGTCTTTTTCGAATTCCGGAGTTTGCATGTTTTATAGAATCGGCAAAAAAGGATAAAAAAGAATCACCACTTTTATGGCGATGTAAACAACTTGTGGGTATTGTTGCTGATAGAAGGGAGATTGAAGTTGTTTGGGCTGCTGCTACTGAATTATTTCAGTGCATGAACAAACAGCTGTTTAATAAGTTTGATGATCAGCAAGAGGATGCATTCGATTTTTTTGTTCGGCTTATTGACAGGGTTCAGCTTTTCCAGCATTTATTTCGATTTTCTATCAACACGACAATTTACTGCACGCAGTGTAATAATGTTTTACGGTCAGCAAACCAAATAATGTACGATCTGCCCCTCAATGCTTTTCAGCCACAAATTATTAATAACATTTGCTGTTCTTATTGCTGTTGTTTTGATGCAAAAGCAAAGAAAGAGGTGACGCTAAATAGTTATCCACCGTATTTACTTGTTGATTGTGAGCCGATGTATGGTGCAAGCAAGTCTATTATTGCAGATGATTTTTATTCGGAGCAATTAAGCTTTTTTGGTTATGACCTTATTGGCATTGTATTGCATGCGGGCACAAAACTTACAGGTCACTTTATCGCCTATGTGAAGGATGTGCTTTCAGGGCAATGGTATCTGTGTGATGATATGTACGTGTTGAAACAAGGGAATCTTACGCGCAAGTGGTTTAAGCAATTCCTTTTTGTTCCAAGATTTTTTCTATATAAAAAAATCCAGCCATAGATTTTAAAAATCATTTTTTTTATTTTTTCACATTGACCATTTATGATTTTTTAGGGTACAATAGTGGCCGTTGATCAACATGACTATAGCTTAAGCAGGGTTGTAGTTGTCTGTTTTTTGGTCGTCGAGTAGTTCGATGACTGTTATGCATTTTTAAAATATCTAGCCACGTTAGGATAAACATCATGACAACAAGTCGTGCCCTAAAGGTTGCCTTTTTCTCACTTCTTTTCACTTTTTTTTCTTCATCTTTTTCCAAAACAACCGAAGTTAAAAGTCCGTTTTTTTCAGCTCCATCGTCAATGAATAATATTCAACTTTTTCATAATGAAGATGGTTTTTATGTTGTACAAAGTAATGAAACGTATTTTGTTGAGAAGTGCTGGGTTGACTCTTCACTGCAAGACATTTCAAGCGATGATTTGAAAGATTTTTTAGTTACGGGATACATTAGCGTAAACCAAATGGACAATGGAGAGTTTTCACTCCAAGTGAAAAACCTCATCAAGGGCGGTGGCTTTATTGCCGGATCTATAGCATATTGGGGAACTAAGGCGTTGTGTTATGGAGCCGCTCTTGCAGGTGCAGGTTCAGTTGTAGCTGGAACAGGCGGTGCAGCAGGAGTTGCATTAGCAGGAGGAACTGCAGTTGCAACTGGTGGGGTAGGTGCAGGCACGGCGTTTGTAGGGGCAGTTATTGCAAAGTTGGGACTTGGAACTAAGGCGGCGATGCTTACAACGTCTGTCATAACTAGTACAGGTTCAGTAGCAGGAGCAGTCGCAGCTGTTGAAACAGCGTCCGCGGCGGCAGGAGTTTTTTTTACTGGGCTATGGTTTCTTCCATAAGATGGATTAATTTAAAAAAGATTAAAATATGAATAAATCAGCTCAACTAGTCATTAATTTTGACAAAAAAAATACTTTTTTTGTTTTAAAGCTAATGGTCATAATGGTTATAGGTATGATTGTTGGGCTGTTTTTCATTTCTAAA
>CAYZEO010000008.1:0-31032 GCA_964477815.1 uncultured Pseudomonadota bacterium | reverse complement strand
ATTTTTTTTTCTTTTTTTTTGTGGAGTTGGTATTTAGGCCTAAAAGTGTTTTTTTATTATTTTTTGCATTAAAGAAAAAAGAGTTTGAGATATTTTTAAATGTTGTTTTTGTGTTAAACAATGGATTTGCCAAGAATATTCCGAAAACCTTATTTTTTATTTTTTTAGCAGTTGATTTTTGTATGCCAAGCTTGTATAAATACTTTTTATACTTTTCAGGATTTTCTATAATATGCATTGCATACATTACCGAACGTGCTCCACGAGAGTGCCCAAACATACTCATTGATTTACAATTTTTCTTGGCACATAAATTCATTGCGTAAAGAAGAGGTCCTGTGTTTTTTTTCCCTCCTAGATTATATCTCAATTTTACTTTATTTTTTACCAGCTCAGGATATCTGAAGTTGATGTGAGCAAGATTGTTGTCTTCTTTGAAATAAATTTTTGTGACTTGTTTAGTTATGTTTGCGTATCCTTTATAGTCGCCGCAATATCCGTGGGATGTTATAATAGCATGGGTGTTTTTGTTGATTTTTTCATGACCGTGAATGTCTGGGTTATATTCAAATAAATCTATGCATTTTCGAGTAAATGTGTTTGTTATTGGTTCTATTTTTTTTTCAACACCTTTTTTGCCAAAGGATTTGTATAGAGGGTTGTTGTCTTCAGGGCTTGTGATTTTAGTTTTATTTTTTTCCTGAGATGCATTCAGCCCTTGTTGGAAAAATAGCGCTCCAATAGCGATTGTGGTTGCGAACATTATTTTTTTTATATTTTCCATGTTTTTTCCCTTTCAATGATTTTTTGATGTTTCGGACATAAAGGATGCAATTCTCATTTGTTTTGCTTGGAATGATTTTGCCTCTTTGCTTTCTGTTTGTCAATCTGTGGCCGTCCTATCAGCTGCTAGTTCTTTGTGATAAGCTTACAGGCATGTTTGTATGTTCATATTGGCGTTCAGGAGGTTTGAGGCGCGCCATCCACATTGCTTTTTCGGTTATTTTTTTTCTTTGCAGTGTATATTCTGGACTGCGTGCTGAGGCCTTTCTTTTTTTTTCTTCTGATCTACCTATTAAGCCTGTGTTGGTTTCAGCGGAAGTTGATTGTCCATTTATGCTGGAAGGGTTGAGTTACGACTCTGACGTATTTATTGGGCAAGAAGAGTTTTCTCACTTAGTGGACTTGCGGGAGGGGAGTGAGGTTACATGTACCGACCTTGTGCGGGTGCTTGCAAATCTTTTTAAAAAAAAGAAATTTGAAAAAATAGAACTTCAGCTTGAGGAAGGTGTTGAGGGCAAAACTGTTCACTTTAATCTTTTTGGTTTTTGGACATTTGCACAGTTGCGATTGCATGGCATTGTGATAGGGAAAGATAAATATCGTCAATATTATATGATGGAGCCAGGAGAACTTTTTGACCAAGAAAAGCATCAACGTTCACTTGAAAAGATAAGAAAGCAGTTTAAAAAAGAAGGGTACTTTGAGGCTGTCGTTTCAGATCGATTGGTCCGTGAAGAAAAGACAAAGTCCGTTTTTGTTAATCTTTCTTTTTCTCGCGGGGTTCGCTTTAAAATAGATGATGTGTCCGTTTTTCAAAAAAAAGATCAAAAGAAATTTGTAGCCGGTGATGACATTTCGTGGATTGGGGCGCGACTTATTTCAAGGCTTGGGCGAAAAAGTTATTCAAAAAAGCTTATTAACAAAGAGATTGAAGACTTGAAGAAAAATATGAAAAGAAAAGGGTTCCTTCATGTAAAGATAGAGCTTCTTGAGCAGGTTAATCGTAAATTGGGCACCGTTGATCTTTCTTTTGTTTTGCAGTTTCTTCATAAAAAAAAATTTGTTTTTTTTGGCAACAGTTTTTTTTCGGATTCGCAGCTTCTAGATGTTGTTTTAAGGCTTGGTCAATCTGTTTGGTTGGTGCCGGCGTCTATTTTAAATCAAGAGATTAAGCAGGCGTATCATAAGAAAGGGTTTTGGACATCTTCTGTAACTGTTCGCGAAGAGCGTGAGCGGGACTTTTTTCTTATCAAAGAGGGCGAGCGGGTATCTGTAAAAAAAATAGAATTGAAGGGGGTGAAAAATTTTAGAAATACAAAAGTTGTAAAACGGTGTTTTCGAGGTGTAATGCGTCAAAAATATTTTGATCACGATATTTTGAAAAATTGTTTGCAAAAACTTGTTGTTTTTTATCAATCAAGAGGATTTTGGGATGCCCACGTTTTGAAGCACAGCTTTGTTCCAATTGAGGGACACAAAAACACGTATAAGCTGGTGGTTATTTTTGATGAGGGAGAGCAGAGTTTTTTTGATTCTGTTTCTATTCCTAAATTTCCAAAGTTGTTACACTCTGGGCCATTTGTTCGTTTTTCAAAAAAGGGTGCTTGTATTCATTTCGATCCGGCGATTTTAAGTAAGCAAAGGGCTTTTTTAAAAGAGCATGTTTGCAGGCTTGGTTATCCTAATTCAGATCCAAAGCCTGAAATAACGCGTGATGGCAGAAAGGTTAAAGTTTGTTGGAATATTGATTTGGGCCTACCTGCTCCATGTTTTGGAAAGACCATTTTAATTGGAAGTTCACGGTTTCCTTTTTGGTGTGTTGAGCGAGAGTTGTGTTATCGAGAGGGTGACATTTGGGAGAAGGACAAGCTCAAGCAGTCGCTTGAACGTTTGCGGGCTCTTGGTGTTTTTGAATCGGTGCACCTATATCCTGAGCGTTGTGATTTAAAAAAGAAGGCTGTTTTTCTCAAGTTACGTGAGGATGATACTTTTGAAGTTAGGTTTCGTGCAGGATTTGGTTTGCAACAGGTTGGGAAAAACTTCCCCTTGGGCACAGGTGTAACGTATAGGGTTGGAGGAACATTTCTTGTCAAAAATCCTACAAATGCAGGAGACCGGCTTGTTATTGATGCGGATTTTGCACGATCACATAAAAATGTGAAAGTTGAATATTTTAGACCGTATTTTTTTGGTTTGCCTGCTCATTCAAGGTATAAATTATATGCAAATAAGTATGAACAACCAGGTTTTGTTGGTAGCAAAAAAAATCTATACGAAGTAGTTCAGCAGGGCTTTTTAATTGGCTTTAGAGAGGTGTTTAGGTCATTTGACATTGGTTTTAATGTTGGCGTTGAGTGGATGGAAACAACAATCAAACGAGGTATGGAAAAGTATGCTAAGTCAGTTGCTCGAGCTATACATTTTGATTCCAAATTGTTGGGAAAGAAAGTTCCATACTTTTTTTTCGAGCCGGTACTTTTTGTTGATCGTCTTGATAATAAACTTAATCCAACATGCGGGACACTCACTCTTCTGACGATAAAGGCAATGCTTCCTTTTTGTCGTGGTTTGCCGGACGCCAATTTTATTAAATTCTTAGCTGAACAGTCTTTTTTCTATCCTTTGGGTAGGCTCTTTGTCGGAGCATTAAGGCTGCGTTTTGGTCATGTATTTTATCAGAATTTTGAGGATATCATGCCGTTTGAGCGTTTTTATTTGGGAGGAGCTCATTCAATACGAAGTTATGAAACTGATTTGTGTCCACCTCTTGGTTGTTTTGTAGATGAAGACAAGGTTTGCTATTGTGTTCCACAGGGGGGCAAGTCTATGGTCAACCTAAATCTTGAGCTTCGTTTTCCTGTATTTGGCGCGGTAGGCCTTGTTCTATTTCAAGATTTTGGAACGCTTGTTGGACAATCAATTAAGGGATTTGAAGTTTCTGACATGCTTGCTGCAACGGGGTTTGGCTTGAGATATAATACTCCAATTGGGCCATTGCGATTCGATATTGGTTGGAAATGGCGAACGCGCAAAACGGCACAGTATTCATATGCTTGGTTTTTAACGTTGGGTCATGCTTTTTAGATAGTCGCATATCTTTATGAACTTTGATTTCTGATAAAAAAATGTCTACAATAAATTTTTGTCGGTTGTTATTTCTTGTTTGCCTCGGTGGGGCTTGTGATTGATGGAAGGTTGCGAAGGGGGATTTTTTCGTGAAAAAAAATGCGTGTTCTGATCATTGTCTCGATCATTCGCACGGTCAATCAATAGTGAGTGAACTTATTTGTCACTTGCCGTATTCTATTTTTTCTGTTGCGCTTTCTCTTTTTATTTTAAGTTTCACAACATATTTGACGTGTCACATCGGTAGTTCGGTTGTATTGTGTAATGGTGCGGGAATTTTGTTTCATTCATTTCACTTTATGCACATTGCTTTTGCTATGACTGGAACATTGATAGCATTTTTTAAATATTCGAAGAATACTGCATATGGTATTGTGACAAGTGTTTTTACTACAATGATTTTTTGTACACTTTCAGATGCTGTTTTACCTTATTTGGGAGGACTTCTTTTGGGAGTAAAGATGCACTTTCATCTTTGTTTTTTATCCGAATTGCGGAATGTTCTTCCCTTTTTGTTTGTTGGTGCTATTAATGGTATTATTTTGGGGAAATATCATAAAAAAAGTAGTGCTTTTAATTCTGTTTTTTCGCATTTTCTTCATATTTTGATAAGTTCTTTGGCTTCGACCTTTTATTTGGTTTCTCATGGTATGGTACAGTGGTATTCGTCCATAGGTATGGTTTTTTTGTTTTTGATTGTTGCGGTAGTGATTCCGTGCACGTTGTCTGATATTGTAGTTCCGATAGCGGCTGCGAGGGCTGGCAAAAAAAATGAGAGAAATTAGATTACAAAATATTCGAAAAGTTTTTGAAAATGAGATAGTGCTTGAAGGTATAAACTTGACAATCCCAAGTGGTGAATTTTTTGCATTACTTGGACCAAGTGGGAGTGGAAAAACAACGTTGTTGCGTCTTATTGCCGGCTTTGAACAGGCGGATGGAGGGGCGATTTTTTTGGGAAATAAGAATATTACCCATGTGCCTATTAATGAACGTCGTGTTAATACAGTTTTTCAAAATTATGCTTTGTTCCCTCATCTAAATGTTTTTGATAATGTTGCGTACAGCTTGAAACTGAAAAAGCTAAAAAGTGATGTTATTGAGCAGAGAGTAATAAAAATCTTAAAAACGGTTCATTTGGAAAAGCATATTTACAAATCAATTAGTCAACTTTCTGGTGGTCAGCAGCAGCGTGTTGCTTTGGCGCGTGCTATTGTTAACGAGCCAGATGTTTTGCTTTTAGATGAACCTCTTGCGGCTCTTGATATGGCATTGCGAGAAAAAATGTTGGTAGAGTTGATAGAGCTGCAAGATCAACTGAAAACTACATTTGTGTATGTTACTCATGACCAGTTTGAAGCATTAACGGTTGCGGACCGCATGGCGATTATGAACTCTGATGGAGAAATAGAGCAGGTTGGAACGCCAAAAGAAATTTATGAATTTCCAGCTTCGTCATTTGTTGCTACTTTTGTAGGATCCACAAATATTTTGAAGGGAACTGTTTGCGAAAATAGAAAGCAAATAGAAGTTGGAGAACTTGGGCGTTTTGATATTTCTGTTCCGAGTGACAAGGTATGGGCGATAGATGGTGCGCAGATACTTATGAGTATTCGCCCTGAAAAAATTGAGATTAGTAAAACAGAGCTTGCGGGGTTTGCAAATCATTTAACTGGAACAGTTGATTCTATTGTTTATCACGGTAGATCAACACAATATTTAGTTCTTTTAGGGGACGGTACAATCCTTCATGTTTTTGAGCAAAATGAGGAACATTTTCCGCATGAAGAAATTGACTATGACGACAAAGTTCACATGTATTGGCAGAAAGAAAACGTGGTGCTTTTGGAAAAATGAATATGAAAAGTCTCAGGTCGATAATAAATAGTGAGAAGCGTTTTTTTTTGGCTTCCCCAGCGTTGTTATGGCAGGTTCTTTTTTTTTATGTGCCAATAGTATTCATTGTTGTTGTAAGTATTTTAAAGCGTTTAGATTTTTCTTTTTTAAATAATATTACGCTTGCCCACTATTCGTCTTTGTTAAACCCGATGTACTACAAAATTTTATTTCGTTCGGTTAGGCTTGCGTTTTTTAACTCGCTATTCTGTTTTTTTATTGCTTATCCAGTCGCTTACTTTTTAGCCTTTCGCGTACGTCATTTAAGAAGCCTTTTGTTGTTTTTGTTAACGCTTCCATTTTGGGCAAACTTTCTTGTGCAGGTATATGCTTGGTTTGCTGTTCTTGAGCGTGGAGGTTTTCTTAATACCGTTTTGCTCAGAATAGGTATTATTTCTGAGCCTTTACACATTCTTAATACGCCTTTTGCTATTTATTTAGTAATGTTGTTTTGTTACCTGCCATTTATGATAATGCCGATATATAGCAGTCTGGAAAAAATAGACAAAGATGTTTTTGAGGCATCGTTTGATTTGGGTGCGACTACATGGCAAACATTGAGAAAAGTTATTATGCCGCTTTCATCTTCCGGTATCCGTACCGGTTTTTTTTTGGTTTTTATACCATCGTTTGGAGAGTTTGTTGTTCCAGCGTTGTTGGGTGGTGGTAAGCAGATGTATTTTGGTTCACTGATTTCCTATTTTTTCTTAGAGACTAGAAATGTTTCTTTAGGTGCAGCTTTTACTTGTCTTGGTGGATCTGTTTTAATTGTGAGTGTTATACTCCTGTACTTTGTATTAAAAAAAGTTTTTGGGCCAGATAGGGTATAAAACATGAAAGCACTACGCACATTAGCTGCTCACGGTTTGCCGGTTTTTGTTTTTTTTGCGTATCTTTTTATGTATATACCGATTATTGTGTTGATTGTTTTTTCCTTTAATAATGGTCAATATCAGTGGCAGGGATTTTCTCTTCGATGGTACAGAGAGCTATTTGTATCAGTTGAAATTGTGGAAGCATTAAAAAATTCTTTAATAGTTGCATTTTCTTCTGTTGGATTAAGCGTTTTAATGGGGCTGTTTTTTGTTTTTTATGGTGCAAGTAGTTTTTTGAGAAACTGCCTTTTCTTTTTTTATGGGAGTTTAGCTGCGCCAGAAGTTGTTCTGGCGGTGGGGTTGTTAAGTCTTTTTTCATTTTTTTCTGTTCCTTTAGGTTTGATAACGTTGATTGCCGCGCATACTCTTGTCGGGCTCAGTTATGTAACGCCTATTTTGTATAATCGATTTAAATCGCTTGATCCAAGATTGATAGAGGCATCTTTTGATTTGGGTGCGACTGAGGGGCAAACATTTATGAAAATTGTGTTACCGCTTTTGTCCCCAGCGATTATTTCAGCTTCATTTTTGGTATTTATTATTTCATTTGATGATTTTATTTTGTCATTTTTTTGTGCCGGTTCTTCAACCGTTACGCTTCCGATGTATATTTTTTCAGTTGTTCGATCTGGAGCAACTCCTGTCGTTAATGCACTATCCACGTTGTTATTGCTGATAAGTAGTTTGGTTGTTTTGATCGCTACCTCGTTGCGAGTGAGGACGAGAATGTTTTGAGCCGATAGTATGAATGCTTGCTATGATGACATCTTTTGCAAAAGTTATTATTCGAACAATTGTTTTTTTAGTTTGGTCAGTTGTTTTCTTTTTGTTTCTTATTGGACCACGTTTTTTTAAATCTCACAAAGAAAAAAAAAGCATTTCAATTTTTACGTTTCCGATGTCAATTGATCCCCAATATCTTTCGCAGCTTGAGGATCTAAAAGATATAAAACTTTATTTCCATTATTACCAAAATAATGATGAACTTTTGGCAAAGTTGCGATCAACTGAGTCGCATGGTTATGATATTGTTTTTCCAACTGACTACGTGGTTGAACAGTTGATTAATGAAGGGTTAATAAAAAAAATAGACAAGTCGCGACTCTTTTTTTTAGATCGTTTAAATAAAAAGTTTTTAGGGCTTTATTCAGATCCAGAAAATGACTACTCCATTCCATACTTGTGGGAAATATACGGAATAGGATTTAACAAAAAATTTTTTGATGGCGAGAGTCCTGATGCAACGTGG
The DNA here is from genome assembly GCA_964477815.1 of uncultured Pseudomonadota bacterium. Taxonomy (GTDB): domain Bacteria; phylum Babelota; class Babeliae; order Babelales; family Vermiphilaceae; genus DAOVGZ01. Next base: position 23,103 of record CAYZEO010000008.1, on the reverse strand, counting down.
AGTGTTTTGTTTAACAGTGATATGTATGAATTGGATATTGGAATGCTCAATAATGCTCGCGAGGTTGTAGCGATTGCTTCGGTATATCTGTGTGGAGAGACTGAAGGTATAGATGATGACCGATTAATTCAAATAAAAAAAATACTAACAAGACAGAAAGAGAATGTTGGTATGTACACAGATTTACGTTCCGACAATCTTTTGATTACTCAGGCGTGCGGTATTTCGGCTTGTGCTGCTAATGAGATCTGGCAGTTTGAAAATGAAGAAGATCTTGGTTTTTTGGTTCCTAAAGTAGGGGGGTTTTTGGCTGTTGATAGTGTTTGCATTACAAAATTGTGCAAAAATCTAGATATTGTTTATAAATTTATAAATTGTATTTTCCAAAAAAGGACAGTACAGCATCATGTTGATAAGTATGCTTTTCTTCCCGTTCGTGAAGGGATTTCAGTTCGGAAGAAAGCTTGTAAGATCGTGTCTCAAGTTTTTAATTCATCTGAATCTTTTCATTTTTTTAAAAAGTTTATATTGGAGGGAAAGTTAAACGATCTGTGGATTGCTCTTAAGGCTGAGTAGAAGTATTGACAGATTTTCGGATTAACTATTATTATGGAAAGAATCTCCTGAATGTACCTTCTTTAAAACTTTAATTTTTAGAATTTGGACGTTTGATTATGCCAGTAGCTCCGAGCAGATTTTTCATCAGAACATTCAGCGCTCTGTTTTGGTTGCTACTGTTTTTTTTGTTTTTGTTTTCTCCTCGTTATGTTTCTTTTTTTCAGAAAGAAAAATCTCTCTCAATTTTCACGTTTCCTTTACTGATTGATGCTCAATATGTTTCAGAGTTTGAGCGTCGAACTGGCATCAAATTATACATACACTATTATGAGAACAATGATGAACTTCTGACGAAGCTTCGTTCCACCAAGCATCATGGATATGACATTATTTTTCCATCAGATTATGTAGTTAAACAGATGATTAAAGAAAAATTGCTCAAAAAATTAGATAAATCACGACTACAGTTTTTGAATCGTTTGAATCCAAAGTTGATGGGTCTTTATTTTGATGTAGGCAATGATTATTCTATGCCATATTTGTGGGAAATATACGGCATAGGATATCTCAGGGAACATTTCGGTGAAAGTGGTCCGCCTCCAACTTGGGATCTTATTTTTAACAAAAGTATAGCTTCTCCTTTTATTGGCATGCTGAACAATGCTCGAGAGGTAATTGCAATAGCGACGTTGTATCGATTTGGGACGGTAAGAAAATTGACGTTAGCGGAGTTGAAGCAAGTGAAGAAAGTTTTAGTTAAACAAAAAAAGCACATAGAAGTTTATACCGATTTGCGCACTGACCGTCTTCTTCTTTCAAAGACTTGTTTTGCTGTTGCAGCGGCATCAAATAACGTTTGGCAGATGGATGACCCTCGACTCGGTTTTCTGCTTCCTAAAGAAGGGGGTTTTATAACAGTGGATAATGTATGTGTAACCGAAACGTGTCAGAAGACGGATTTTGCTTATCAATTTATTAACTACCTTTTTGAGTATGATACAGCGAGTCATCATGTTGATGAATATGCATTTTTACCAACGCTTACGGATATTCCTTTTGTCAGAGAAAGAGGTCGGCAGCTCATGAAAAGGGCCTTGAAAAAATTTAAGACTCTTCATTTTTTCAAGAAGGTTGCTTCAGAAAAGCAGCTGAGTGACCTTTGGATTTCTTTAAAGGCTAATTAAAATATTGACACGTTGCTTGGCGTATCTTTACTCTTGGAAAGACCTTCAGTTTTTAAGTAGTGATAGTGCAATCTGGTGCAGATGATTGATATGTTGAGTTACTTTTTTGTTACGGGAAAAATAACTGTTGACATCTTGTATAAAAAGATTTAGATCTTGAGTAGATATTAGGGTTTGTAGCTTGTTTGAAGCGCGTGAATTTGTTGACTGTGATGAGTAGTAAAATTAACCTTTCATTTCGTTGTGCCGGTTCAGGCCTTTTTTCTTTTTGGAATGTTAGTCATTTGTTAGATGGTTGTTATAACGCGGGTCATTATCGGTTTGTGTAGTGTGAAGTGTTGGTAAAAAAAAGGTGAGTATATGAAAAAACGGTTTTTCATGACAAGTTTCCGCTTAATCATGATTGGGGCTTTGCTGATAAGTTCAGCAGCGCGTGCTCTCGTTGTTTGGAATGGTGTTGCGACAAATGCAATCGATGATGATGTAAATATTACTGCAGATAGTGCGATTGGCGAAGGAGTTGTTGTCAGAGCGGCAACCGTTGATGTTAATGTTAATGTTACTACAGATGCAACGTTGACCGGTACGGTTGAGCCGGGACTCTTTCTTGTTGCAGAAGAAAATCGAACCATTTTTGTTAATGTTGATAACAATTTAGTTTTCACGGGTGACAGTGATACAACTCTTGTTGTGACGGTCAGCGGTGCTGGTGAAGTTAGATTTGTTATGGCGGATGGAAAAACAGTTTCGTTTACTGCGTCAGATCCGTCAACGGTGGAAGGAACAAAGGTTTTTGTCGATATGGGGCCTGTTGTTCCAGGATCAGATTTATCGCCGACGTTGCGTTTCGAACGGGATACGGCAGGTTCTGATCATGTGTATATTATTGTTGGTGCAAAATCTCTCATAAGTTTCATTGCAGAAACATCGGTAGCAACAGGTGGTTCGGTTGAAGATGGAAAGATTGTTTTTGATCCTGCAAATTCGGGATCAGGAAGAATGGTTCTGAATATAAAAGATGGTGGTGGTGTTTATGTTTCAGGCAACAAGGTAACTTCTGATACCGTTCCAAATATTGTTCTTGCTGATATTGACATGAAAACTCCAGCTGGTCGTTCAGCTGTTTTTGTTGTTGAAAATCCTATGGGCAGTACATTGAACGCAGGTTTGCTTGTTCTGAATGAAAACACTCAAATGACGAGTCTTTTGGTTAACCCATGGAGTGAAGACAAGCCATTTGATGGTGTTCGTTATGGATTTGTTTTGAGCACAAACGGTGCCATTATAGTTGATGAAGATTCTTACTTTGATTATGTGGGTCTAGCAAATAACTTCTGTCCAACTCCAACGGCAATTCCTCCAATTGTGCTTGCAGGCAAGTCGGTTTCGCAGGTTATCAAGGCCAGAAATGCATCAGCTTTAACAGTTGATGAATTTTTACATGTTAATGCAGTTCGTGCACAAGTTCAGCTTGCAGATTCCTCTGCAATGGTTTTCCGTTCTGGTGTTGACAATGCCGGAACTGTTAATCGTTTTGCTGCTGACATGAGTTACTCGTTCACAATTCTTCCTATTAATAAAACAACAGGACAGGGTGAAATTGTTCTGGATGTTGAAGGTAAGCTGAATGTGATTGGAACAGGAATTACAGACAATAGAAAAATGGAGATACTCTCCTGGCAAGTTGACCCAACTGGTGGCTCAGTTCTTATTTACGGACCAGAAACAAAATTCCCTCTTAGGACATTTGCACAAGATGGTGCCGGAGACTACTATCAGTACAACTCGGCATGCTTCCTTATTAATAATCGAATGAATTTCCAGAAAATGAATCTCGTGCACACGGATAAAAATCATAATGTGTACGAAAAAGATGATGTTCTTTCCGAGCCAACATACATCGGTGGAGAAACGTTTGTTCTAGATACTAACTCCCCTCGTCCAATGATGGCGTTCTACGACAGTTATTTCTATCTTCATACTTGTGTTGCTTTGACAGGAGTTGATCTACGAATACCAAATGCGACACTAGACGACACAATGGCAGGCATTCCGATGAGGAGTGCAGGAGCAAACAATTCGGTATTCAGATTTTTCCACAATGGATTTGCATACAGAAATGGAACTGGCCGACAGATGATTTTGGGAACACAAGTTGGGTCCACAGCATGTGATCCTTGTTGTGCTTCGATTTCACGAGACGCTCACCTTGATATTTTCCAAGATCAAGATACTGGGTTAACACTTGATCATGAACTTGTTTTTGATTCTGTTGCAAATGATGCAACGATCATGCCAATTGGTACGACGGACATTTCTGGTCAAGCGGAAATTCATACTCTTTATCTTGGTCATTCAAGCAACGTGACGATTGGTGGAACAGCTGGTGGGCCAATTTCACTGTCAACAAATCCAACATTAGAAGTTCAAGGGAACTACTTCTCATTTGAAACACGTGGTGGCCCAGAAAGTTCACCTGAGCTGAGTGCAATAACTGGCAAGGGTGGCATTTTTGTTGATAGTCAAGGTGTTATCACAATTGGATCTACATATCGAGCAAATGTTGCGACGATGGTAGTAAAAAGTGGCAACGGTGTTATTAATTTGCCTCGCACAAACGTGTTTTATGACAACAGAATTGGAATCGCTGATTGGCAGATCGATCTAACTGATGCTGCACAGCGTGATATTATTTCCTCTACAGATGCTCTTTCTGACTACACACTCAACTGGCGTGATGTCACAAAGGATTTTGCAAACTGGACACCGTACGAAATTTCACTGTACGATCCTTGTGCAGTTCCAGCCGTGACGCAGGCAAATGTTGCTTCGCTGGCAACCGTGTATGGTCAGGTAAATCAGTTCCAAATTAAAGGCTCTCGCCTTGGTAGTACCGCTCACTTTGCAGTCGATGATGGCTGGATTCGTGAGCTTGTTTTCTTGAATGGTTGTGACTCTGCCGATGCTCCAACAGCTGTGGTTGTTCTTAAAAATCAAGGTCGCGTTGGCCTCAACACTGCACACCGAAACAGAGATTCAATCGGTTCGCAAATGGTAATGGGTGTAAACGGTGTGACAATTATTGCTGACGGTGACGGCCGTGTTGATCTGAATGAAGATATTATTATTGATAATATTTGTCATATCTTAAGAGGACCAAACTTCAATCCAGATCCTCCTTCAAATCCGTTTGACAGATTGCAGTTCCATTCAGACTGTTGCAAATCTCTGATTGTCAAGAGTGGTGGTGTGCTTGATATGAGTTCCTTCATTTCGGAAAACCACATTATCGAAATGGGCGGAAACATGAAGCTTCTGCTTGAACCAGGTGCAACTGTAGTTTGGGGTGGCGGTACGCTCAGAATTACAGATCAGGCGCATTTAGAAACAACAGAAGTAAGTGATATTGCAACATTTGACTTTGGCACAACTCCAACAAGTACAGATCCAATTCGAGTAAAATTTGTTGGTAGTGGTAAGTTGGAACTTGATGAAGACGCGGTATTCTTCATTGGTGATAACACCTACGTTGGTGTTGAAACTGGTTACTGCGAGGTTGACGCAACAAACTTGACAATTGATCTAGATGACAGAGCTCAAATGCTCATCGGTTCTCGTTCTGGAGTAAACAACAGTGTCTTCCAAGTTGGTAATACTACTGAGCGTGAAACAGATGTGAGTTTCACCTTAAACTTGCAAGGTGTTGATTCGCGGCTTGTTATTGCTTCTCGAGGATTTCTTGGGCTCGGTGTTGGTATGATTGACAACTTCTTTACTCGTCCAAGTGACTGGCTTATAGATACGCTCTTTGATGTTGATTCGATACGTATACTTGTTCCAGCAGGAACATTTGATCATAGCAGAATATTTAATTCAGACGATCCGTATGCTTCATTGCTTGCAGTGAGTGAGTTGGTTGAGACATACACTTTTGATTATGTTGGTCCAATTACAGCAGATACAACACAGGCAACAATTCTTGGTGGTGGAAACATGGTGCTGGTTGATTCCGGTTCTGGCGCAATCAACCCAACAGTTCAAACAACGGATGGTCAACTTTCTAGTCGCCTGTCGGTTGGTTTGTTCTCATCGAAATCTATTTTGGATGTCAAAACAGCCCTGGTCAATCCTGTGAACGGTGCAACACTGTTTAATTTCTGGAAGACACCAGACTTTGCAACGTTTACTGGTGGATTCACCAATGCTTCGCAAGATGAACACAATCTTTTGAGTTTGGGCTACGTTGACGGAGGATTTATCGTTCGTGGGTTGATTGATGAGTTTGTTGGGCAAGGTGGCATAACTGTTCCAAGAAGAAACTTTGATTACACGTTGGGCCTAGGTGCTGTTCGTGTTGATGTTGGTCCTCCAACTTTAACCGCTCCTCGTGCAGTGATCACAGCGTTTGAGTTACCGTAACGAATATTAAAAAGCCGGAGGCGAAATCCGCCTCCGGCAAAACTGTTTCAGAACAAAGGAAGTGTTTCAGAAGAAAAAACAAAGGAGAGCGATGAGAAAAATTATTGTAAAGGCAGTAGTTTTAGCAACTGTTGCTGGCTGCTGCGGGCAAATGCTTGCCACAACTGGTGAGTTGCGTACCCCTCTTGCACGATTCCCTTACCACTATCCATTAAAACCTGTTGATGATGGCTTGTGTAGTCTCAATTTTTTTAGTGGTGGTTATATTCGTTCTGCGGACAAAGGTTATGATGTTTGCCATGGCAGAGAGACCGTGCCGCTGTCGCAACTGTTTTTTGGAAAATCAGATTTTAAAGGGGAAGAAGTTTTTGCAGGTGGTGCACTCAGCATTGCAGGAGCGCCTGCTTATTTAAAATATATTACGCTCAAACCAAGGTTTAAGTATTGCGAAAAAGGTGTCAACTTCGGCATTGAGGCTGAATACAGATGCGAAGAGAGCAACTGGCGCTACGGTATGCGGGCAAGTGTGCCGTTCAAAGTTATTGAGCTCGAGCGCAACGTATGCAGTGCAACCATGACAGATCAAGATGCCATGAATGAAGCGCTTGATGGAGTTGTTTGCAGAAAGAGTGAAACTTTTGAAAGATCCGATGCTCAAGGAGCAGAGGGTAATGAAGTTGATGCTAGTGTTCCTGCCTATAGACTAGATTTTCTAACTAGTCTTTGTGTAGCTAATGGCCGGCCAATGGTTGAGTATGGTAAAGGTGCTGACGTAGGAAGTTTGCGAGTTGCTGGAATTGAGGTTGCAAATATTGCGACAGAAGGTGCACAGATGCCGATGGCGGTTCTTTACGATACTACACCCAATTGTCCAACCCAGCCTTTTGCAACACCAACAAAGGGTACTGCAACTATTCCAAATGCTGTTGGCAATTTATTGCTGGATCATCGTGTTTTTGTTGATGGGATAATAGTTGATGGTGTGGATTCAGATCAAAGAGGCGCTTTTTCTTCTATTATAAATTATACTAACTTGGGTACTGATGCCGTTGCTCAAAGTAAACTTTATCTGGTACCTGTTTACATTTCAGACACCGCTATTGATTTTACGAATTTAAAATTTGAAACAGAAGCTGTCATCATTATGAATGCTGTCGACGAGGCAATCAGCGATCTCTTTGACAATGGTGTCATGATGGTTGAGCAGTACTTCTTTAATCAAGGTATTCATTTCTGCCAAACTGAGAAAAATGTTGGCGTGGGTGACTTGGATTTTGATCTTTATCTTGGCTACGATGTCACTGAAGATTGTTGGGCAAAACTGATCGCCGGTGTTGTGTTCCCAACAGGTAAAAAAATCTGCGACCCAGGTTTGTTGCTTGCACAACCTACTGGCAACAACGGTCACTTTGAATTTAAAGCTGCGTTGCAAGCTGGTTGGATGCCAAGCAAATGGTTTGCGCTTCACGGTGATGTTGCCTACAACCATGTGTTTGAAGCCACTGAGTGGAGAGCTGCAGCATTTAAAGGGGCAACGGTCAAAAATATTGGTCCAAAAATTCAAGCGAGCGTGAAATGGGGTTATTTCACAGCCCATGTTGATGCGACGTTCTTCCATCCAGAAAACCAAAATCTCGGGTTTAGTCTAGGGTACGAAGCGTATCTGAAACGTTGTGACAAAATTCAGTTCTGCGGCGGCTGCGGTGGAGCAGGTGGAAGTCTCGATGGCCTGACGCTAGCTGAGCTTGAAATTAAAGGTGTCTGTGGACTTGATGGGTCAGTTTTGAATACTGAATTAAAAGAACTAGATCCTTCTGTTTTGGCAAAAGATACAAGAAGAATTTCGCACAAACTGCGCGGTGAATTTTTCCATCGTTGGAGATATTGCGAGCTGTTCGCAGGAGCTTCGTACGTTGTTGCGGGTAAAAATATTATGAAGGAAACAGAAGCTCACCTAGGGTTTGGTATTTTTTGGTAGTGTAAATAAGCGTTGCCGTTGGCTTTTTAAAAAATTGAGAAAGGAAAGCAGAGTATGAAAAAATTTTTCCACCGAGGTTCAAAAAGAAAGATTGGTAAAACTCTGGCGTTTGCCATATTTTTCGGCCTCAATCTCGGATGGGTAAGCGTTATATCTCCAAGGTTTATCAAAAAAGATAACATTGAGTTGTCGTTTTGGAAAAAAGAAGACATAAAAGTACCAAAACGCTCAAGGGCAGTACGAGATATTGAAGATCGGCAGATTACTTCTGAAATGACCATTCGCGCCCCTCGTGATGGTTCGACATCTCCTTGTGGAGATGGTTGTGTATCCTGTGCATCATGTCCCGATCTGGATGCGATCCGTGAATGCATTTGTTATTTGCGAACGCTTATGCTGAATAATAATAGTTGTTGTGAGGAAGTTCAAAGTGATCTTGACCAAATAGAAGAGGATCTTGATATCATCATAGAGTGTTGCGATGGGGTCGGTAGCAGGCTTGATGAATGTTGCGAAAATCTGTCAGGAGACTTCCGTGAGACTTGGACAGTTCTTGAAAGAATTGACAACAAAGTATTTTCAATGAACGACGAAGTCTTGGTAATTGACAGCAAAATAGATCAACTATCAGCAGATTTAGAGACATGTTGTGAAAATCTGTCAGGAGACTTCCGTGAGACTTGGACAGTTCTTGAAAGAATTGACAACAAAGTATTTTCAATGAACGACGAAGTCTTGGTAATTGACAGCAAAATAGATCAACTATCAGCAGATTTAGAGACATGTTGTGAAAATCTGTCAGGAGACTTCCGTGAGACTTGGACAGTTCTTGAGGCGATGAGTGACAATGGTTGTTGCGATGTTATTGGTTTGAAAGCTGACACGCTTGATCCGAGTGTTACACCAGCAGCTGTTCTTTCTGTAAATGATACCGATACATTTACAGTTATTCAGTGGTTGAAGGCTATTTACGACAAGGTTAAATAGTACCTACATTTGAACAGAGGGGCCCCCGCCTACTGGCGGGGGTTTTTTGTACAAAACAATTTATATGTTTTATTATCAATAAAACATATAAATCTCTTTTTTTTATAAATATAAAGATGAGTTTCATGGCAGATTCAAAAAATAAATTTTATGTAACAACACCCATTTATTACGTAACGGCAGCTCCACATCTTGGCACCCTATACTCAACTGTAATGGCAGATGTTGTGAATCGTTGGAATAAAATACTTGGAAAAAAAACATTTTTTCTCACAGGAACCGATGAGCACGGTCAGAAAATTGCGCTTGCAGCTCAAGCGGAGGGCAAAGACCCAAAAACATTTGTCGACGGTTTTATTGATGCATATAAAAATGCTTGGAAAGCATACGAAATCGGTTACAACCATTTTATTCGAACAACAGATCAAACACATGTAAATTTGGTGCAAAGCTGGATAAAAATGCTGCAAAAAAAAGGGGATATTTATAAAGCTTCATATGAAGGGTGGTATTGCACTCCAGACGAAGCTTTTATTATGGAGAAGGAGGTTGAAGAAAAAGTAAAAGATGGAAAAGGGCCAGCTTGTCCACAGTGCGGTCGAGAAACAGTATGGGTTTCTGAAGAGTGCTACTTTTTTAAACTTTCCAAGTACCAAGATAAACTTCTGGAATTTTATAAAAACAATCCAGATTTCATTGTTCCAAAAGAGCGAGCAAATGAGGTTATTAACTTTGTAAAATCTGGCCTCAAAGATTTGAGTATTTCCCGCACAACAGTTTCTTGGGGGATTCCGTTTCCAGGTGACGAAAAACATGTAGCGTATGTCTGGGCGGATGCGCTGAACAACTATATCACAGCCATCGGGTATGGGCAGCCTGATAAAAAAGAAGAATTTAATTTTTGGTGGCCGGCAGATTTGCACATTATTGGTAAAGATATTTTGCGCTTTCATGCAGTGTATTGGCCGGCGTTTTTGATGGCTTCAGGCCTAGCATTGCCAAAAAAACTTCTTGTGCATGGTTGGATAACGGTTGATAAGAAAAAAATGTCAAAATCACTTGGCAATGTTGTCGATCCGCTTTTTTTGCAAGAAACGTACGGTGCTGATCCAGTTCGATACCATCTTTTACGTCAACTTGCAGTTAATCAAGATGGAGATTTTAGTTTGAAAGACCTCGAGCAGCGAATTAACTCAGATTTAGCAAATGATCTTGGCAATCTGCTCAACAGAATGGTGACTCTTGCGTACAAATATGATGCACGTGAATTGCCTGCTCCCAAAAAATGGTTTGATGCTGCGCAGAAATTGCAAAATGAATGCAGGGCAACCATCATTGAATTTCAAAAACAGATGGGGCACTACGCTTTCCATGTTGCGCTTGCCGGTTTGTGGAAATATATCAACCAAGTTAATGCTTTCTTTCATTCTCAAGAGCCCTGGAAACTAGCCAAGCAGGACAAGGAACTGTTTGTGCAGGTGTTAAGCGCTACCGCGCATAGTTTGCGTGCAGTTGGAACACTTTTGTGGCCCGTGATGCCAAATAAAATGGAACAGCTGTTTGAAAGTTTAGGGATCTCCTTGCAGAAGAAAAAAAATACATTAAGTGAGCTGAATGACTGGAGTCAAAATTTTATGTTGAAGAAAGTGGACAATCTTTTTGAAAAAGTAGAGCAAAAAAAAGAAGCAGATCAAGAGCAAAAAAAGGTTGAGCCAAAGCAAGAAAAAGAAAAGAAAGATGAATTTATTGGAATTGAAGATTTTGCAAAAGTTGCTCTTGCTGTTGGTACCATCCAGGAAGTTATAAAGATGGAAGGCTCAGAAAAGTTGCTCAAAATACAAGTCGACTGTGGTCAATTTGGAGTGCGACAGATTCTTGCGGGCGTTAAAAAGTTTTTCAAGCCAGAAGATTTGGTTGGCAAGCAGGGTGTTTTTGTTCTGAACTTAAAGCCGCGCAAAATGATGGGCACAGAATCTCAGGGGATGATGCTTGTTGTTGAGGATGAGCAAGGCAACTTGCAGCGTGTGACAGTGACTGCTCCTGTGCCGAATGGAACACGGTTGCGGTAACAAAAAAAAGCCTGTCCTGAGCTTATCGAAGGGTAGTTAATAGGCGTATCGAAAGAGAGTAGTGGGTGCAACTAAAAAAACTATTTCACTACGCCAAAAGGGTGGTTGAACTCGGGCCGCGTGCAAGTTTTTCCGTCATAAAAAATAGAGTGCATAAAAAAAGATTTTACACATACTGGAAATATAAAGCGGAAAAAAAGAGTGCGAATCATGTGTGGAAACAGATTGCGGACAAACACAGAACCGACGATCAGTTCCCCCATTTTTTTGAAAAATTAAAGCATAATATCGAAATTTTTTTTCCCGACGAGATTGTGCAACCTCTCGGTCACCTAAAAGGTTTGCAAGAAAAAGCAGATTGTTTTGCCAATAATGTTTTTGATCTTTTGGGTTCTGGCCCCGTCCGTTTTTTTGATATTCAGTGGCACAAAGATTTCCGGTTGCATAGGCAAGATCAAAAAGCGGATTGTTTTTTTGACTCCCATTCTTTTTATCAAGATATAACAATTCAATCTGGCCAGTCAGATCAATTGAAAAAAGATATTAAAGTTCCGTGGGAGCTTTCACGTTGCTATCATTTTCCGGTTTTGGGACAAGTTTTTTTTCAGTCAGGTCAAAAAAAATATGTTGAAGCATTTGTTGCGCAAACAGATGATTGGATAAAAAAAAATCCTTTTATGCTGGGAGTCAATTGGTGTTGTCCTATGGAAGTAGCAATTCGTGCGATCAATTGGATTTGCGCATTTTACTATTTTAAAGACTCGGCTGCTATTTCAAAGTCATTTTGGGAGAGATTTGTTTGTTCGTTGTACGATCATTTTTTTTATTTGGAAAATAATTGGGAAGTGTACGATTCGTTGACATCGAATCATTATCTTTCTGACCTTGTTGGCTATTTTTTTCTCAGTTTTTTTTTCCGAGACTTGTCAGGGGTTGATCAAAAAAACGAGTGGTGTTATCAAGAAATTTTGAGTGAATTTGATAAGCAGATTTTTGATGAAGGAACTGATTACGAAGGTTCAACGTCGTACCATTGTCTGGTGACAGAACTGTTTTATTTGTTTTTACAGCTGTGCAAAAAAAACAATTTTATTTTGTCAGAAACGTTTGAAAAAAAAATGCAGAAAATGTTTGAATTTATTGATTGGTGTACGCCGCATGGTGGACCGATGGTTACTGTGGGGGACAATGATTCGGGCAGAATTTTATACACAGGAATCTCGTCTATCACAGACTTTGAATGGTCCGATACACCTGCCTTCGCCGATGGCTTGCCAGGCACTCACCACGAACGGGAAATGGAAATGACCGGCGATTTTTTTGAAACTAACTTTTTCAAAAAGAAAACTGATGAAAAACAAAAACAGTTTCCCGAGTTTGGATTGTCGATTATTAAAACAAAAAAGTGGCATATCACGATACGGCATCATGCTTACAACAGGCGGCAACCCTCGGGCCATTTTCACAATGATGCTTTGAGTATTACTCTTGCAGTTGATGGAGTTTCGGTATTTGTTGATCCAGGTAGCTTTATTTACACGCCGTCGTCTGTATGGCGTAATTATTTTCGTTCTGTTTCTGCGCACAACACATTTTATGTTGATGGTATTGAGCCCACTTTTTTTGATGAGCGTTTGTTTGCCCTTGGTTTGCCGGAAAAAAAGAGTGATACCTGTTCTGAGAAAAATAAAATAACTGCAGAACATTCGCTGTACGAACAACTTGGACTGAAAGCGCGTCGTACCATTTTACTTGATGAAAAAGAAACAGTTATAACTCTTGAAGATGTTTGGCTGAAGGCGAAAAATTTGGAAGGAGATGGGCAGTTTGAAGGTAGAGGTTGCTGGAATTTTACCCTTTCTCCAGAAATTGATGTTCAAAAAACTGGTCAGATCTGGAGGTTAACCAGTAATGGCAAAAAGATTATGCATCTAGACTCACACGATTTGGATTTTCAGCTTGTGCAGGGCTGGTGTTCTTTTGATTATGGTCAAAAAAAACAGACCAAGCGATTGCGAGCGCTTTCTCCTCTTGTATTTAGCAAAAAAATAAAAATTTGTTTTTATTTAACATGAGCTCGATACAAGAATCTTAATTTTTAAGTTTATAAAAGGATTTTACATGTTTTGTATGGTTCGATACAACGCCCTGAATCGAGCGTCACTCACCACGAACGGGGGGAGGATTTTCTCTATAATTTTTCTTTCCCGTTCGTGGTGAGTGTTTTTTGTTTTTACTCAAGTTTTTGACGAGAGTTAAAACAAAAAACGTATCGAACCATACAGAATCTAGGGCCTCCTCATATTAAACTTGTGTTAATTTATTGATTCATGTTTTTTTTCAGTTTTACTCTCAATAATATGATGAGTGTATAAATCATTGTCTATTTTGGGGGAGTGGGATGGCAAACAGAGTATTGAAGGGAAGACTTGTTTGTTTGCGAGAGCTCCAAGAAGCCTTTTTCGCAGATTATATTGTTGCATTTTCGCCGGTAGTTAGAAAATGTTTGCGAGTGTCCTGTGTTGAATCAGAACGAGATTATTTGAAAACGAGGTTGAAAAAACAAAAGAACGGAAAAACGTTTTTTTTCTGCGTCTTTGATGCAAAAAATGATGAGCTTATCGGCGCGGTAGAAATACGTGATTATCAAGAAACAAAGAGCCAGCTTTACAGCTGGTTGAATGAAGGTTTCTGGGGTGGTGGGCGTTATCAAGAAGTTTTGCGCCTTGCAGCACAGGAATATTTTGCGCGTACGAATCGTTGTTTTTTCCAGGCCCATGTTGATGTGAGCAATAAAAGAAGCTACCATGCCCTTAAAAAGTGTGGATTTGCCGACATCGGCCTGATCAAAGGGCCTTTTGGCAGGCAGTATCAGTTGATTTTTAGGAGGGAAAAAACCCTATAAGGCTTTCTAGAAGGCAAATTGCAATCCCCCTTGCAAGTTAATTTCAATTTGTAATACTAAGGTTAGTGTGTTCTTAAATTGTTTAATAATGGAGGTTTGTTATGAATAAGAGAAGAAAAACCGTTGTTTTGGGTACTATGATGCTTATCCTACAGGCTGGAAGCATGCAGGCAGGTTTTTTTAGTTCCCTTACCAATTTTATTTGTATGCCATTTGTAGATATTTACAAAGTTGGTTGTCTATTGATTAAGAAGTGGGAATTCAGAAAATTTGAAAATACCTCTAGAGATTTCAAAAAGCAGGCTTTAGTAACAAAGAAGGCATGCCTAAAGCTATCGGAAAAAGAAAAAAAACTTTTGGAAAAAAGAAAATCAATAAAGGCAAAGATAGGAATCTTGGTTAAAGAGATAGGTGAATCAAAGCTTGTGAATAATAGGATGCCCCTTGCTACGTGGAAAAAGGTGTTCCAATATCAAGACCTAAATAAGCAGGAAAAATCATTGAGTACAAACATTGAATTACTCAGAAAAAAAAGTCACATTCCGACAAAGATTCGTGGACTTTCTTTGTACAAAAAAATGATTGCTGACATCAAAAAATACTCTGCAAAATACAAAGGAATATCAAGCCCGCAAAACGGTTCAGTAAATCAAAAATTTTCTCGAACTATCAAAGATTTTACTGACTACTGTCAAGAAAGTTTAGGTGTTGATTCTAAAAAAGATCTTAACATTAATTGAAGTTGTAAAGACCGTGGTAGGGTAATCCTACTTCTTGATATACCCACAGCTTTTATCTGAACAAAAAAGTGTGACGTTGCCATCCTTGTCTGTTTTTTTTGACAAGAATGGCAACTTACATTTTGGACATGGAATCTCTTCTATTTCACCAAAAACGGCGAACTTACATTTAGGGTAGTTTGAGCAACCCCAAATGGTGCCGCCTCGCCATTTACGTTTTACAATGTCCCCTTTATCTTTTGGACATTTGAAACTGGCTTTTTCTCGGTGGACATACTTACACTTGGGATAGCCAGAGCACGCTATGAACGGCCCGAATCTTCCAACAACTTGTCGAAGATTTTTGCCACATTTTGGGCATTTAATATCGAGTTCTTTTGGTTTTTCTATTTCAATACACTGAATTTTATTATCTTCAGTTCTTTCGAAGTTGCAAGTGAACGTGCAGTCAGGGTAACCTAGACAACCTAAGAATTCTCCCGTTTTTCCAAAACGTATGCCCAGATAGTTTTTTTTGCATTCTGGACATAAAACATCTGTTTTTTGTACTTCTCGTTTTTTCTTTGTGCCGCGGAATTTTTCTAGATCTTTTTGGAATGTTTCGTAAAACTCTCGCAGAAGGTTGTCACGCTTGAGTTTTCCTTGAGCAATTTTGTCCAGATCCTCCTCCATGTGTGCAGTGAACTTGATGTTCATAATTTTGGGCAGATTTTCAGTTAACATTTTGGTAACCGTGAATCCAAGTTCTGTTGGTGTAAATCGCTTTTTGCTGTCACGTGTGACATATGCACGTGCTTGAATAGTGTTGAGGGTTGCGGCGTACGTACTTGGTCTACCTATTCCCTCTTTTTCCATTTCTTTGACCAATGAACCTTCGGTATATTTTGGAGGTGGCTGTGTAAAGTGTTGTTTGGGATCTATTTTTTCTAATTTAACAGAGTCGCCAGCCTTGATTGTTTTTGGTATTTTTACTTTTATATCTTTTTCATCTTCATCGGCCTTATAAACCTTTAAAAATCCGTCAAAAATAAGAGTTGAGCCCGTTACCTTAAAGGTGAAATCTCCTCCCTGAATAACAACCTGTCTTTGCGCGTATTGGGCTGATGTCATTTGACACGCGACAAATCGCTTCCAGATCAGCTCGTACAGTCTCGCTGCATCACGAGGTAAATATTTTTCTGCTCGTTCGGGTGTCATTACAACATTGATAGGACGAATCGCTTCGTGTGCATCTTGCGCTTTACCTTTTGTTTTTGTGTACAAACGAGCTGAGGATGGCAAATAATCCTTTCCATGCTCTTTTTTTATAAATCCGCGAACTTGTTTCAGGGCCGTATCGGAAATTCGCTTAGAGTCGGTACGCATATAGGTAATGAGCGCAACCGGTTTTTTAGGATCATCAAGAGGGAGGCCCTCGTACAACTTTTGAGCAACAGACATTGTTTTTTTGACCGTAAACCCGAGCCGGTTGAATGCAGCTTGCTGCAGAGTGCTGGTCATAAACGGAGCAAGCGGGTTTTTTGCCCGCTTTTTGTCTGTTACAGAATCAATAATAAAATCTGTTTTTTTCAGTTTTTTAACGACATCATCAGCTGTTTTTTTGTTTTTAATGTCGATTTTTTTCTTTTTAATATGAGTGAGAGCAGCACTAATTTTTGCCTTAGTGTGCTTGAATAGTCCCTGAATACTCCAGTATTCTTCTGGTTTAAAGTCTCTAATTGCTTGTTCTCTCTCGCAAATGAGACGCAGGGCAACAGATTGTACGCGTCCTGCTGAAAGTCCTCGTGTAATTTTTTCCCATAAAATAGGTGAAACTTCATAACCAACCCACCGGTCAAGGACCCGTCGAGCTTGTTGTGCGGCAACCTTTTTCAGATCTACAGTTGATGGATTCTCTATAGCCTCCAAAATTGCGGGTTCCGTAATCTCATTAAATGTGATTCGTTTGATTTTTTTCTTATCTTTAACCACTTTGGCAATTTCTTGGCCGATATGCCAAGCAATTATTTCACCTTCACGGTCGGGATCAGGTGCCAAATAAATAGTCTCAGCACCAGATGCTTCTCTGCAGATTTGAGCAACGGTATTTTCTTTTCCATCAAGGATGACGTATTCAATGTCGATGCTGCCATTGATTGTGACCCCAGACGTTTTTTTTGGTAGATCTTTAACATGCCCAACTGTGGACATAATTTTAAAATCCTTACCCAAAAATTTGGATATAGTTTTTATTTTTGCCGGGGATTCAACGATGAGAAGCTTCTTTTTTTTCATACATATCGCATACTTTACCAACCAACACCATTTTTTAACCAAACACAATACCTATTGCGCATTGTGACAAACATTTGACGATGTCGCCATAGTTTCATAATAAGTTTATTATTTTCTAAAAGTCAAATATATTTTGTTTGGCTATATAAAACGTATTTGAGCTCTTGTGCTGCATGTGGTGATGTGCTAGCATTTTTTTGATGGTGTTTTTCCTTTATTATTGTTGTTTTTCAAAGCAAATTTTAGCTTAAAATGTGGTATTTAGTATAGACGGAGAGGGTAAATATGCAATTACTTCAGTCATGGAAGGATTCGCTAAAGTTTTTTCACCCACGAAACTTTAAGTTGTTTGCACTTGTTTCACTTAACGCTGCTAGAGCTACCTATTGGTCGTGGCTTGAGCTTTTTGGTCCGATTTTCATTTTAAGTTTTCTTTTTGATGCTTTTTTTTATTTTCTTATTTTTCCGGGTTTTTATCCCTTTGGATTTATTTGTTCATTGTTTAAATTTATACTTTTATTTGGGATTCTGTTGTGTGTTCGTCCATCAAAAAAACGAAAAACATACAAATATATTATTAGTTATTATGTTCATTTTTTTTATGGTTTTATTCTTTTTCTTGCAACCTACTTAACTGTTTTTTTTATTGTTGCTGACAAATCAGATGCTTTGGTTGGTGACACTAGTGGTTATGACTGTTGTTTATGGGTATCTTCGCCCCTTCTTGCTATACTTATTTCCTCGCTTTTTTTATTTTATTTTGATTCGCGTGGGGGGTTGGATGATCTTTTTGCTTCTTTTTTTCGTGCATTGAAATTGGTCGTGTATGGGCTGCCTTTTTATTGTGTTATTTCGTTGATAACTGGATTTCTTTTTTTTGTTGTACAACATGTTTTTATTTTTCTTTCACATTATTCCTTTTTGGTGCCGTTGGAAGCACATATTATTGTTTTTTTGACGGTTATTCCCGTCTCATTCGCAGCAACGTTCTATACCAAAAAGATACACGATCAGCCGAAATTGTATTTTAAATAGTTTGACGAAGTAGTGGAGCTATTTATGTTGGGTAAATTATTAAGGTCGATTGTCTCTTATTTTTTGCTTTTTATTGTGATCCTATTTATTGGGATTCCCTGTCTTTTGATGACATTGCTTCCAGCTCGTTGGCGTTATGATAACAAGTTTTTTTTCTGGCTATCTCATATTTTCTATGTAGCAGCACTTAAAACATCTATGGTTCCGATAACCTTTGTAGGAAAAAAGAATATTCCGAATGAGCCGGCAATTATTGTGGCGAATCATCAATCGGCAATGGATATTCCACTTGTTGGTTCACTTCTTGATAGTTTTCCACATATTTGGCTTGCTAAAAGTGAACTTGGTCGTTCCTGGCTCGCTCCGATTGTCCGTCGAATGGCAGTTTTAATAGACATGTCAACGCCACAGCGGGGAATGCGCTCTTTAAAAAGGGCAATCGATTTAGTGAAGGGCAAAAGAAGACATGCAATCGTATTCCCTGAAGGAGGGCGATACATAGAAGATAATGGTGTGCGTGAATTTTTTGGTGGATTTGTTATGCTTGCAGAGCACACGAATCGACCTGTGGTGCCTATCATGATTTTTAATACTTATAAAGTGTACCCCCCAGGATCGTTTTTTGTTAATCGACAGCCGGTCAAAGTTGTCGTCGGAAAGCCGTTTTATCTGGGCAAGGACGAAGATGCGGATGCATTTAAGGAACGTGTGCATCAATGGTTTGTTAAAGAGGCAAAAAAATCTGGAAGTTGACTGTGGAATATTTTTTCCGTTTTACCAATACACAGATTCTGTTTTTATTACTTTTTTCCGTTACTGTTTTTGTTTTGCTTCGTTTAAAATGGTTCCGGTACCCGGTTTACAATTATTCCCTTGGCTCTGTGCTAAAAACACACAAGTTTGTTAGCAGACACAAGCGTCGGACGTTTTTTTTATTGCTTCGTTTTTTTGTTCTTGTGTCGATTGCGTGTTTGATTGGCCGTCCTCAACTTGTTGATTCACGTTCATCCCAGCTGGTTGAAGGCATCGATATGATTGTTGTGCTTGATGTTTCTGGGAGCATGCAGTTTTGTGATTACGGCAAGGAGAAATCGTCGAGAATCGAAGCTGCAAAACAGGAGGCAATCAGATTTATAAAAAAACGTATGCACGATCCGATAGGACTCGTTATCTTTGGAAAGGATGCTGTTTCTCGTTGTCCAATTACAGCTGATAAAAATATTTTGGTATCGATAGTCAAGGATTTGAAAATAGGTTCCATTGATCCTGATGGAACTGTTTTGTCTTTGGGTATTTTGACAGCGGCTAATCGATTGAAAAATTCCAAATCAAAGAGCAAGGTTATAATTGTTTTGACTGATGGGGATCCGAGTCCGAATGATGAGTCTCCCGATGTTGCGATCGAGGTAGCAAAGAGAATGGGGATAAAAATTTATACTGTTGGTATTGGTTCTGATAAGGATAAATTTGTTTCCCATCCTTTTTATGGTCCGGTCAGAATGCAGAAGGTCAACAAGGCTTTGCTTACTAAGATAGCACGCGAAACGGGTGGTAGATTCTTTTTAGCTGAAAACCAAAAAGATATGCGTCAGATTTACGATACGATTAATCAACTTGAAAAAACGGAATATGAAACGGATGTGTTTAGCAATTATAAAGAACTATTTATGCCGTTTTTATGGGTGGTTTTTTTATTTGTTTTTCTTGAGATTATTCTTTCATCGCTTATATGGTTTGGTATATGAAAACAGTTTTTTTAGGCATAACCTGGGCGGCTTTAGAAAATATTTTCCTCCTTCCTTTGGTCGTTGCTGCTTTTGTATTATTAATTTGGCGGTTTAAGCGCGTTCGTAAAGCGATTAGCCAGCTTGTTGTTATGTCACGGGAAAAAAGTTTGCTGTCACATACTTCTTTTTACAAGCTTGTAATTAAGACGGTGCTTATGAGTGTTGGTGTTATTTTTTTGTTTCTTGCTTTGCTTCGTCCACAGTGGAGTAAAAAGGATCAGGTTGTGCAGCAGGCCGGGCGAGATCTGTTTATAGCATTTGATATTTCTCGCAGTATGCTCGTTTCCGATTACAAACCCAGCCGATTGGAGTTTGCGAAGAAAAAAGTAAAATCATTGCTTGATAATTTGGATTGCGAGCGAGTTGGCTTGATTTTGTTTTCTGGATCTACATGTGTGCAATGTCCGCTTACTCAAGATTATTCAGCGTTTTTTATGTTTCTAGATCAGCTTGATGTTGAGACAATATCTTCGGGTACAACTGCGATTGATCAAGCTATTAAAAAGGCGCTTTATTCTTTTAAATCGATGCCGACAAGAAAAAGTAAAATTCTTGTTTTGTTTACGGATGGTGAAGACTTTTCAAGTAATCTTGCAGGAGTTCGTAGAGAAGCAGCGCAAGAAGGGCTTACTATTTTTACAGTAGGAGTAGGAACTCCTGATGGTGGACCTATCCCGATTTTTGACAAAGACGGAAAATCGTTGGGGCATCAAAAAGACAACAAAGGTAAAATTATAATTTCACGGCTCAACGAGGGAATTTTACACAATCTCGCAGAACAAACCGGTGGAAAGTATTTGCGGGCAACGCATGATGATCAGGATGTAAAAACGCTTGTTCGGTCTGTTCAAAAGTTTGAAAAGGAGCGGTTTGGAGATAAAAAATTGAGCACACTGCAGGAAAAATATCCGTATTTTCTAGCTGTTAGTTTTGTATGTTTTGCTTTTGAATGGCTGCTATGAAAAAACAAATCATTTGTACTGTTATTTTTCTAAATTTTTCTTCGATTTGTTTTGGTTTATTTGAGCGGGATTTTGCTTCGCTTGCAGCTGGGAAGGGTGATTGGAAAAAGGCGGGCGACATACTTGCTCATCTCACCATTGACAATCCCGGCAAGTCTGACTTGTTGTATGATGCGGGTGTTGCGTCTTTTAATACAAAAGAATTTCAAAAAGCGCGTGCTTATTTTAATAATGTCGTAGAGTGCGATGATGTTACTCATGAACTCAAAGAGCGTACTCACTTTAATCTTGGTAACACCTGTGTTGAACTGAAAGAATTAGAGGATGCAGTAAAACAGTACGAAAGCGTGCTTGAACTTAATCCGGAAAATGAGAAAGCGAAACACAATCTTGAGATTGTGAAAAAAATGCTTGAACAACAAAAAAAACAGGATCAAAATCAGAAGCAACAGCAGGAAAAACAAAATGATCAAGATAAAAATAATAACGACAAAAACAAGCAGGATAAACAGAACAAGCAAGATAAAAATAACAAAAACAAAGACGAGAATAAAAAAGATAAATCAGAAGAAAAAAAGAGCGATTCCTCACAGAAGCAACAGCCCGAGCAACAAAACAACGATGATAGAAAGGGCGAGAGTGGCTCTGATGACAGTAAACAGCAGAAAGATCGGCAAGATTCGGGGAGAAATCAGGATAGAAAGCAGCCCAACAAAGAAAGTGAGAGGAATCAAGAATGTGGTTCCCCTGACAATTCTGATAGTAAGCAGGACAAGCAGGAGGACGATGGCAAGTGTGGGCATGACAACTCTCCTTCTGAAGAAAAAAACAATGAGCAACAATCTACTCATAATCAGAATAAGCAACGTGGTGCCTCAGGGCAAGAAAAGAGGTGGGATGAACAAGTCATGCGTGTTTTGGCAGCAATAGAAAAAAATGATGCACAGGCAAATAAAAAAATGATGGCAGCGCACGTAAAACAGGCGGCAGGGAGTTATGATAAAAATCAAAACAATTATTAATACAAGCGTTATGCTTGTGTGTTTTTTGTTTGTTTTTTGTGTTCAAGCAAATGTTCAGGTGCATATGCGTGTTTTAGATATGCATGGATACGAACTAGAGCAGGTGCAGGTGGGAAAACCTTTTACAGTTGAGATTGCTGTTCAAGGTGTAGAAAACAACGTTGCAGACCCTACAATAAAGGGTGCGCGGTCATTTGATATGCACAGAACCTCTTATCAGATGAGCACGATGAACAATCGATCTACAGTAAAGTATCTGTATGCGACGCAATCGGATAAACAAGGGGTGTATTCGCTCGGTCCGGCAGTTGTACAAAATGGCAATAAGGTAGTTGAGTCAAATATTTTAAAGATTAAAGTTGGTCATCAGGAAATTCCACAGAAGAAAAGTGAAAGCAAGAGTAATGATACAATGTTTTTGAAGTTTTCGGTCGACAATGAGCAAGTTGTTGCTGGGCAAAGGTTAGAAGGAACTATTACGTTTTATACTTCGATGCCAGATGTCTCAATTACTTCTGTAACGGATCCTGCAATTGATGGGTTTGTTCGTCTCGATAAGGCAAAGCCTAGGCAAGGGGTGGAGCATATAAATGGAAAGCAGTATAGCTATGCGCAGTGGCGCTGGAAATTTTTTCCAAAAGAGCCTGGCAGGCTGACGATTCCATCTTGTTATGTTGATGTTGCTTATCGAGCAGAAGATGATTATTTTTCTGCGTTTGCATCATTTTTTCAAGCTAGGCAGAAGCGTGAGCGAATATTTTCCGATGCTTTGACAATAAATGTAAAAGCGCTGCCGGAATATTCGGGTATAGTTGATGCAGTTGGTCAATTTAAAAATTTTACCGCAACAGTTAATCAGGCAGTTGCTCGTGAAGGTGATGGTATTGTTGTTTCTCTTTCAATAGACGGTGATTCTGATATTGATAACCTCAATCTTGAATTGCAAAATCTTCCGAATGTTTTTAAGTCATACAGTTCA
The DNA here is from genome assembly GCA_964477815.1 of uncultured Pseudomonadota bacterium. Taxonomy (GTDB): domain Bacteria; phylum Babelota; class Babeliae; order Babelales; family Vermiphilaceae; genus DAOVGZ01. Next base: position 204 of record CAYZEO010000008.1, on the reverse strand, counting down.
AAGCAGCATGTTGAAAAAGGTAACAAGCGCGATCAACTTACAAGAAAAACTTTTGAATTTATTGTGCAAGGCATGGAGGCTGGCGAGTGGGAGTTGCCAGAGCAAAAATTTACGTATTATGATGTTTATGATGAACAGTACAAGACTCTCACTACCTCGCCATTAATACTCAAAATTTTGTCGCAGCCTTCAAAAAAAAAATAT
>CAYZEO010000007.1:0-36837 GCA_964477815.1 uncultured Pseudomonadota bacterium | reverse complement strand
AGGAAAATCCTGCAGATGATCCATTTATAAAGTTTAAAGAACACTGGATTAACCCCGAATATACAATTGTCGATTCTGACAAGTTGAAATGTATAGACGAGGGGATGATTGAAAAATTTAAAGTTCAAAGAAAATGATGTATCTAGTGTGGCGCGCAAAGTCTATCTACGATCCTAATAAGGACGGAATGTTTTATGAAAAAATTTTTGTTTCTTGCTTCCATTTTTTTACTGTTTTCTTCTTTTCAAACGAATGCTCTGTTTGATTTTGGTAAACATTCTAATGGATATAAGAAATTACTAAAAAGGAAAATTTGGTCCAAGGAGAATAAAGAAAGACAGAAAAAGATTAAAAATGGAAATCAAATGCTTGGGAAGTTTAAGGTCCCGAAGTATTTGTCGAAAGCGATTATTATTATAGCTCTTGTCTCCTGTATCGGGAGATGAATGGTTTTAAAGACCAAAAAACTTAAGTCAAAACAAATCAAATTCTCAAAAAAAAATAGTGATAAACCAATATGAATCAGAATGGAATGATTGTGGCGGCCCTTCTGGGCCGCCATTTTTTTACTGCAATAAACTGAACTGCTCGATGTTTGCTTCAATTTCTCTGAAGTTATCTATTTTTTCGGAATCAATCCAACTCTGAACTGTTATTTCATCAGGAATGTTTGATGTTGTTAGCAGTTTGCTTTTTTTTGCAACCATTTGTGCATGTCGGGCAAGTGCAGTTTGGTTGGGCATTGGGAAGTTAACAACATCGAATCGACTTTTGAGTGCCGGATCTTTAATCTCATCATTACTTGCAGCAAAAATAAGCATTGGTGGTGCGTCCAGTTTGATGCCGGTACCGTCAATGCCGTCGCCAAAATAAGAAGTACTGATTTTTGACTGGTCACAGTTGAACGTACGTTTAGCTGCGCTCTCCATGCCGGGGTTATTCAACCAGGTTGCTTCATCCATAAAAATAACTGAGCCTCTTTTATTTGCCTTCATTTGATTTCGCAGTACACGCAAAATCGTACCTGGGCTGTTTCGGCCTTCAAGTTCTTCAGCGCTTGTGATGATCATGCTTTCAAATCGAACGCCACCCGGAATCAGTTCCTCTACCCATCTGCTCAGCCTGTCAACAAAATATGTTTTGCCTATTCCTGCAGGGCCATGAAAATAAATATACCTTGGCGTGTGGTCTTTTTGCTCAATAAGGCTCAGTATAAATTTGCTGACATTTACTTTGATAATTTGAATTGATTTTTCGGTACCTTCCAACTGATAATCTTCAAAAAATTGATCAATTTTTTTATGTAACGTTTGAATAATCTGTTCAATTGAATTGGCTGTATTTTTCGGTAACGGTTTTGGTTTGTAGGTTGTTAGTCCCAGCGTGAATTCAAGAAAGTTCATGCACATTCTTTGTTCAAACTGGTTTTGTTGTGCGAGTGTGAATTTTTCAATGATTACAGGCCAGAGATCTTTGGGAATAAAGCGCTGATTAACGGCAAACTGTTTTTCCAAATGAGCAAGCGCTGACTGCTGAGGAAATAAGAATTTATAGCCGTGTTGAGCAAGGTCGCCAAGCGTAAAGACGAGCCCAAATATCGAGTTGAAGATACTAAAACTGCCACCAAAAGAATCCTTATCAAGCATTTTTGTGACAATGACTGATGCAACGGTGATAATCCCCAGCGTTGTTAAACTTGCAATTGCCGGTTCTGCCAGTGCCCATCGATGTGCAGAACTCAGTTGTTGAAGGCACGCTTTTTGGAAATGTTTTTCTTTTTTGTCTAGTGTTTGAGTGTCGATTTCTTTTTGCTCAATTTCTGAACTATGGTCAAATAGATTTTCCGCACAACCTTGTGCAATGAGTAAATCTTTGAATCGTTGATGAATTTTTTTCTGATCAAACGCATAACGATAGTTGACATTTGACATTGGATCTGGTTGGTAGTTGTTGCCGCCGCGCGCATGTGTGAGAGTGCTTCCAAAAAGGAAAGATAAAGAAAAAAGAGAGAGTATGGTTCGATTTGCTTTTTTCATGATGACCTTTCGTTATTTTGTTTATGGAATTATGAAGATAGCAAAAGAAAAGTGCTTTGAAAAAAGGAGAAGAGTAGTGGTTGCAAAAGGTTGCAATTGGTTCTATTTTGGTTTATATAGTTGATCGATTTTAAAGTTAGAAGGAGTATATCATGGCGACGGCAGTTAAGCTTTCAGAGGATATTGTTTCTGAGGCAAAAATTATGTCAAAAGCATTGAACCGTTCGATAGCTGGCCAGATAGAGCACTGGGCGAAAATTGGAAGAATTGCAGAAGAGAACCCTGATTTAACCTATGAATTTATAAAAAACATATTGATTGCTCATGAAGAGGCCAAAGAAGGGAAGTTAGAAGCGTACTCCTTTGATTCGGAGTGATTGCTATGGAAATTTTGCAAACACCACGCTTTAAAAAGCAGGTAAAAAAGCTACACAAGAAACAACGGCAAGAGCTGGATGATGCGATTAAAACTGTTGCCAAGGATCCGTCAGTTGGGGAGATGAAAAAGGGGGATTTAAATGGGGTTTATGTTTACAAGTTTAAGATGGCTAAACAGCTGACCTTATTAGCATATGAATTTTACGAATCAGAATTGCAGCTGATCATGCTTGCGATTGGTTCACACGAAAATTTCTACAGAGATATGAAGCGGTAGGCCTTGTTATTTTGCGTGAATTTTACAAAAGTTTTTGAAAGATTCTGTTGTATTGTTCCTCTCCAATGGCGTCTCGCAATTCTATATTCGCCTGCTCATGATCAAGAGATGCTTCTCGTTCGTCGGTGGCTCCGTAGCGAATGCAGTGATTTTTAATTCCACGTTCGTTTAATGTTGTGTGAACATTTTCAACCTGTTGTTTTGAATCATCCACAAAAATAATATATTCAGGCTTGTAGCTGATGGTATCAAGAAAAGAGGTAAGACATTCTCCTTTACTCAGCATCGGTCCTGAATATAAGATTCCTTCCGCATAGCCTGCCATGGATTCAAGTGTCACTGTTTCGTGATGAATGGGCTGCTTTGAAAAGTCTATGTCTGCTGAGCGCAGATCTTGAACTGTACTTTTTGCCATCTGAAGCGCTCGCATAGTCAAGACCATAGCCTGGATATTTTTTTCGCGCAGCTGTCTGATAAGGCCAGGCGTTTCTGGCTCGACTGGTTTGAATTGAACAAATTTTTTGACTTCAGTGTAAATAGTGTACGACTGTTTGACTGCTTTGGTCGGTTCAATTCCTTTTTTTAGAAGTTTATGCGCTACGTTATAAGCCCAGGCGGTTCCTCCAAAATTTTGTACTGTGTCAATAAGGGTATTGTCGACATCAAAAATGACTAACGTTGTATTATTGATGTACTTCAGAATGTCTGTGATTCTTTTTGTCTCTATAATAGCTGACATGATAATCCAATTCGCTTCGATTGCATGAAGACTTTTTCGTGAACAATGAAAGATGGTACAAATTTTCAAAGGATTTTTATTGTACCACGAGAGTCATTTTAAAAAGAGAGGAATTTGCAGGTGTGTTGTTGACTTCGCAGTGTATGGGCGTTACCCTCTGTGAGAGTTTTTACTTATCCCGTATTGTTAATACATCGTATACATCAATGTTTTTGAGGAGAAAAATGAAAAAAAAGATGGCCCTGTGCGCGATTTTCTTGGGTGGATTTTCGAGTGTTTGTGTGGGAAATAGTTTTTGGAGTGATTGCAAGTCATTTGTTTCGGCGTATGTCCGCTCTCCTCAAGGTGTTGGGTCTGTTATTCCAAGTTCACGTTTTGTTTCTCGTGCAATGGCAAAGTATGTTGATTGTACAAAAGGGCCTGTTAGAATTTTGGAAATTGGAGCGGGGACGGGGCCTGTCACAGAAAAAATCATAGAAAAAATGCGGCCGGAAGATCATCTTGATGTTATAGAGATCGATTCAAATTTATGCGATGTTTTACGACAAAAATTTGGAAAACATAAAAATATTTATATTCATTGCCTTTCTGTTCTGGATTGGCAGCCTAATTATCAATACGATTGCATCGTCTCGGCGATTCCGCACAATACATTTGGTGTTGATTTTGTTGGAGCAGTAATAGAAAAATACAAGTCGCTTGCCAAGCCTCGCGGAGTTGTGACCTACATTGAGTTGATGGGGTTTGCGAGAATTAAAAAGCTTTTTTTGCTTGGCAAGAAACGGGCTCGATTTTTAGAGGCTTTTGGTGCAATAACGGCATTTAGAAAACAGTTTCAGTTTGATTCCGAAACGGTTGCTTTGAATATTCCGCCTGCTCAGGTATATCACCTGAAAATTAGTAAATAATTCGATGCTCGAGAATAAGAATTGACTCCTGAGTCTCTGCATCGTAGAATAATTTTTTGTCCATTCTTGGTTAAATCAGCGTTTTTGCACGTTTTTTTCCAAAGGGCGTACGTCCTTGGACATACTACTTTGAACATTTTAATTCGTTTGATCTCCTGTGTGCCGCTTGCATACTGTTTTTCGAAAGGGAGGAGCTGATGCTTAATCGTATCGTTCATTTTTTGTGGGGAAAGTTTGAGAGTCGTGATGAACTGAAAAAGTTTTTCAGTTTGGCTCTTATTTTTTTCTGTATCATTGGGACTTACTGGGCGATGCGGCCATTGAAAGATAGTGTTTTTCTTTCCATGGTAGGGGTAGATTTTCTTCCTTGGGCAAAAATGTTTTCCATTGTTATAATGGTTCCACTTGTTATCCTCTATACAAAGTTGATCGACACGTTTGAACGACACAAAGTGTTTTATATTTTAATCTCTACTTATGGAATTCTGGCTCTTGTTTTTGCCTATCTTTTGATGCATCAAGAGTATGGTCTTGCCAATACTGTTGAGAGTCCATGGCGGATCATCGGTTGGTTGTGGTATGCGTACGTTGAGAGTTTTGGTTCTTTGCTTGTTGCACTTTTTTGGGTAATAACGACCGATATCACTCTTCCAGAGTCTGCTCGTCGTGGGTTTCCGATCATTGCGCTGTTTGGTCAGCTAGGTAATATTGTTGGGCCACTTTTTTTGCGTGCGAACAGATTTGGGTTTGCTAACAGTGGTCCGATCGCTGGATTTGCGGGCCTCATCATGTTTATAACCGGCTTGTTGTTGTGGCGATTTATGAAAGTGACGCCAAAGGACCAGCTAAAGAGTTATGTTGCGCATGATGGAGAAAAAAAGAAGAAAAAAAAGAGAAAAAAAGTTGGTTTCCTAGATGGCCTAAAGTTGATATTCAACAAGGGCTATTTACTTGGCATCTTTTTCATGGTCGGTGCATACGAAATGATCGTTGTTGTTTTTGATTATCATTTTAAATCGATGGTTAAATCTGCATTTCCTGCTGAAGCAGCTAGTGCGGGATATCTTGCGCAATACGCTGTCTGGACAGGAATTATTTCGTTTTTGTGTGTACTTTTTGGAATCAATACAATTCAACGAAGATTGGGTATGCTTGCATCGCTGATGTTGACTCCAGTGCTGGTTGCTGTTGCAGCTATTACACTCAAACTGTTTCCATTTTTGGGAGTTGCTTTTTGGATTATGGTATTTGCAAAGGCGGTTAATTATGCACTTAATGCTCCAACGATTAAGCAGCTTTATATCCCCACGACAAAAGAGGCGCGATACAAATCACAGGGTTGGATTGAAATGTTTGGTAGTCGCGCGGCGAAGTCCGGTGGTTCGATTATTAATATGACGAGAGGTATTTTTAAAGGGAAATATGGCTCAACTATTGGTATAAATATTTTCCTTTCGCTCAGTATGTTAGCATCTTTAGGAATAGTTGCAGCCTGGTTGTTTGTAGCTGTTTTTGTGGCAAAGGCTTACAACTCGGCGATGAAAAAAGAAGAGTATGTTTGTTAAAAGGGTTGTTGGAGCTTTTTGAGTTTAATAGTAGATACTTTTTTTTAACAAGAAAGGTGGAGGATGTTCCGTCGTATAGCTCACGCTTTGTGGGGAAAGTTTGAAAGTTGGCAAGAGCTGAAAAAATTTGGTTTTATGGCCCTGATTTTTTTCTGTATTATTGGTACATTTTGGGGAATAAAACCATCGAAAGACAGTATTTTTGCCGCAACGGTTGGTATTGATTTACTACCATGGGCAAAAGTTGTTTCCATTTTGTTTATCGTTCCGTTGGTCATGTTGTATTCACGTTTGATCGATCGATACGATCGGCAAAAAGTGTTTTACATTTTGATTTGTGGTTATGGACTTTTGGCTTTTGTATTTTATTACTTTTTATCTCATCCGCATTATGGGATTGCAAATGAGGTTGAAAGTGCTACACGCCTCGTTGGTTGGTTGTGGTATGTATATGTCGACTCGTTTATTTCATTAATGATTGCTGTTTTTTGGGTGATTGCAACTGATACAACACTTCCTGAATCTGCTCGTAGAGGTTTTCCTTTAATCTATCTTTTTGGCCAACTTGGCAATATTGTTGGTCCGCTTGTGTTGCGTGCAAGTCGATTTGGTTTTGCGACAAGTGCGCCAATTGTGGGGATTGCCGGATTTATTATGTTTGGAATCGCCGCATTGATGTGGATTTTTATAAAAACGACACCGAAAGAACTTTTGCGTAGTTACAAAGGAGCTTGTGCGACTACTAAAAAAGAAAAAAAAGAGAAAAAGAATGCAGGTTTTTTTGAAGGACTACGTTTGATTGCAAACAACTGGTACTTGCTCGGTATTTTCTTGGTTGTTTTCATCTACGATGCTGTTGTCGTCATTTTTGATTTTCATTTCCACGCAATGGCAAAAGCTGCGTTTCCGCAAGAGGTTGCTAACGCAGAGTATCTTTCTCAATTTGGAGTGTGGACGGGAGTGGTTGCACTGTTGTGTATTCTTCTAGGAATTAATAACATTCAGCGCTGGCTTGGTATGCGTGCATCACTGATTTTCATGCCGATATTAGTTGGTATTGCTACCATCACATTAAAGTTTTATCCGACGTTGTCAGTGGTTTTTTGGATTATGGTGTTTGCAAAGGCGGTTAATTATGCATTAAACCAACCGACGGTCAAGCAGCTGTATATTCCAACGAGCAAAGATGCTCGCTACAAATCACAAGGTTGGATTGAAACATTTGGTGTAAGAGGAGCAAAGTCGGTCGGTTCATTGTTCAATGCCACAAGAGGACTGTTCAAAAGCAAATACGGTGCGATTGTCGGTATCAACATTTTTTTAACGCTCAGCACAACCGTTTCACTGGGAGCTGTTGCTTGTTGGTTGTTTCTCGCTCTTTCCGTTGGCAAACGGTATGATAATGCTGTTAAGAAAAACGAAATTGTGTGTTAGTCCATCTTGTGTCTATGAAACTCGCCAAACTCCATGTCGGGGTTACGGAGCCTGCTGGCATAACCGCGTGTTTGAAGCCAGTATTCTTTAACACCAAGAGTATTGACCAAGAATTTTTCTAGTTTTCTGATACTTTTATCTTGATTTCTACTTCTTGTTGTTTTGCAGAAGATCTTTGTGGAGTTATTTCTTTTTGGAGCATGTGTTACCTTTTTTTGTATCTGGAGATTTGTCTAGCTTTAGTTGCCAAGATTCATCTTTTGTTTTGTAGTAACATATCCATTTTGTTCTTCTAGAACAATGTTTTTTATGTTTTTCGATTGCCTCATCCAAAAGCTTATTTATTACTTTTTCGCTTAGTTCATAAATTTTTGTAGTTTTATTTGGTTCACATTCTTCAAGAATGGATTTTCCATATCTGTAGTACGTTGTATTGTCGATAATTGTGTATGCTTTGTGTTCGAATGAGCGATATTCACCAGGCTCTTTGTATTTGGGAGAAGATATTTTAAGAGGTTTGATTGTTTTATAGGTTCTGCAGCTGATCTTCAATTCTTTCATTCCGTATAAATTTATTGTGATTATCATAACTGCGAGAGAGACAAGAAAATTCTTTTTCATACAGTTCCTTTTTTTTTAAAAAGGTGCACTATTTTTTAGTTCTGAAAGCTAGCCGAAAGTTCTGTTAGCTCACGTGTAATTTTTGCTTGTCGAAGTTTATTATAAAGACGCTGTGTTTCTTCTAGCAACTCTTTGGCATTTCTGGTTGAGTTGTCCATTGAGATAAACCGCGCGGCTTGCTCCGCTAAAAGAGACTGGAAAAGGAGGTAGTAAACTTTTGATGTTACATATTGAACCGATAGATCATTAAGAATTTCATTTGGATTTTGCTCCCAAAGGTACGGTTCATTTGGCATAGATTCGGAAATCGATTCATCAATTTTTCTGCTCAAAGGAAGGACGGTTGTCTGTTCTGGGTTTTGCAGAAAGAAGGTTTTTAGTGCATTTGCAAAAATAACAACGGAAGAATAAGGTATTTCAGATTCCATAATGAGCTCAACAAGACGACCGGAAATAAGGTTTAGTCTTGTGATGGAGAAGTTGTCGAATGTTTTTACAATATTGGCGCCAGGCTGTTTTTTCATTCGATCAATCGCATGCTTTCCGATAGCGACGATTTTTATTTTTTTGAGTTTTTCTTCAGTGTAAGTTTGTTGAAATTCTTTAAAAAGACTGGAATTGAAGTTGCCACATAACCCTTTTTGCGATCCAACTACAATAAGAAGTTGATTGTTTTCTGGTTCAGCTTCAGGATACATTATTGGGCTATTCCATTTTGGGGCTGCGAATCGGACCTTTTCAAACATCAGATCGATTTCCTTTTGATATGCTTCAAGAATAGACGCCCGATTTCTCAGGCGCGAGTGCATCGACATGGAAATAAGACGCATGGCATGCGTAATTTTTTTGATTGTTTCAATCGCTTTGATTCGTTGACGCATCTGAATCAGTTGAGCCATGTCGATCCTTTTTATAGCAAAAGAGCCGAATATCTATTAACAAACCTTGTAATTAGGGTACCTGTGCCCAAGTTATTTTGCAATTGTGCAATTGATAACAGTTGTTTTTCCTATTGATAAATTAGAGTTATCATAGGGGTTGATATGGATAACTCTTAGTATTTCTTGAAAGAAAGAGTCATGATTTTACTCATTGATGGATACAATGTTTTAAAACAGGCGATGCCGTCTGTAAAAATCAGGGAATCAGAGCGAAAAAAATTTATAGAACAGCTTGGTCGATATGCGAAGTTGCGGCAACATAAAATAATCTTAGTGTTTGATGGTGGACCATACGATAGGTCGGTGCAAGAGCGAATTGCCGGGGTGTACGTGATTTTTTCAGGGGCTATTGAAACGGCAGATCACTACATCAAAAGATATTTGAAAGAGCACAAATCGCATGATATTTTGCTGATTTCTTCAGATAATGAGCTGCGCAGTGCGGCGGCCAGGTTGAATATCGAATCAATGCGGTCGCCAGAGTTCTATAGAGTTGTTCTTGAGTCCATTAGCCCGGCAGGCAAACAGAGGGACAATAAAACAGAAACAATAAAAACAACGGACACGCAAGATGAAGAACTTGATGCTATTATGAGAGAGGGTAGCAAAGTAGTACAAAGCAAAGTTGAAGATTTTGTGGGGGAAAGAAAAACACGCGCAAGCAAGGCGCACAAATTATCAAAAAAAGAACGCAAGCGAATGAAAAAAATTAAGAAATTGTAGGGGGAAAGTGGAAAAAAGAATTGTTGCCGGACTCGATCAACTAGATCAGGTTGTTGAATACCTAAACTCATTGTTTAATGTTTGCAAGGTTTTTACTTTTACCGGTTCGCTTGGTGCGGGAAAAACAACCTTAGTGCGTGCACTGCTCAAGCGATCTGGCGTAAAAGATGTTATTACAAGTCCGACGTTTACTTATCTAAATGCATATAAAAACGATCAAGGTGAAACGTTTTATCATTTTGACGCTTATCGACTTGAATCGTTAAAAGATTTCGTTTCTGCTGGATTTGACGAATATTTGTACGAAGAGGGGAGCTGGAGTTTTATTGAGTGGCCAGAAATTGTGATGCCACTTTTAAAAAAGGAAGTGTGCCACGTTAATATTGAATATTGCGGTTCTGACAAACGAGAGTTTGTTATCGTATCTACAAAAGCTCAATGACCTCTGGATTTTCAAATTTTTCAACTTTTGTTGTCGTATAGGATTTTTTATTTTTTTTTCGCTTTTGATAGAGCATATTTAGCTTGTTTTTTATTTGTGGAAGCTTGTTAAAAAGCTTTTTCTGAAGGCGGGATAGTTCTTTTTTTGCTTGTTTGCTATGTGCCTTTTTTTCTAGATTTCCTATTCTTTGTATATTTCGTTTTGTGCTGTATAGCAGGGTTTCTTCATTAAATAGCCTTTTTGCCTTTGCGATAAGTTGCCTGTCCTGGATGTTTTTTATTTTTTGCAATCTTTTTTGCGGTATTGCAAAAATTGAGGTGAGTATTTCTATAGGAAGGCCAACAAGTATATTGTGCAGTGTTTTATGATCCGGATCAGGAGCAATGAGCTTTTTTTGTTGCATCATCCAGGATGCGATAAGAACAGCTTCAGCAAACGTGTGGTCTGTATACATGTTCGTTGGGAATATTTTTATATAGTTATCAACACACTTTCTCACAATTCCTCCTTTTGGAAGTACAATGTCTCTTCTTCTAAGGACAATTTTTGTTTTGTTGTGAAGTTCAAACAGTTTTCGACTAAGAGTTGAAGGTGTAATTGCATCAAAAGTTTGTTCTTTGGAAGGGGTTTTGTGCTTTATGGTTGAGCCGGTATGTTGCATGATAGTTGTTTTTTGTGAAGAGAGGTCAGAAAAAGTGATGAGTCCATTTTTGAGTGATTTAACCTCGCCTTCGAAGGAGATATTTTTGTTAGAGAAGTTGTGTTTTTTTACTTTTCGGTTTTTCGTATTTACGACCAATATTGTTTTGTTGTTCATATCAAAAGGTGAGGTTGGAAATGTGTTTGGTTGGTTTACAACATAGAGGTTATTTTTCTCCCCGCGTAAAATAGTTCTTTTTCCTTTTGGTTGTCCGAGTTTTATGTTTTTCAAATATCTTTTTTGTATAGGTGCGAATCTGTGTAATACTTCTTTGTTTTCGCTTGGATAAATGATTATGTCGTTAGACTTTATATAAAAAGGCTTAGAACAGGGAGCAATTTTTTTGCCAAGTGTTTCTGTGCTACCCAGGGTTCCATCGTTGGAAAAGAAATACTTTTTTAGAACGCTGTTTTGGACATCTATGGGTATGTTCTTAATTATTTCGTATATAATGCCTTTGTTTTTCAAAAATAGTTTAAATTGTTTTGGGGTGTTTGCTATTTTTGTTAATTTTTTCGCGCAAGTTTCAAGCCATTCTTCATCGTTTAACCTTATAGAAAGGAGAATTTGTTTAAATATTGTTTTCTTTGTAGTGAGTCTTTTTTCATTTTCCTGGAAAAAGATTTTTATGTCGTGATATGAGAACCTATCGATTGGGATTATTTGCGCAATCTCTAGTTCAACATGTTTTCCATTCTGGTCGTAGATTTTTCTTTTATTAACATTGGCAGTCCATTTATTATTTAATTTTGTTTGGCCGTTATTTGCTTCTTGTTCATCCATCATCTTATGTATCGAATAGTTTAGAATGTGTGTTTTTTCTAAATGCTTGAGTGAAACGGCAACGCATTTGCCCCCGAATTTAAAAATGTTGAACCTTTTTTTTGCTAAAAGGTTTGCTATTTTTTCTTTGGGTATTTTTTTGTTTTTGTATATGAATTTCAGGCGATCAAAAAGGGTTGTGTTGTTTTTGTTTTGCATGGATTGCATAGGGATGATATCAGGGGTACCGCTCGAGAGTAAAAATAAGAGAGCCAAGTATCTTTTTTTGTGAAGCATATTATTTTTCCGACTTATTAATGACTGATTTTAATTAGATGATTTGATAAAGAGAGGTGAAAAATTATACTGTTTTTGAGTTTTTTAACGTATAAAAGTGTATTACCTACTTTAGGTTTGATGCTAATTTTTTTTAAAGTAAACAAGATAGCACTAGATAATAGTATGAGTAAAGTATTTTGTGTTTATGGAGCTGCGATCGTAACAGAAGAAAAAAAATTGAAATTGCGGTCAAAAGCCGCTATCATTGAATCATTAAAAAAGAATAAAGTTTGAAATTTTTGGCGAGATTCCCGAGCGGTCAAAGGGGACGGACTGTAAATCCGTTGGCTCAGCCTTCGCAGGTTCGAATCCTGCTCTCGCCACCAACCTATGCTCCTACGGAGAGACGGTTGGAGGGGCCAGTTTTCTTAATTCCGGCGCCTGTCCTGAGCATAGTAGAAGGGTAGCTGTTAGGCGAAGACGGGTTAACGGTATAAATTTAATTAAAAATTAAAAGCTTCTTTTTTAAGGGAAGTAATTTTAATAAACTAAATGAAATTTATTTTGAAATGTGCTGTGAGTGCGGGAATAGCTCAATTGGCAGAGCGACAGCCTTCCAAGCTGTAGGTTGCGGGTTCGATCCCCGTTTCCCGCTCCATTTTGTTGTAAGTGGGTGGTTGTGTAGACATTATTGGCTGGCGTAGCTCAGTTGGTAGAGCAGCTGATTTGTAATCAGCAGGTCATCGGTTCAAATCCGATCGCCAGCTCCAGAGTTTTTTTTGAACTGTTCTTGTAGAAAATTAAGTTGTCAATTTCTTTTTTTTTAATTACTCTGATGATTATAAAGAAAGGTTGAGTGCCCACGTAGCTCAGTTGGTAGAGCACTTCCTTGGTAAGGGAGAGGTCACCGGTTCAATCCCGGTCGCGGGCTCCAGAAGGTGAATAACATGTTTAGTAGGGACCTTAGATAAGGTACGGGAAATTATGGCAAAGAATAGGGTTACCACATTTCTAGCCTGCACAGAGTGCAAGGAACGGAATTATACGCAGGTTGTAACGAAAAAAAGGACAGCGGGTTCTTTGAAGCTGAAAAAATTCTGCCCTCGTTGCCGTAAACATGTTGAGCACAAAGAGACCAAGTAGGCTTATAGGCCAGTAGCTCGAATTGGTAGAGCGGCAGACTCCAAATCTGCGGGTTGGGGGTTCGAATCCCTCCTGGCCTGCCACGCAGAGAGAGAAAGTTTTTATTTTTAGAAAGGTCGATGGTCTAGCGATGAATAATGTTGTCAGGTTCCTAAGTGAGGTTAAGCTCGAGTTGTCACGTGTCATTTGGCCGAAGATGGACGAATGGATAGGCTCGACGGTTGTGGTTCTGATTTTAGTATGTATATTCGCCATCTACCTAGGCCTTATTGATGTGGGTCTTGACAGGCTCATGAGGCAAATATTCAAAATTTACAGTTGATAGTGGTTGGCTGTGGGGCAGGTGACATGAAACGTTGGTATGTAGTTCAAGTTTACGCTGGTTTTGAAGAGGCGATCAAGGCCGATCTGGAAAAGCAGATCGTCGATGAAGGTCTTGAGCAATATTTTGGGGATGTATTGGTTCCGGCGGCAAAGATGAAGTCTCAATTGAGTGGGGATGAGCCGGAGGACCAGCAGCTATTTCCAGGATATATATTGGTGGAGGCTGAGATAGTTCCGCAATCTTTTAGGTTGGTTACTTCGCATCCTCGTGTTTTGCGTTTCTTGGGAGGCAAAGAGCCAACGCCGCTTCGTAAAAAGGAGATCGAGCGAGTTCTTTCGCAAGTTCGGGGTGATGTGGTTGTTGCCACCGAGCGAGCGGAGTTTGTCGTCGGCAGTGAAGTTGAGGTTAAAGATGGTCCTTTTGCAGGGTTTGTGGGGATTATCGAGAAAGTTGACAGTGAAAATGAAAAGTTGACGGTCATGGTGAGCATTTTCGGAAGAATGACGCCAGTTGAGTTGCTTTTCAGTCAAGTGAAACAATAGTTTGAGGTGAGTTGCTACTATGGCTAAGGAAATCAAGGGTAAGATAAAGTTGCAGATTCCCGGAGGTGGCGCTACTCCGGCACCTCCTGTCGGTTCTTCTCTCGGTCAGCAGGGTGTTAACATCATGGATTTTTGCAAACAATTTAATGCTCAGACTGCTTCGAGAAGGGGTGAGACCGTTCCTGTAGAAATAACTGTTTACAAGGATCGTTCTTTTTCTTTTGTTACAAAGACTGCGCCAGCGTCGGAGCTTATTCTAAAAAAAATCAATGTCAAGAAAGGTTCATCTGTGCCTAACGTTGATAAGGTTGGCAGGATATCGTGGAAGGATGTTGAAGAGATTGCAAAAATCAAGCTTCCAGATCTGAATGCCAATGACATTGAACAGGCTAAAAAGATTATTGCTGGTAGTGCGAGAAGCATGGGCGTTGACGTTGTTGATTGATGTGTGGGAACTTCATTATGTCTAAGCATGGTAAAAAATATAACGAAGCGATGAGTAAAGTTGACACAAGTCAGCAGGTGTCGGCAAAAGATGCTTTATCGCAGGTAAAAGAGCTTGCATATGCCAAGTTCGATGAAACTGTTGATGCCCACGTAAATCTGGGGATTGATCCTTCTAAGGGTGACCAGGTTGTACGTGGTTCTGTTGTTCTTCCGCATGGAAGAGGCAAGGAGGTAAAAGTTTTAGTGTTTGCTAAAGGTGACAAGGTGGACGAAGCTGTGAAGGCTGGTGCCGATCATGCCGGTCTTGAGGATCTTATTGAAAAAATATCTGGCGGCTGGATGGAGTTTGATTTTGCCGTCGCTACTCCTGATGTGATGGGAAAAGTTGGAAAGCTTGCTCGTCAGCTAGGGCCTCGGGGCTTGTTGCCTAATAAAAAAATTGGCACGGTGACATTTGATGTTGCTTCGGTTGTGTCTGAATTGAAGCAAGGTCGCGTGTTTTTTAAAAATGACAAGAGTGGTCTTGTCCATTTTTCATTTGGTAAGCTTTCGTTCGATGCTGACAAGCTATACCAAAATTTGGTGGCGTTTGTTAAAGCGCTTATTGCATCAAAGCCTGCTGCGTCAAAAGGTAAGTTCCTAAAGAAAGTGACCATTTCCTCTACTATGGGTGTCGGTGTTTCGGTTAACCCGGATGAGTTTTTGCGATCTTGATTTTTTACAAGGAATGTTAAATGAATCGACAGGAAAAAGCATCGCTTATTGAAACGCTCAAGAATGACTTCGCTCAGTCCGAAGCTTCGTTTCTGGTTGGGTACAAAGGGCTCTCCGTTGCTCAAATGCAAGAGCTGAGAAGAGAGGTTCGTTCCAAGGGAGGCAAGTTAAAGATTGCGAAAAATCGTCTTGTTAAGCGTGCCATAGAGGATGTTGATGGGGCTTGCGATCTGCACGATCATTTAAAAGATCAGCTTGGAGTTGTTTTTGCTACTCAAGAATTTACTCAAGTAGCTAAAGCCCTTGCTGATTTTTCAAAAAAGAATCCGGCTTTTAGTCTGGTTGCTGGTTGTTTAGATTCGGAGTTAATTGATAAAGATAAGATTTCGATTTTGGCGTCATTACCATCGAAAGATGTGCTTCTTGCGCAGGTGTGTGGAACTTTGCAGGCTCCTCTTTCTGGACTTGCGAATGTTCTTAATGCGCTTGTGTTGAGATTGTTGTGGGTGCTCAAAAAGGTTGCAGAAAAACAAGGTTAATCTTTTGAGTATCTTCACTGGAAGTCGAAATAATAGAATGTAACGCGTTTAATGGTTTACGGAGAAAAGACTATGGCATCAAAGTCATTCGATAAATTGCTCGAAGAGATCGGCAACATGTCCGTTTTAGAGTTGTCCGATTTTGTTAAGGCATTGGAAGATAAGTTTGACGTTTCAGCCGCTATGCCTGTAGCCGCTGCAGCACCAGCTGCGGGTGGGGGAGCCGAGGCAGAAAAAGCTGAAGAAAAATCTGAGTACAAGGTTACACTTAAAAAAGGTGGCCCGGAAAAGATAAAAAATATTAAAGCATTGCGTAAAGTTACCTCTTTGGGACTTGGGGAAGCCAAGACAGCTGTGGTTGAAGCTCCGACAGTGATTGGCGAAAATGTTCCAAAAGAAGAAGCTATGAACATGAAGAAAGAGCTAGAAGCGGTCGGCGCGGAAGTTGAACTTTCTTAGTTCGATATTTTTGAGAATGGTGCATGCATTTTGTTGTATGCGCCAAACTTTTTTTTTGTTTTAAGAGAAGATCCACGGGATCATGAAGTTTTTGTAGATAACGAGGAGCCGCTTAATGTCTAACTTGCATATAGGCAAGGGAAACATCCGCAAGTCATTCGGGGGGATCAAGGATATAGTTGCAGTTCCTAACTTGATCGAGATCCAATCCGCATCCTTTAATGATTTTGCGCAGCTTGACTGTTTGCCGTCAGAGCGTAAGATCATTGGCCTTGAAAAGGTCTTACGAGATATTTTTCCCATTGTTTACAATGATAAGATATCGTTAGAATACGTTAGTTATGAATTGGGAAATTGGGCCTGTGCATGCGGGAAACTAGCCGGCATTGAGGAGCGCTATCAGTGGTCCTGTAGCTCATGTAAGAAGTCCAATTGTTCTCGTCTTGATAAAGATTTAACCTGTACATTTTGCAAGAAAAAAACGGCACGTTACAAAACGTGCTCGAATTGTATGTCGCGTGTTAGTGTAAAGCTTGACATGTCTCTAGAAGAATGCAGGGTAAGCGGACAAACCTTTTTGATGCCTCTGAGGGTAAAAATTCAGTTGGTTAATTGGGATGTTGAAGAGTCGGGGGATCGCGTTATTCGCGATGTAAAAGAACAGGACATTTTTTTTGCAGACCTGCCTGTTATGGCGGATTTGTACGAAGAGGATGGTGTTTACAAGCTCGGTAGTCTCGGCACATTCTTGATTAATGGTGTTGACCGTGTTGTTGTTTCTCAGCTTCATAGATCTCCAGGTGCGATATTTTCTCAAAGCAAAAGAACAAAAGATTTTAGAGGTCGTCCATATTATCTTGCTCGCATTATTCCAATGCGTGGATCTTGGCTTGATTTTGAGTTTGATAGCAGTGATAACTTGTATGTTCGTATCGACAAAAAGAAGAAACTTCCAGTTACTGTGTTTTTGCAGGCGCTGGGTATTCCTCGTAGTGAAATTATTAGCGAATTTTACAATTTCGATACCATCTACGCTCAAAAGGGAGAATTTTTCAGAAAGCTTGATGACAACCTTGTCGGTCAGCGTGTTGAAAAGGGAATGCTTCCTGAAAAATACGAAAAAAGTTTGCTTGGCAAGCGTTTTGATAAAGTTATTATTGAGCAGCTCAAAAAAGATGGTGTTAAAAAGCTTGCGCAAAGAAAAGCAGGATTGCTTAATCGCTTTTTCGCTCAGGATTTAATTGACCCGGAAACGGGAGAATTGTTGGTTGAGCAAGGGCAAATTTTTTCAGAAGAGCATTACGATCTGTTTGCTAAAATAAAGAAAATTGAATTTAGATTAATTGCCACATCAGGCTATGTTTTTCAGCCCACAATTGGCTTAACTCTCGCAAATGACAGTTGTCATTCGGAAGATGAAGCGTTAATTGAACTTCATTCTAAAGTTTGGCCTGGCGATAACGCTACAGTAAAAGAGATCAAAGAGCGATTAGAGAATATATTTTTTAATCCTCGCATGTATGACCTGACAAAAGTTGGTCGTATTCGCATCAACAGGAAACTTGGTCTTTCTACACCAGAAGATGTTGTTGCATTGACAAGAGAGGATATCGTTGCCACTATTCGCTATCTCGTGAGCTTACGTGAGCGAGGAGAAGGTGAGTTGGATGATATTGATCACTTGGGAAACAGGAGGGTTCGACTTGTCGGAGAATTGTTGAGAAATCAAGTTTATCTTGGTTTTTTGCGCATAGAACGTATTGTGCGAGAGCGATTCAGAATTCAAGATGTTCACGGTGCTTTGATGCCTCAAGATCTTTTGAACGTAAAGCCGCTGAGCGCTGTTATCAGAGAATTTTTTGGACTGGGACAGCTTTCGCAGTTTATGGATCAAACGAATCCGTTGGCTGAAATTGCTCACAAAAGACGACTTTCAGCTCTCGGGCCTGGTGGTGTCATGAAAGATCGTGCAACATACGAAATTCGTGATGTGCACGCTTCTCACTATGGTCGTATTTGTCCAATTGAAACACCTGAAGGTCAGACAGTTGGTTTGATTTCGTCGATGGCGACATATGCCCTGGTTAACGATCTTGGTTTTATTGAAACAGCGTATCGCCCTGTCGTTAATGGCAAAATAAAAGATGAAGTTGTGTTTCTTGATGCTTTCGCAGAGTCTGACAGTTATATTGCACAGGCGAGTGCTACTCAGGATGGCAAAGTTCTTACAAAGGGTGAGGTTTTTGCCCGTAAAGATGGAAACTACATGTATGTTGATGCTAATAAGGTAGACTACATTGATCTTTCTCCAAAGCAATTGGTTTCTGTTTCATCAGCATTGATTCCATTTCTAGAGCATGACGACGCGACTCGTGCGCTTATGGGTTCTAATATGCAGCGTCAAGCTGTTCCTTTAATCAAAGCGCAAGCTCCGATTGTGGGTACAGGTATGGAAAAAGATGTTGCCCGCGCCTCTTGTGCAGTTTTAATGGCTAAACGTTCTGGGGTTGTTGAATATGTTTCTTCAGAAAGAATAGTTATTCGCTGCGATAAAAAAGGTTTTCGGTCAACTGAGGATTGGATCAATGATGGTGTTGACACCTATGAATTGAAAAAATTCGAACGTTCGAGCCATAACACTTGGGTCCATCACGTTCCGATTGTCAAAAAAGGCGAAAAGGTTTCTGCCGGAGATATGTTAACTAATGGACCATCTATTGATAATGGTGAGCTTGCTCTCGGTTCGAACCTTGTTGTTGCATTTATGCCATGGCACGGGTACAACTTCGAGGATGCTATTGTTTTAAGTCAGCGTCTCGTTGCACAAGATGTTTTGACATCAGTTTATCTTGAAGAATTTGATGTTGAAGCACGGGATACAAAGCTTGGGCCTGAGGAGATCACTAGAGATATTCCTAATGTGAGTGAGGCCGCACTTGCGGGACTTGATGATGATGGTATTGTCCGTGTCGGGACTCGGGTTGCACCAGGAGATATTCTTGTCGGTAAGGTAACATTGAAGGGCGATGTTCAATATTCTCCAGAAGAAAAGTTGCTTCGAGCTATTTTTGGTGAAAAGTCTCGCGAGGTTCGCGATACATCATTGCGTGTTCCGCCTGGGCTAGAAGGCACAGTTGTTGATGTTAAGATTTTTTCACGTAGTGGAATCAGAAAAGATAAGCGCTATAAACAAGAAGTTGAAAAGCAAAGTCGCAAGGTTGAAAGAGATTTTGAGCATCATGTTGTGTTTTTACAAAACATGGTTCGTGCACAAGTAATTAAAGAGCTTCATGGGCAGGAGCCGCTCAAAAAGGGGCTTAAAAAAATTCTGATGGGTAGAGCATACGATAAGAAAAAGCTAGTAGAATATGCTCTATCGGAACTTTTTGAACTTCAAGTAAAAGATAAGGAAGTGACTCAAAGAGTTGCGGATCTGCAGAATGCTTTCGAAAATAAACTTAGAATTCTTTCCGGGCTAAAAGCTGAGCGATTGTCTAAGTTGAAAAAAGGTGATCCACTCGCGTCTGGTGTTATTAAGATGATACGAGTATATGTTGCGACCAAGCGACATGTATCTGTCGGAGATAAGGTTGCAGGACGTCACGGTAACAAAGGTGTTGTCTCTAATATTGTGTATCGTGAAGATATGCCATACATGGAAGATGGTACGCCGGTTGATATTGTTCTTAATCCTTTGGGTGTTCCTTCTCGTATGAACGTTGGTCAGATTCTTGAGACAACTCTTGGTCTTGCGGGTCGAGAGTTGGGCAATAGACTGGAGGATATGATTGAAACTGAAGGACATAAGGAAGTGAGAGCTCACTTGGTCAAATGTTTTGGTAAGCAGATGATTGACTCATACGAAAAAGAGTATGGAAAAACCGGAATTATGGAGCTTGGGCGAGAGACCGCAAAATATGGAGTTCGCTTCAGGACTCCAGTATTTGACGGGGCAAGTTATGATGGGGACATTGTTCCTCTGCTGAACGATCTTGGCCTTCCAGAAGCTGGTTCATTTAATCTTCGAGATGGTCGTACCGGCGAATATTTTGATCAGAAAGTGACTGTTGGCATCATGTATGTCATGAAATTGAACCATATGGTTGATGACAAATTGCATGCTCGTTCGGTTGGTCCTTACTCGCTTGTTACACAGCAGCCGCTGGGTGGTAAAGCTCAGATGGGTGGGCAAAGACTTGGAGAAATGGAAGTGTGGGCGCTTGAGGCTTATGGCGCAGCGTATACATTACAGGAGATGTTAACATACAAGTCTGACGATGTTACAGGACGACACAAGGTGTATGAAGCAATGGTTCGAGGTGAAGAGGTTCCCGAGCCGGGGCTTCCAGAATCATTTAATGTTTTGGTTAAAGAGCTTCAGAGTTTGGGGTTACAGGTAGATTTGTTCAAGAGTGGCAAGGAGAAAGCCGGTGAATAGTCGAATGCTGGAACGTTTCCGGGAATATATCAACGTCGCTCAGTTTAATGCGTTGCGAGTGAAAATAGCGTCACCTGAAAAAATCAGGTCGCTATCTTATGGCGAAGTTAAGAAGATAGAGACGATTAACTATAGAACTCTCAAGCCAGAGCGAGATGGTTTGTTTTGTGCCCGCATTTTTGGTCCGATTAAGGACTGGGAATGTAATTGTGGCAAATACAAGCGTATGAAACATCGTGGTATTACATGTGAAAAATGTGGCGTAGAAGTTATACAATCTCGTGTCAGAAGAGAGCGGATGGGACATATTGAGCTGAATGCTCCAGTTTGTCACATTTGGTATCTCAAGGGGATACCAAGTTATCTAGGCTTGGTAATGGATATGCCAATTAAGGATCTAGAGCGCGTTATTTACTTTGATTCTCAAATGGTTGTTCGTCAAGGTAATTCTCCGTATCCACGCAAAACGTTATTGTCCAACGTTGAAGTTGCTGACTACATGGATGCTCATGAAGATGATAAGGAATTCTTAGCTGAGAGTGGCGCACAGGCAATTCGTTCTGTTCTTAGTTCTATGGACTTGGGAATGGAGATTGCTTTTCTTGAAAAAGAGCGCGCAAAAACATCTTCAGTCGCTGTTCGTCACAAAATAATGCGTCGAATTAAAGTATTGACCGGTTTGCAGCAGGCAAATATTAAACCTGAATGGATGATTCTTACTGTCCTGCCTGTTTTGCCGCCTGATTTACGACCACTTGTTCCTTTGGAAGGTGGTCGTTTTGCAAGTTCTGACCTAAACGAGTTGTACAGAAGAGTTTTAAATAGAAACATTCGTTTGCAGCGTCTTAAGGAGATAGAAGCTCCTTCAGTTATTGTGAAAAATGAGCAGCGAATGTTACAGGAAGCTGTTGATGCATTGATTGATAATGGCAGAAGAGGGCAACCGGTACGTGGTTCAAATCGTAGGCCGTTTAAATCTTTGAGTGAGATGCTTCGTGGTAAGCAAGGTCGATTTAGACAAAATCTTTTGGGTCGTCGTGTCGACTATTCTGGTCGATCTGTGATTGTTGTTGATCCAGAATTGCGCTTGAATCAATGTGGTTTGCCAAAGATTATGGCTCTTGAGCTTTTCAAGTCTTATGTTTACGCAGGACTGTTGGAGCGTGAGATTGCACCAAATCTTCGTATTGCTAAAAAGATGGTTGAGGAGCTTGATCCTGAAGTGTGGGATGTTCTGGAAGATGCGGTTAAGGATAGAGTTGTTTTGCTTAACCGTGCTCCCACGTTGCATAGGCTTGGTATTCAAGCGTTTTATCCAACTTTGGTTGATGGAAAAGCAATAAAAATTCATCCTCTAGTTTGTAGCGCATTTAATGCGGACTTTGATGGTGACCAAATGGCTGTTCACTTGCCATTGAGCCAACGTGCGCAAAAAGAGTCTAAACGTTTGATTATTTCGATGAACAATGTTTTGTCGCCTCAAAATGGTAGACCAAATACTGTTCCAAGTCAGGACATGGTTCTTGGTCTTCATTATTTGACAAAGGTTCGTTGTAATTCTTTGGGTGAAGGAACGGTATTTTCTGATTTTCAAGAAGTTATTGCTGCATATCAGCATGGAAAAGTGGCTTTGCATGCAAAAATCAAGCTTCGAATAGATCAAAAAATTGTTGATACAACAACAGGACGGGTCATCTTGTTTGAAGCGTTGCCTGATGGTTCGGACTTTGCATGGGCAAATAAGGTGATGAAACGAGGAGACCTCAAGTTTCTTGTTGAAACAATTTACTTTACATTCGGAAGCGATGTTACTGTTGATTGCTTAGACAAAATCAAAAAGCTTGGGTTTTATCATTCAACGGTTGCGGGAATTTCGTTCTCCATGTCTGACCTAGTTGTTCCTGAACAAAAAGAAAAGATTGTTCAGTCAGCACAAAAAAATGTTCAAAAAACTGAAAAGCTCTATAGAGATGGTGTCATCACCAATGGTGAGCGTTACAATAAAGTGATCAGTATTTGGGGACATGCAACGGCAGATGTTGCCAATGCTATGAGTAAAAACTTGGAGCAACAAAATGAAGAGGCCTTTGAGAATAAGGCAGGATCGTTAAAGCCGTTCAATCCAATATTCATGATGTTGGATTCTGGTGCTCGTGGCTCCAAAGATCAGATCAAACAGCTTGTTGGTATGCGTGGTATGATGGCCAAGCCAACGGGTGAGATTATGGAGACGCCAGTCAAAAATAACTTTAAAGATGGATTGAGTGTTTTTGAATACTTTATCTCTACGCACGGTGCGCGTAAAGGGCAGGCGGATACTGCACTCAAAACGGCAAACTCTGGTTATTTGACACGTCGATTGGTTGATGTTGCTCAGGACGTTATTGTGACTATGCAAGATTGCCAAACGTTGGGTTATGTCGAGATTGAAGATTTAACCGAATCTGGCGATACATTATATCCATTGTCAGGCCGTGTTTTTGGTAGAGTTTTAGCTTCAGACCTAAAAGACCCAATATCTGGAGAGCTTTTGTTAAAACAGGGCAGTGTTGTTGATCGTGACAGCATTGAAAAAATTAAAGAATCAACCGTTTCTAAAATTTTGGTGCGATCAGTTTTGACGTGTCAAGCAAAACGGGGTGTTTGTGCTCAGTGTTATGGGTACGATTTAGCTCGGGGTAAGATGGTTGATGTAGGTTCTGCTGTAGGTGTTATTGCAGCACAATCTATCGGTGAGCCAGGAACTCAGCTGACTATGAGAACATTTCACGTTGGTGGTACCGCAAGTGGTATGGCTGAGCAACCTTTCTATGTTGCTAAAGTTGACGGTACTGTTGAGTGGCAGGGGGTAAGAACGGTTCAAAATCGCCATGGCCAGAATGTTGTCATGAGTCGTAAGGCAAAGATTGTAATCAAGTCGGGCGACGGTCGTGAACTACAGAAACATGGCTTGGAGTACGGTTCTGTTGTGTTTGTTGCTGATGGTGCTTCAGTTAAGCGTGGCACAAAGCTTGCTGAGTGGGATGCACACAACAAGGTTCTTCTGACTGGAAAAAGTGGAAAGGTTAAGTTTGTCGATCTGATCGAAAACGTTACTATCCAAGAAAGTTTTGACGATGTAACAAACAAGGCCAGTTACTCAGTTCTAGAACAAAAGGACGAAAAGTGGCAGCCAGCCTTGAGCATTGTTGATAAGGATGGTGAAGAGCTTGCCATGTATTACTTGCCCACAGGATCATTCTTGGATGTTACTGATGGACAAGAGGTAAGCAGTGGTGATGTTTTGGTGAAAATGCCTCGTGAAATCTCAAGAACAAAAGATATTACGACCGGTGGTTTGCCAAGAATTGCAGAGCTTTTTGAAGCTCGTGCGCCGAAGGATCCTGCTATTCTTGCCGATATTGATGGCGATGTTGTTTTTGGTGGTTTGCAGCGTGGAATGCGCAAAATATCGGTCGTTTCTGGGTCTGATTCATACGACTATCTTGTGCCGCGAGGTAAGCAGCTTAATGTTGTTGATGGCGAAAAAGTTTCTGCTGGAGATCAATTAACTGCTGGTTCACCAGTGTTGCACGATATGCTTCGTATTTTAGGGCCCGACGTTGTTCAAAAATATTTGGTTGATCATATTCAAGAAATTTATAGACTTCAGGGGATTGATATTAACGATCGTCATGTTGAACTTATTGTGAAACAGATGATGAGAAAGGTCCGTGTTGTTGATCAGGGTGATACAGACTTCTTAGTTGGAGATAGAGTTGATCGAATACATTTTAAAAATGTTAATGCTCTATTGATGGCTGAGGGGAAGAAGGTTGCAACGGCAAAGCCTGTTCTGATGGGTATTACCACTGCATCGTTAGGAACCGAGAGTTTCTTCTCTGCGGCATCCTTCCAAGAAACAACAAGAATACTTGCAGAAGCAGCCATCTCCGGTCAGGTTGATTACCTTTACGGATTGAAAGAAAATGTTATTGTTGGTAAATTGATTCCTGCAGGTACGGGTGTTGCTTCGTTCAGAAGAAAGTATCTGGGGGAGGATGTATCTGATATTGAGCAGCAGGCGCGTATGCAGGAAGGAAAGGAAGCGGAGAAGCCTGCCTGATATAAAGTGGTAGGCTTTTTGAAAGATGTATTTGAAAGCAGGCGCGTAGCTCAGGGGTAGAGCATTGCTTTGACGTAGCAAGGGTCAGCGGTTCAATTCCGCTCGCGCCTACCAAGCATCTTCTTTTGAAAAAATAATGTTAACGTATATCTTTAGGTGATTAAGCTATGTCACTCAGTACAGTTGAAAAAAAGAAAATAGTTGAAACGTTCGCGTTAGCGGACAATGATACTGGATCTTCGCCGGTTCAGATTGCTGTGTTAACCAAGAAAATTAAATTGCTGACCGAGCATATGAAGGAAAATCCCAAAGATTTTTCTTCAAAAAGGGGACTTTTGAAAATGGTCTCGAAACGGCGTCGTCTACTTAACTATCTAGAGAGAGTTGATGAAGTAAAGTATAAAGATGTCATTGATCGTCTCGGTTTAAAAAGATAAAACTGACGATCGCTAGTATAGGTTTATTTAATGTCAAAAAAATTTACATTGTCTGATTTTGGATATGAGGTTGAGATTGGTAAAGTTGCCGGACAGGCCGATGGTTCGGTTTGGTTTAGGCAGGGAGATACCATTCTTTTAGCGACAGCTGTTTCTGCTCCCTCAAAAGATTTTCCTGGTTTTTTACCTTTGACCACTGACTACAGGGAACCATTCTCTGCAGCAGGTAAGATTCCGGGTGGTTATTTTAAGAGAGAGGGCCGTTCGTCTGAACATGAAATTTTAACCTCTCGCCTAATAGACAGAGCTATTCGTCCGCTTTTTCCTGCTACATATTTTGATCAGTTGCAGGTTTTGGTGACGGTTCTTTCTGTTGATAAAAAATATCCGCCTGCGACTTTAGGGCTTCTTGCAGGTTCTCTGGCCTTGTCTATTTCTAAAATTCCATTTTTAGGGCCCGTCGGTGTTGTAGAAATTGCTCGAATAGATGGAAAATGGATTGTTTCTCCAGAGCATGAACAAACAAAGTTATCTGATGTTCGTCTTGTTGTTGCCGGCACTAAAGAAGGTGTTTGCATGGTAGAAGGTTCGGCAAAAGAACTTTCTGAGCAAGAGTTTGTTGATGCGCTTTTCTTGGCACACGAAAATATTGTTAAGCAAGTTGAGTGGCAAGAGGAAATTCAAAGAGAAGTTGGTGTAGAAAAGGAAGAAGCATCAAGCGCTTACGACTGGGATACATGGAAAAAAACGGTGAATCAGTTTCTGTCTGATGATCGTTTAAAAAATCTTTTTGTCCAGGACAAGCTTGATCGCAAAAAGGTCATGAAATCATTGAAAGAGGATTTCATGACCGATGTTCAGGAAAAAATTGAGAAAGAAGATGTTCCCGAAAATCTAGTTGATTATGTTTTTGAGGGTGTTCTCAAGGACAAGTTAACCGAAATGATTTTTGCGGATAAAAAACGTGTTGATGGTCGCTCCTTTGATCAAGTTCGACAAATTTCAACTGAGGTTGGTCTTTTGCCTTCTGCTCATGGTTCTGCTTTGTTCAAGCGTGGTCGAACACAAGCGTTGGTTAGTGTTACGCTGGGAAGTGGGCAGGATGAACAAAAAGTTGAAGGTCTTTTGGAAGATGTTACAAACAAGTCTTTCATGTTGCATTACAACTTTCCTCCTTACTCTGTTGGTGAGGTTCGTATGTTGCGTGGGCCTGGGCGAAGAGAGATTGGTCATGGTAATCTAGCGGCTTCAGCGTTGGAATATATGCTTCCATCAAAGGAAGAGTTTCCTTATACAATTCGAGTTATAGCCGACATGTTGGAATCTGATGGTTCGACCTCGATGGCAACAACATGTGGGTCGACAATGGCTCTTATGCAGACTGGTGTTCCACTGAAGAAAATGGTTAGCGGTGTTGCGATGGGATTGCTTAAAAGTGCGGATGGTAGTTTTGCTGTGTTGACTGATATTTCTGGTTTTGAGGATGCATTTGGTCTGATGGATTTTAAGGTGACCGGTACTGATAGTGGCATTACTGCAATTCAGATGGATATTAAAGCTAAGTCAGGTTTGCCAAGAGAGTTGTTCGAAACAGCTTTGCAGCAAGCAAAGAAGGGACGTTTGCATATTTTAGGTGAAATGCGCAAAGTTATGACTGAGCCGAACAAAGAGCTTTCTGATCTTGTACCAAAAGTGACCATGCTCAAGATTCCGACTGACAAAATCGGTGCTGTTATCGGTGGTGGCGGTAAAATAATTCGCGAGATAATCGAAACAACTGGTACCAACATTGATATAGATGGCGATGGTGTCGTTAAGATTTATGGTACACCAGGGGCAAATATTGAAGAGGCTGTTAATTGGGTTAAAACGTTGGCGGGGCAAATTGAGCCAGGAGATGTATACAAAGGCAAGGTGCGTAGGCTAGTCGACTTTGGTATTTTCGTTGAATTGGTTCCTGGTCAAGATGGTTTGGTTCACGTATCCAATATTCCACGCCATCAGCAGCGTTCTTTTATGAAGGATTACAAAGTCGATGACGAAGTTCTCGTCAAAATCGTTGATTACGATAAAGAGACCGGTAGAATTCGTTTGAGAATAATTGTTGAAAAAGATCAGCAAAAAAAATAAAGACTAAAAAAAATAATACGCAGCGGGAGTGGATCCATGCAAAGGCATGACGGACGGTCGTTTGATGCTTTAAGAAAAGTTAAAGCAACTTTTAATAGTTTTGGTTACGCACCTGGAGTTGTTCTTTTTGAGATGGGCCGGACAAAAGTTTTGTGTGCTGTTAGCATGCAAAATAAAGTCCCTCCTTTTTTGAGAGGAAAAGGGAAAGGATGGTTGACGGCAGAGTATGCAATGCTACCGACTTCCACCGGTGTAAGAACGCCCCGAGAATCTGTGACCATGCGAAAAAACGGTCGTTCTGTTGAAATATCTCGGCTGATAGGTCGCTCATTGCGTTCGATTGTTAATTTTGAGCTTTTTGGCGAGAGGACCATCATTGTTGATTGTGATGTATTGCAGGCTGATGGTGGCACTCGAACTGCCTGCATTACTGGAGCTTCTTTAGCCTTGCATGCGGCAGTTTGTAAGTGGATTGCTGATAAGACAATCAGCCAAAATATTTTGACAGGTTCTGTTGCTGGACTTTCAGTTGGTTGCCTTGGGGGAAAGCCTCTTCTTGATCTTGATTTTTCGGAAGATAGTAAAGTTGACGCTGATTTTAATATTGTTATGACCAGTGCAGGTCAGCTTGTCGAATTTCAGGGTGCTGCTGAAGGATCTACATTGTCCTGGGAGGAGTTTGAGCAGGTTCGTGCGTTGGCTGTTAATGGTATTGAGCTGTTGTTTGCCGAATGTGAAAAATTAACGAAAATTGGTGCAAGTAAACAGGCTGTGATTCAAGAGCAAGGCAAAAAAAAGGCGAGAGCTCCGTTGTTTAGTTTAGGAAATCGTCAAAAATCCAGTTAGTTGCGTGATGGATTTATTATCTTTCATACAAAAAATATCACCTGATTTTCTGCAAGAGCACCCAACCGTTTGTTTTAAAGGGGATAGCAAAAGTTATCCTCTTTTATTTTTTTCTCAGTTATTCAGACAATTAAAAGTGAGCTATGCTCTTCCTGTTGTGTCGGTGAACGTTGAACAGGATGATGTGGTATCTCTTTTTGCAAGATTGTCGACAAGTTTTTTGGGTACGACTAGTTTTTACTGGTTTAAAAATGTTTCTGCATTAAAAGGGAAAAAGGGGAAGCAGCTCGTTGATTTTTTAAAAAAATATAATGGACCAAATGGTGTGGCATATTTTGTAGATAAGTCGACTCCATGCACCGCTAAAGATATAAGTTTGCTTGTTCAAGTACCGGATAAAATTGATAAAAAAACATTTATTGCAATTGCCTTGTTTTTGGGTAGAAATATTTCAAGTTCTGTAGTCGATAGTTTGTTTAAAAAAACTCGTGCTATTGGTCTTGATGCAGCGTGTCTTTTAATAAATTACTTGTGTTTAGCTGGAAGAAGAAGGAGTGATTTTTTCGATGTCTGGCTAGATAAAATTGTTGCACCGGAACAATCCTTGGTTGTGCTGAGCAAGCTTTTTTTTGAGCGTGATGCACAGGCTTTTTTTACAGCGTGGTCAAAAATATCGAAGGATTATTCTCCACAGTTTTGGATTGCATTTTGGTCAGATCAGTTATGGCGGGCATTCCATTTTGTTGAGCAGTTGCAAAGGAAACAGTTTTTTGAAGCGAAGCGTTTAAGCTTCCGTCTACCATATAGTTTTACACAGCGTGGTTGGATACGCGCTAATCTTAAGGAACTTCGTTCCGCCCACGATTTTTTGTATTCAATTGATTGTTCACTAAAAAACGGTGGGGATCCATTTAGATTAGATCTATTTTATGCCTGTTTTTTTTCCGAGCAATTTTGTTCTTAAATCGGATCTTTAAATCGGTCGGGTTGGATAATTCCTCCAGAAATAATTAGTGCCATCGCTTCTTGATGGCTCAGGTCAACAACCATTATGTCTTTTTCGGGCAACATGATAAAGTAACCGCTTGTTGGGTTTGGTGTTGTTGGGATAAAAATACTAAAGTATTTTTCATCAACGTTGGGTGTTAGTTGTTGCGACATTTTGCTTGTTAAAAAACCGAGGCTGTACATATTTTTACGTGGAAATTCTATCAGAACAACCTTTTTAAAACTTCGTTTGTCCTGTACTCCAAATGCTTGTACTAGTTGCTTGATTCCCAAATAAACAGGACGGACTAGTGGAATTTTTGAAATTAAGTTTTCTGTCGAATGTATGATTGACCGCAGGACAAGTACTCTTAAAATAATGCCAACAAAAAGAATTGCGACAAAAACAAGAAGAATTTCGGAGTATGGGACCATTTTTAAAAATGCGGGACGAAAATCTTGTAGTGGTTCGAGCCATCCTTGAATCAATTTGAATGTTATTGTGAACACAACAGTGGTAAGTGCGATAGGCAAAAGGGTTATGAGCCCATTTAAAAAAAGTGACCATAACAGTCGAAATGGTTTAAAAATAATAGATTTTATTTTTTCCCAAGACATCAGCGCTCCCCCTACTCAGTTAACTCTCTTTCCAAAGATTTTGATAATCCTGTACATATGCGATACGCATCATCATGCGTAACCTCTTCTACCATAACTCTCAGGATCGGTTCAGTTCCAGAGTATCGTACAACAAGTCTTCCAGCATCAAGTTGTGATTTGCTTGCAGCGATGATGTTGGCAAGTTCTGGATCATTAAGGTCTTTTTTATTCTTTATTGGTAGATTGACCATAACTTGAGGATATTTATCAAATGTTTTTAAGTCCCAGTTATCCGCTTCCCGTATTGTTTCCACAATGCGTAATGCTGCAAAAATACCGTCACCAATGTTTAAATAATCGTGCGCTATAATGTGTCCAGACTGTTCGCCGCCAAGCATCAGCTCTTCTTGTTCTAGTGCCTCAGCAACAAATTTGTCTCCAACGGTTGTGCGAATTAATTGCCTGTTTTGTTTTTGTAAAAAAATCTCGAGTCCCTGGTTTGTCATGATGGTTCCGACAACCGAATGTTGATTTTTGTACAGTGAGTGCTGAGAAAGAAGAGCGAGAATATCATCGCCATCTTTTATTTTTCCTTGGCGGTTGATTGCTGTTACCCTGTCTCCGTCGCCGTCGAAAGCAAAACCGATGTCAGCATTATGTTTCAGTACTTGTTGTTGCAGATTTTGTGGAGCTGTTGAGCCACAGCTACAGTTTATATTTATTCCGGTTGGAAAACTATGAATCGGTATCACATGTGCGCCAAGCTGCTTGAAAATTTGCGGAGCAATTGTACAAGTTGCGCCATTAGCGCAATCAAGAACAACTGTTTTGTCAACAAGTAGATCATTTTTAAAATGACTGAGTATATCATCAATGTAACGCTGTTTGGCTTCCGGCCAGTCCAGATCACATCCTAACTTGGTGTAATCGTGTTGTTCTTGTTCCATTCCAATGTTTTCAAAGAGCTGAGAAATTTCTCGTTCACATTCCAATCCAAGTTTTCCTGATCGGGCGTCTATTATTTTAATGCCGTTGTCGATGTACGGGTTGTGGGATGCAGAAATAACGATTCCAAAATCAAACCCGGCTTCTTTATGAATGAGGTTGAAAACGCCTGGGGTTGGTAACACGCCGGCGTCATAAACAGTTGTCGAATGTAAAAAAAGGCCGCTTTTGAGTGCAGCTTTTAAAAAAGAACAAGATTCTCTGGTATCGTGCCCCAAAAGAACTGTTGGTTTTTTTCCATATTTTGTTTGTGCCCATTGTGCAATTGCTTGTCCCAGTTGTATTATTGATTCAAGAGAAAGGGGTGGTTGCCCAACCTTTTTTCTAATTCCATCTGTTCCAAATAGATTGTTGCTCATGGTTGTTTTTCTCTGTTTATGTAGTGATATTATTAAGTTTTACATTTACATGTGTTGGTGCCCATCCTGTTACCTGCACATTATCGGGAAGCATTATTTGCTTGTCAGATAGAGGTATTGTTTGTTCTCCTTCCGAAAGTGCGCGGGTATCAATATGGACGGCAGTTTTTTTTGTGTCAAGTTTCCGCAAATCTGGTCTTTTCCCAGTCAACCTGACTTTTACCGTCTCCGGCGCTTTAATTGTACAATTATTTTTCGCTTGATAGAAGCAGACCGGGACATCGATCCATACATCGTTGGTTCGTGTTTCGCTAATGATTGACCAACAAACGTATCCACATATGAGTGAAAAAAGTTTAAGTTGAACGTTGTTGAACAGAACGCTTTTTAGAAACGTTTTCATGGTCTATCACTCCCTTGGCAGGATTCTTTTTATACACAACATATTTTTTTAATAATTCTAATGTTTTTGTTGCATGCATTCGATCTATTACCATTCCATTGAGTACAACATCAAATGTTCTACTTGTAGGATTAATGTGCACAACGATGGAGTCTGTTTTTGTGGTGAAAAAGAGGGCGTTTTTTTTCCATTGTGGTAATTTTTCAGCCGCAGTTTCAAATTCTACAGAACTGGATGGTGTGCGCCACTCTGCATTGATGCCGACCAGCTGCCCCTTTGTGTTGACCCAGATCATTCGATTTTGATCAAATGAACTACTCGCTATCAAAATCTCAAGAAGGCCCTGCTCCAGTTGAGCGTTAAATTGAAGAGATGTCGAGATAGTGTCTTGAGGTGAATCTTCCCTTTCAATAATATATGTTACCTTTTTTCCATTGTTGATGGTCAACAAAGCTGTTTTAATGAGAGTTTCGAGCCAATCAAGATGAACTTGCTTGGCAGGTGTGATATTTTTGAGTGAGATAAAATTTCGCTGCAGTTGTTCCTGATGTATGACGATGAAAATCATTGCAGCCACCGGAGCGAATAAAAAGAGTGTATAGCTTACGGTTGTCAGCTCTAGATAATGTGCACTAAAACACAAAGCGCAATAGCTGTAGAAAGGAATGAGTAGATTTTTTTGTTTGTCTTTTTTTAACCATCGTGATGCATAATAAAATAGAGATGAGAAAAAGACAATTTCAATGAAATCTTTCCAGTGTAGTAGCGGGAACATAGAGTCGCTCCTTTTTTGTTTTTTGCGCTTCTTTTTCCAAATTGTAGAAAAATTTTTTTGTTTTGTATACGGAAAGCTGCTTTGTTTAAAGTTGCCTCTAAGCTGGATCTTTGCATTTTTGTTTGGTGTTTTGTTACTGTGGTATAGGTATTAGGGTTAGAGGGGTTCCAAGGAGGCGAAGATGAACAAGCATACTATTTTTCCTATTCTTACAGTTGTATTGTTTGTGATACTTGTTGGGTTGGCTGTTTTTCGGTTTTTTTATCAAGTTCGTGTTGGGTCGGAGCAGATTATTTCTCAGGAAGTCAGCGAGCTTGTTAAAATTTTCGAGCGTATTGATAAAACATGCAAGATTATCGATTTTGATTATCAAAAAGACCCTATCAATTTTCTTAATGTAGAAAAATTTGCAGGTTCAGAAGTTGGCTCAATGTATCTTGCGTATCCTCAAAAATGGGAGGGGCCGTATCTAAAAGACAATCCGACTATCCAAGAAAAAGAGTACATGATTGTGCACACAAGGCGTGGACACTTTATAACTCCTGGAGATGGCGTTCGTTTGGGTAATGGTAAGCTTATTGGTAAGGATATTGTTTTAGATTACAACGCAAATATTCCAGTTCTGATGCAGGACGAAAATGCCTTGATGTTTCAAGGGAAATCTTTAGCCGCCCCGCTTCCAGTTGGTACAAGTGCTGCCAAAGAAGTGTTGTTGGAAAACATTGTCCGTGCAGAGGATGGACTGGTAATGCGTGAAGATAACGGAAGGCTGAATCTTGGTGCCCGATGGTAGGTTAAAAAAAGGATAAATAGGATGAATAAAAAAGGTTTGTTGGCAGTTGTTTTGTTGTTTTCTGCGCACATTGTTCTCGGGATGAAGAAAGCTAAACATATTAATAAAGATACTAAGATTATTCTAGTCTTTAAGGATATAAATGTTCCAATAACACAAAAAGGATTATTCCTTTCCAGCAAATTCAAAGAAATTGAGTCTATTTTTGGTGATACCACAAGATATGAATATTTCAATAAAGACAATAATGAATTTACCATTTACCTTGATTCATTTATGCAAGGTTCTTGGGCGAAAGATATAGAACTGAAGGATATTGAGAATTATGCAAAACTTTCAGACGATAAAACCGCCCTTAAAAGTTTGAGTTTTGAAAGGTTAATTCGGCTTGCTCAATTGGCATATTTTTTTGGAGCAACGAGGACGGAATACGAAGAGCCAACAAAAACTAAGTCGATAAAGAAGGTTGTTGTTTTTTTCCCTCTGCGAGATTTACTCAGGGAAGTTCTGGAATGTATTGTAACAAGTAAAATAACAGAAGAAGACTATCTCAATTTTTTGAAAGATGAGGGTAAGCTGTGTGAATTTGTAAATAAAATTCCTGATGATGTTTTGAATAATGTGGCATGTGAAATATTTTTTGGAAACAAGCCAATCGATACAATAGAACTAAAGCATGGGCGTTGGTTAATTAGTTCGTTATTATCTTCTGGTAACAGATTTGCTTTGTGGGAGAAGCAAGGGGTTATTAATATTTGGAAAAAGAACGAAGAAGGGAAATACAAGGCAATTCAAAAGCTGAATCATGGGAGTCGGGTCAATTCTATATCATCACTTACGGATGATATATTTGCTTCGGGAGGGGAGTATGGAAATATTAAGATTTGGAAAAAGAACAAAAAAGGGAAATACGAAGAAATTCAAAAGCTGAAGCATGGGGGTTCGGTCACTTCTATATCATCACTTACGGATGATATATTTGCTTCGCGGGGGAAGCAAGGGGTTATTAAGATTTTGGAAAAGAACGAAAAAGGAAAATACAAAGAGATTCAAGAACTAGCTTGCCCTGGGGCTGCTGATCTATTACCGCTTTCGGATGAAAAATTTGCTTCGGCGAGGGGGGGCGGGTTGGGATATATTAAAATTTTTAAAAAGAACAAAAAAGGAAAATACGAAAAAATTCAAAAACTGGTTCACTCTTGGGCCAATAACCTTTCAAAGCTTTCGGGCAATATATTTGCTTCATGGGGGAGGGATGGAGATATTAAGATTTGGAAAAAGAACAAAAAAGGGAAATACGAAGAAATTCAAAAGCTGAAGCATGGGGGTTCGGTCACTTCTATATCATCACTTACGGATGATATATTTGCTTCGGGAGGGGAGTATGGAAATATTAAGATTTGGAAAAAGAACAAAAAAGGGAAATACGAACAAATTCAAGAGTTGAAGCATGGGAGTTCGGTTGTTTATCTGTTGCCACTTTCGGGCAACAGATTTGCTTCGTGGGGGAAGCAAGGGGTTATTAAGATTTTTGAAAAGAACGAAAAAGGAAAATACGAACAAATTCAAGAGTTGAAGCATGGGAGTTCGGTTATTTATCTGTTGCCACTTTCAGGTAACAGATTGGCTTCTTTAGGGAAGGATAAAAATTTCAACATTTGGAATTATAAATCGTATTATGCATCTTTTGATCAAGCAGTATTAATAAATGCATTGAGATTAAAACACGCAGAAGAAAAAGGTATTTTGAATAAGAGAAATATTTCTATTATAAAGAAGAATATCTTAGATGAGTTGTCGGATGCTGCCAGAAAAATATTTGAAAAAATACCTTCAAGAAAAATAAGTCAGATGCGCAGATTCGGTTGGATAAAAATAAGCGACGAAGATTTTAAATGGATTGAAAATAAGCAAAGAAGTGAGAAAGAAGAGCGGAATTTTTTGGGGAAGATAAAGAAGCTACAAAAAGAGATTGCCCAGGTTCCCGCAAAATCAAAAGATGGCGTCATTAAGTTGTACAAAAAAATGGTTGCTTTGAAGAGTAAAATGAGAACGCAAGAGGGTAAGGAAAAGGTAACCCAAATTATAAATGATGTTAGAAAAGAGCGGATGGATGTTTTTGCAGAATATTTGTTTAGAAAATTTATAAAAAAAATTGAAAATGGCAAAGGTTCGCAAGATGATCTTTTGAGTGCAGAAAATTTATTGAAAGCAATAATAAAACTCAAAAAAGATGACAAAAAGATGGCGCAAAAGATAGAAATGTTGCAAAAGCGTTACAATGAAGCAGAAAAGAAAATAATAAAGCAAGAAGAGCTGGAGGGGGTTGAGTAGATTACAATTTCACGAGAAATTTTGAGTCCAATTTTTTTGTTCCAAATTTAAATTTGACCGTCAGGTAGGTAGTACTGGCGGTCTTTTTTTCTACTCGCTGAATAATTCCGACACCGAATTTTTTGTGCTGGACTGGTTGGTTTTTTTTCCAACCGGATGCCCGAGATGTTTTTTGGATCTTTTTTTCTGCTTGTTGTGTTGTGCGTGCTGGTCCGAAGGTGAAGACCTCAGGACGTGATGCGGTTCTTTTTTTTAGACATATCCAGTCTGCAAATAGGCTGTCAATCTGATGAATGCGTGAACGAGAGCAATCATGGTGTTTGAACTGTTGCACAGGAAGTTCTGCAAGAAAGCGTGAAGGCGGTTGATGGTTCATAGCACCGTAAGTGTATCGATATTTTGAGTGGGTTAACAAGAGTCGTTCTTGTGCTCGAGTGATGCCAACATAAAACAGTCGACGCTCTTCTTCTAGCGCATCAGAGTCGACAAATGAGCGGGAGCTTGGCAGGAGCCCCTCTTCTAGCCCGACAATAATAACGGTGTGAAATTCTAGTCCTTTTGCTGCATGGAGTGTCATCATTACGACCGCATCTTTTTCTTCGTCATCTGTGGAAGCTTTTTGTTGTATTAGCGCTACTTCATCAAGAAATTGCCCAATTGTTTCAATTCCCTGTTCTTCGAGATATTTGACTGAACGAAGTAATTCTTTAACGTTGTCAATTCTAGTTTGAGATTCATCCCTCTCGTATTTATTTTTTAAGTAGGTTAGATATGTAGTTGTTGTGATGATGTGCTCAATTGCTGTGCTCGGCTTTGCTTTTTCATCAATCGTTTCAAAAATTGTAAGAAATTGATTGAGTGATGCATCTTTAGCGCGTGTTATCTGTTTGTCATGGAGAATATCTCTAGTGATATCTTTGAAACTAAAAAAAGATTCCGTATTCCATCTTTCGTAAAATAGTTCTTCAAATTTTGCGCCCAAGCCTCGTGTTGGTATGTTGATAATTCTGAAAAAGGATGCACGGTCAAATGGGTTTACAATTAGTCGAAGGTAGGCAAGAATATCTTTAATTTCTTTTCGTTCATAAAATTGAATTCCACCGATTATTTTGTACGCTATTGTGCTTTTAATGAGTGATTCTTCAATAGCTCGTGACTGGTAGTGTGCCCGGTATAAAATTGCGATTGAACTGAGAGGTTGCTGATCGCTTGCTGTTTTTAAAAGCTGGGCAACAGCGCTACCTTCCTGATGTTCGGACATGCAGGTTACCACGCGAATTCGGTCGATTGCTTTTTTTTCGGTCCAAAGTTTTTTGGGATTTCTGTTGATGTTGTTTTTTATAACCTGATTGGCAACATCTAAAATTGGTTGAACCGATCGATAATTTTGTTCGACCTTGATCGTTTTCGTTTGCGGAAAATCTTTTTTGAAATTGATGATGTTTGTGACTGCTGCACCTCGCCATGAATAAATTGATTGGTCTTCGTCGCCTACAATACATATGGATTGGGCTGTTAACTTTTTTTTCTCATTAAGGCACATGTGCTTCAGAAGTTGATGTTGAACAAGATTTGTGTCTTGGTATTCATCAACAAGAATGTGGGAAACTGATTGTTGAAATTGATTTTTAAAGTCGGGATTTTTTTCAAA
>CAYZEO010000006.1:0-38804 GCA_964477815.1 uncultured Pseudomonadota bacterium | reverse complement strand
GAATCAAATCGCCTTCAGGCCCTATCATCAAAAGCAACGGCCTATCATCAGTCATTTGAACAATGTGAGATACAGGTTCTCCATCAAGATCAAAAAATATCTTTTGATCTTGATCAATAATTTCGCAACACTCTTGCAAGCTCAAAGGTTTATTCAACAGTGGAAATGCAAAATTTTTTGACTGCTCAGCAGCTCCAATCATAATTTTTTTTGCCCGTTTCAACTCCTTAGCACCACCCCACTTCCGCTGTGTTTTTGCAGTAATAACTGGCTGAACAACATTTGCACCCAGCTCAACAAGGGTATAAAGCGCGGCTTCAAATTGATCCCGCTTTAACAACGGCAACCAAAAAGTGATTTCTGGTTTGAAAATACGATTTTTACTTGAACGTAATAAAACACCTTCAATGCCTTTTTTTCCAATAAAAGAGCGTAGCTCTAACTCAATAGATAGTTCACGATCAAATAAAATACATACCTGCCCCGGCTTCATACGAACAATACGAGTAATTCTGTAAAGCAATCCTTCATCTTCAAACGCAATTGGTTGACCAGGACCAACGGAAACAAAAGATCTTTCTATTTTGCCCAAATCGGGAAAATAAAAGGCAAATGTATGTTTCATAAGGATTTAAGATGTTTTCTTGCCATACCACCAAACAGCTAACCACTTTGCAAACGCCCTATATTTCAAAACAATATAGGAATAAAATCGAATAAGAGGCATACCCATTTTTGCAAGCATCAGCTTCAACCGTGTTGGTTTTTTAAACTCAATTTTTTTCTTTAGAACACCCCTGCTAATCGCATCGTCAACAAGAGAATCAAACTCATCAAACATTTCCTGTTCTTCATAAGCAACCACTTTATTAGAATGACTTTCCACAGATTCTCCACGCACACTCATTGTACTCAAACAGCACACCAATAGTAGCGGGAAAAAACACTTTTTCATACAATCTCCATGTATTAGCTTGATTATAAAAAGATATGATGAAAAATGTTATCAGGTTCCCATCTGTCAAGCAAGAAAAAAGGCTCCTTGTAGAGGAGCCTTCTCGCAAAAGACTATTTTTTATAAATGAAATCAACCCCATATTTTATGCCACGAGGAAACCATGCAGTTTTTTGTAGCC
The DNA here is from genome assembly GCA_964477815.1 of uncultured Pseudomonadota bacterium. GTDB lineage: Bacteria > Babelota > Babeliae > Babelales > Vermiphilaceae > DAOVGZ01. The sequence goes on along the minus strand of CAYZEO010000006.1, from coordinate 37,668 downwards.
ACAATGAAGGAATTGATTCTATCGCAAAGCGACAGGTTTTCTTTTTCTTTTTCTTGATTCAAAGGTTCTTTTTGAACATCTGAGGCAAGTAGAACATCCGATTCCACTTCAGTTTTTACATCAACTTCTTGAACAACAACTTCCTGTTCAACCTCAGATATCGATTCAGAATTATCATAATCAACTTGAACCGACTCCCCATTTGTAACAAGTACGCCTTTATTTATTGCTTCCCACATGTCCATTTTACCGGTCAAAGGAATGCCACCCTCAAAAATATCATTTTGTATGAAGAAACCACATGCAGCATCAACCTTTCCATCAACAATTAAATCCATAGAAAGTTGTCCCTCAACCGCCGGTATAGCAACAGTAATGCGCGATCTCCACAATTTGCGAGGGCGCCCTCGTTTTGTTTTTAGAAGATTTGAATGTTCCACGGCACAATCAAAACAAACAAGAGCAAGTTCTTCAGTCTGAAACTCCTCAGGAATCACCCTATCAATAGGAAGATAGTACGCTCTATCATTTTTTTTACCTGACCGTGCACTTGTAATAATTTTTAACCGTGCAAGCTCTCCATTATCCCACGCAACACAGTTTGCTCGAGAATTTGCGCCTCTCATCTTTATTTTGAAAACACAGTGTTTTTCTGACATCTCTCTAGAAATTTGATTAATTTCTGAATCAAGCTCATCCAAACGATAACGCTCCATGCACAACGTGTTTCTTTTTAGTACAAAAAGCACAAGGTCTACACGAGCCAACAACTGTTTAACATCAAGCTCCTCATCAGCTCTCATGTCCGCTAGAAACAGGCTACCAAGTAACACAATAAGCAAAGACCTCTTCATCATACGACTCTCTCCTTTTCAAGAGGTTGAACTGACAATTACAAACAACGAGTCAGCATAGTTGGATCTGCAAAAATTACAAGATGTGACAATGCGGAAAAATTGAACAAAAAAAAGAGCCCGACTTTTTTTGTTGGACTCTTTCAAAAACAAAAAATTTAAGATCGATAGCTACTTTTGAAAATTTTTTTGCTCTTCTGAAAAACTAATATTTTTTAGAGAAACAAAAGATCTTTTATCTTTCTCTAACATTATCTCAACTTCTTTTTTCTTTTTTCTCTGCGCACTTTTCCTCTTGGAAAAAGTCTTCAAACCTCTACCCCGATCTTTTCTTCGATAGATATTTTTTTTCTTTATCTTGAAAACCTTTTTTTCTTTAGGAGCTTCCTCATCATCAAATATAAGTTTTCTGAAAACTGGATCTTCTTTTTTTACATGAACCCTCTTTCCATCTTCTTGCTCATCCTCATTATTCACCTTCTCATCATCAAATACCCAAACAAAAGAGTAACCACACTCTGGCGTTTTTGGCGACTCCATATGAAAATCATAATTTTGTGAATTATCTTCTTTACAAAAACTCTCATCGAAACATTCAACATCACCATTTCCGTCAAAATCAGACAATAAAGGAGATGGATACTTTGGACTCCATGGACCAATTTCATCTTTATGATTCATAGCAATAAAAGAGCTACAAGACAAAGACAATCCAATAAAAAAACTTAGAATAAATAGATTTTTCTTCATAGCATCAAACATTCATTTTAATTAAATTTAAAATGTTGCGGTAGACGAAAGAAAAAGTTCTTTTTCTTCTTTTTCCAATTGACAACATTGCTATTAGACAGTTCTTTTCTCTTTTCTTTTTCAGTTTTTGGCAAAGGCTCGGATATGCCAAAATTTGGTTCTACTTTAGCATTTATCTCATCTATATGCTTGCCAATCTCCTGCCAAACTCTAAAGCTTACTATTCCTTTGTCCCCATTATTTCCTTTAGGTTTCTTCTTTTTGAAATGCAACTTCTTGTTAATCTTCTTTTGTGGCGATGGGCAATTTTCCACGCAAGAATTAAACTCAAAAAGAAGGTTCCTGTTCACATTAGTAAAACTTGACGGAGAAACCGTCTCTGTAACCTGAACAAAATTGAAACCTTGTGTTGGAGTTTTATATTGATCATCTTGACCATTCATAGCTACTGCACTACCAGAAACTAACAAACCTATAAGAAGACCTAAACTATATAATTTTTTCATGATATCCCTTTTGCCCCTATAATAATTTTAAACTCCATCAACCTCCACGCAAAAGTCGGCCTAACGCCTCGATCTTTTTTGAAAAATAGTATGATAAACCTCCATTCATACCACCTTGTTTTCAGGCTATCAAATTTAGATTTTTTGTCAACCGCAAAGCCATTCTATTTGAAATTGCGAGCCCCAAAACTCCCTCACCATGAGACCTCCGCCTGCCAGAACATCGCTTCAAATAGCAATAGCGCAGACATACTGTGCTAAAAGGAACGAAAAATGGTACGTTTGCTATAAAAAAGCAAAACCCTCTGCTGGAGCTGATTTTGATGAAAAATGAGAAAAAACCAACCGTTTTAGTAATTCTGGATGGACTCGGATATAATGCTCAAACTGAGTATAATGCCGTTTTTTTAGCAAAAACACCTAACCTAGATATTTGGCAAAAAATATATCCTCATGCATTTTTGTCTGCTTCAGGAGAGGCTGTGGGGCTACCTAGTGGGACAATAGGCAATTCGGAAGTCGGACATCTGACCATTGGAGCGGGAAGAATTGTGGATCAGCCAATATCAATTATTCAAAAAGCTATCGATGATGAAACTTTTTTCAAAAACCATATTTTGAACAAAAACATGGAGAACTTAAAAAATTCCGGCAAAACACTGCACATCATGGGCCTTCTTTCTGACGCAAGTGTCCATAGTAATATTAAGCACTTGTTTGCCTTTTTGCAGTCAGCACGAAAGCACGGTATTACAAAAATCGTTATTCATCCTTTTTTGGATGGACGAGACACCCCCCCACGCTCAGCAAACACCTATATTTCGCAACTTGATGAAAAACTTCAACAACTTGGCTTTGGAAAAATCGGTTCAATACACGGGCGATTTTACGCAATGGACCGAGATAACAACTGGGATCGAACAAAAAAAAGTTACGAAGTGCTCACTCAACGCCAAAAAGCTTCCTTCTCAGACTGGCAGGAACTTCTTGAAAAGAACTACCACAATAATATTACCGACGAATTTATTGAACCAACTCAACTGAACCAGGACGCTATTGTTAAAAACGGTGACGGAATTATTTTTTTCAATACACGACCAGATCGAGCACGACAATTAACAAAGCTATTTCTTGATTCAAAAAAACAAGGAAATATAAAAACAGCCTTTTTTATCACACCTGTACAATATTCCAAAGAGCTTGCAACCGATTCTTTATACAAAAAATCATCAACCATCAACACTCTCATGGATGTTCTTCATAAAAATAAAAAGACAGTATATTCCATCGCAGAAACCGAAAAATATGCACACGTTACATACTTTTTTTGCGGAGGAAGAGAGGGCGCGCTAGAAAACGAAACTCGAATTCTTGTAGATTCAATTAGAACAAAAAATTATGTTGATAAGCCAGCAATGTCGGCAAACCAAATAACAGAACATGTCTTGAAATCACTCAAAACCGATCCCAAAGATTTTTATCTTATTAACTATGCAAACGCAGACATGGTTGGACATTCAGGAAATCTTGAAGCAACAATAAAAGCTGTTGAATTTCTTGATCACGAACTAAAAAAATTGTACGAACAGATTGTCAATAAAATGGACGGAACACTGTACATCACAGCAGACCATGGCAATGCAGAAAAAATGATGGATAAAAAAACAGGGCAGCCTCACACCGCCCATACAACAAGTCCAGTTCCATTTATTATGATCAGAAAAAATCTTGCAGGATCAACAGAACAACTCCCACTTAAACAACTGTCCGACATCGCACCCTTTATTTTAAAGAACATGGGGCTTCCAATTGCGCAAGAAATGAAGCGTACGGATTAACCCTTAAAATCTTTTGGGGTTACGGAATAATATATGAAACCGTCATCATCGCGACTAGTTTCTTTAAATCCAAGCCGTTCGTAAATGCGACGAGCCTTTTCATTGTTTAGTCTAGTAAGGAGAGAGGCTTTTTTGCATCCCATAGCAAATAAACCTTTGACAGCACAAACAGTCAACATTTGCCCATACCCTTTTCTTCTGAATGCAGGAGAAACTGCAACAAATTGAATCTGACCCTCATAAAAATTCTTTTTATAGTAAGTTGTAAATCCAGCCAATTTACCATCCTTACGTAAAACTTTTATCTGAAGCTTTCCTCTATATTGGGCCTGATATGCCTCCTTGCCAGGAGATTTTGTATCCAAAATATATTCAGGTGAATAGTCAGAGCCAGGAAACAGCCAATACCAATCATCATAAAATATTTTCAACATTTCTTTTCTATCTCTCTGAGAAACAAAATCAGAAACCGGGCAACAGGGCCTTGTCATATAATAAGCAATTCCACCCGTCAAACCAATTGCCAAAGCAACTGCTGCAACTACCTTAAGTGATCTTCTTTTCATTTCCATAAAACGTCCTTGATAAAAAAACCTGTCTTTCTGGAAAAAGTTTATCCCAATAAAATTACAATGCCAATTCAATATTATGAAGCACAAGACCCTTAGCTGGAGCCTTGGGTAATGTTTGTTGTGGATCTTTTTTTTCAAGCGCCTCATAAAGATCTAAAGATGAAAGATAAGGGCGAGAGGCAACTTCCAGCGCAGCGCCAACCATTCTACGAATCATGTATCGCAAAAATTTTGGTCCTTGTATTACTATTTTATGTGCATTAAGTTGTCCATCGTACGCAACTGATACCGAAGTTATCGTTCGAACAGTATCCTCTCGCTCGTCTCCAGTACAAAATGAACGAAAATCGTGTGTACCAACAAACACCTGTAAAGAATCTTGTAATTTTTTAATCGAAACGGGATACCGAAAGTACCAACCAAATCGCTGCTCAATAGGTGATGGATTTTCTAAAAAAAAGTTGTAATGGTACGTTTTATTCCGAACCACTCCATGAATGTAAAAATCATTATCAACCGGCTCTAATTTTTTGATAACAATATCTGACGGCAAAACATTACTCCAAGCATAAAGCATACTCTTTGAGTCAATGTTCATATCAACAGAAAACTGACCTATCTGGCCAAGAGCATGAACACCCGCGTCAGTGCGGGAAGCACCAAGTAAAGATATTTTTTTACCAAATACACGATAAAAATGATTTTGCAAAGTATTTGCTACCGTTGGAACATCTTTTTGCTGCTGCCAACCAAAATAATCGGTACCATCGTAAGCGACTATGATTTTATATTTTTGCATACATAACACGAAGGGATCTCATATCATCACAAACATGAGATCCCTTTTTAATACATGAAAATAATTAGAAACGAGGAGAACAGTACGGCAACAAAGCCATCATGCGTGCTTTTTTAATAATTTTTGCAAGTTCACGCTGATGCAAGCAGCAATTTCCAGAGATCCTTGATGGAAGAATTTTGCCTCTTTCGGTCAAGAAACCGCGCAAAAACGGAACATTTTTATAGTCCATCGCTTCCTCTTGCTCAGCACTTCCACAAAAGCGACAATGTTTAACTGCACGAGAACCCTGTCTTCTGAATTTTTTCTTAAGAAGACGCAAGCTCATTTTGAGTTTAATTTTTTTATTTTTTCCCATCGTTATACCTCTTTCTCTGTTTCAGACCCAGATTCTTCAGGTTCCTCAACCTCGACAACCTTCACCGAAGCCTCTTCAATGACAGGCTCACCTTCTTGATCCGCAGACTCAGATTCTTTTTCAACTACAACTTCGTCTACAACAACCTTTTCCTCTTGGGCTGCTTCATCCTGAGAATTTTGATCTACATCAGTTTTTTTCCTGTTTCCTCTCAATAGGCCTTTCTCTTCAAGAAATGAGCTGATGTGACGCTTTGGCGTATCTTCCAATGAAGGAGGTTTTTGATATTCAAGCGACTGGTTTGCGTCAAGCTTAGAAATCAACTTTCGCATCACAATGTCACTGAATTTCACGGCGAAAAGAGTATTAAGATCTTTAACAATCGACTGCTTGTCTTCAACTTCAAAACGAACAAGGAAGTAAACCCCATAATCGTTTTTTCTGACTGGATACGCCAGTCTATACTTACCCCAACGCTCGAATGAGATTATCGATCCTTTAATCTTTTTGATCAATTTATCGATCTGAAATTCTAGCGTGGAAGCTTCATCTTTCGTAATCTCCGGAATCGTGAGAATCAAAATCTCATAACGATACATAAAAAAGCTCCTTAAGCTAAATGGAAGTGCAATAACACTATAAAGCGGACCGCCCGCCTTATTTAGCAACAGAGGCACAATAACCATACCCCTACATACCAAAAGTACCAGAAAAACTAGAAACTACTAGCCTTTCTGGTACTTTAAACCGCTTATTTTGCGCTTAAATCGAACTTAAGTTGTCAAAACAAATTTTTGCAGACGACTTACTACTCGACCAATAATCCTGAAGTGATCTTTTCCGCGCACCAATGCTATTGGTGGCTGCTTGTGGTTTACACTTTCAAGCACAATAAAATCTTCTGTATAGGTCACTTGCATGATCGCTTTTACTGGAGTGTCGTTTCCGTACTCTACAGCGGCGATGTCTCCTGAACGAGTCCACACTTCTGGGGATACAATCAGAAAGTCTCCTTTTACAAAGGTTGGTGCCATTCCGTTGCTCTCAACACGCAACGCAAACATTGCAGCATCACTTGTATTTAGCGTAGGAATAAACTCATCCTTGTGACCGGTTGTAACCTGCATCAACTGGTTATTGTATGGAGATGGATTTGATGGAATCTCTCCTACAACAGGAACAACCTGTACCTTCAACTCAACATCCGATTTTTCCGGCATGCTTACATTGCTATCAATATCATCGGTACGTTGGCGACGTTGAGCAAAAAGATCGATTGGGCTCAACTCAAAAGCATTGGCCAACTTTCTCAAAGAATCCTCATTCCAGCGCCTGGTTCCATTCTTTATATGTGTCAAATAACTTTCAGACATACCCGTCTTTTCAGCCAACACCTTTGTGGTCCAGCCTTTTTCTCTTAAAAGCTCCTTGACACGTAATTCTGTTGAACGTGAAGCCATAGTCAACTCCTCGATATTACGTTTTAATAAAAGTTATTGTATAGTTAAAAAACTGCCTTAATTCTAATAGTACACTTAAACCTACAGATGTCAAATGGAAAAAATACCGACTGGAAACCAAAAAGTCAAATTCAGGAAGAATTTTTATGAAAAAACTGCCTGGAAAAGCAAAATGGTCGTTTGTGGCATCGATGAGGTTGGAAGAGGCTGCCTGGCTGGCCCTGTAGTGACCGGGGCCGTTATTTTACCCATTGGATCAACCTATAGAAGGCTAAAGGACTCCAAGGCTATGACCGCAAAAGAACGGGAACTAGCCTACAATTGGATCATAAAAAATTGCTGGTATAGCACAGGGATAGTAAGCAACCAGACGGTTGATCGACACAATATTTGGCAAGCAACACTTATTGCAATGAAAAAAGCGGCTCTCCAGCTCCTTGTAACGTGCCCATACCGCCCATCTGCTCTTCTTATTGATGCCATGCCGCTCAAATTGAACGATACCAACTACAAAAATATCCCTATTCACCATTTTTATAAGGGTGAATCCAAATCAGCATCTATAGCTGCCGCCTCAATTGTTGCAAAAGTGACTCGAGATCGACTTATGCAGGCCTTCGACCCAATTTTTCCGGGATATTACCTATCAAACCACAAAGGATACAGCACCAAAAAACATAAGGCTGCTATTTCAAGCCTTGGGCCAACCATCATTCACAGAAGCAGCTTTTTAGGGAAAATAGATAAAGGAGAACCTAGTGAGCAAAGTGGCCAAAGAAGCATTTTCGGAGATCATTGAAAGTTCGCTACATGGATTCGTCTCCCAATGTTGGGAATGGGACAACTTTCCAAATTTTGGCCAATTAGTAACTGTTCAGTCTGGCAAACGAACCCTTTTTGGCTTGGTTCATCAGATCAGAACTGGATCTATGGACCCGATTCGATCACCTTTTCCCTACCAAAAAACAGAAAAGGAGCTGCTCGAAGAACAACCCCAGATCTTTGAATTCTTAAAAACAACGTTCTCTTGCCTGACAATAGGCTATCTAGAAAACGAAAAGATTTTCTATCTAATGTCTCCTCAACCACCCAAAATCCACGCCTTTGTGCACCACACGCCAGCAGATCTTAGCAAGCGGTTTTTTGCAAATCTTGGCTATCTTCATCTGTTATTTGCCAACAGCAACCAGATAACTTGCCTTGATGAGCTACTGTTAGCTCTCCTGAAAAATCAGTTTGCCTTGGGAATCATGAAAACAGAAAAAATAAATGAGTTTGTGGACAGTTTTTCTTTGTTGACGGGCAATGACTACCGTCGGCTGAAACTGTTTTTGCAAAGGGCGGATGGATTTTATGATCATGACAAAATTAAAAAATGATGATTAATTTCGAAAATTAATAACTTTATTGGGAAAAAACCACATGTAGAATCTTCGATTTATTGCACCTTTCATACTTATTTCACTAATACAGACTGCAGCTGCAAGCCAAAAAAAAATGTTTCAATTAAAATCATTTCCTTTAACAAGCTGGCCGTGCCAGGAGTTTATCCTGCGTAGTGAAGCGTATCGAGGGGTAGCTTTAGCGAAGTATGGTGGAGGCGATGGGAATCGAACCCATGTCCGCATTGCTTCAAACCCCAAGCGCTACATGCTTAGTTTCCGGTTATTCTTATCTACCATGCCAGAAACCACAAAAAGCAGATAAGTCAGCTTAGGTGATACAAACCAAGCTCCTTAAACTGAACAACCTTGCTTGGTAGTTCCATCTTGATTAATACGAGTCAGTTCAACTGATGGACACGCCGAAACTGACAAGTTGTTCACTTAGGTTAAGCGAACTTCATTGCGCCGAAAGACGCTTCTTCGTTGTTATGTATTGTTTAACCGTTTGTTTTACGAGCACTCAGTTAAAGCTCGGCATGCTCTCAGAATCATCAACAACACGTCGAAGCCAGTACGCCCCCGAAAATTTCAATGAATTGAACTCCATTTGATCTATTAATAAGCTTATCCTGGCACTATCAAACGGTCAAGAGGCCTTGACTTTATTTTTTCTTTGAAATTATCCCCACGTCCTTCAACTCAATCTCTTGCCATTTTTTTTCTAGTACTTTTTTCTTACTCAGAGCAATTGATTTTGGGCTTTTCGATTTTTTTTCTTTTTGAGTTGCACGGACAATCTCAAAAGGATAAATCATCGCATTAAGTGGACAGGAAAAAAACAGAAAACAAAAAAACAACCTACTTACAATCATTTTCCATTTACTCCTGTCATATCTTTTAGCTCAATTTCTTTTCCATTTTCCTGAGTTATTTGTTTTTTTTCTTTATCCCGACGTTTTTTTGTTTTGAGTGTCTTTCTTAAGTCTTTGATAAGACTATTGAGCCCTTTTTTCATGGGCATTGCAAAAAAACAAGTAAAAACCATATATACAGATAAAAACTTCAAAATAATTTTCACAAAAAATCATCCCAAAATGTTATTGATATTTGTAAACGTCCTTTAACTCACGAGCGGTTTGACGCTTAATATCACGCTCCTTGAGAGCTTGTTTTTTTCCTGCAGCTTTTTTGTGTTTACAGATGCCAAGTTCAACTTTGGCGATATTTTTTTTATTAAAGTAGATCTTAAGAGGAATAATAGTGATGCCTTTTTTGGAAATATCACCAATAATCTTGTTCAACTCCCGTTTGTGCAAAAGCAATTTACGACTTCTGGTCGCCAGATCTTCATCCTTTTGATACGCATGAGAATAAAGAGTTATGGTGCAATTAGTCAGAAAAAGCTCACCTTTTTTTACTGTCGCAAAAGACCCAATAAGAGAAACTCGTCCTGCACGCAGTGATTTAACTTCGTCACCTGTCAATACGATCCCGGCCTCGAGGCGGTCCAGAACGTCGTAATCGTGAAAAGCCTTCTTGTTCTGTGCAACTACTTTCATTATCATCCATAACAGATTTTTTTGCTCCCTTGTAAACACGGATACTCAATCGGGCAAAAATACGCTTAAGTATAGGGTAAAGAATAACACTTACAGCTATTGCAAGCAAATTACCGCCCACCATAAAGGACCAAAATGACACTCCTTTCAAACCTGTTAATCGAGCAATCGGCTCATTTACCAGAGACATCCAGGATGGATTAATGCTCATCGGATCTATTTTACAAATTGAACGAAAGAAAAATTCTCCTACAAAATACCCTGCAGAATGAACTGGCACAATAGTCCACGGATTATTCACGAAAGCACCAGCAAATACTGCTGGTAAATTAAGCGAAAATACCCAAGCAAAAAAAAAGGTCATCACAGTATGCATAAAAAGATATGGCGAAAAAGCAATAAATAAGCCGACAGAAACAGAAGAAGCTAATTTTTGGGCCGAGCGCTCCTTGAGTACCAGCCGCTCTAAAAATGAAACGATACTCCAAAATGTTTTTCTCAAGTAGCGCTTAATAAGCATTGCAGACCCTCTATCTCCCGCCATAATCATTTTCTTTGCGAAAAAAAGATGGTTAGGGTAAGCTAATCTTTGCTAAAAAAATGAACACCCAATAGTTATAATATCCTGCAAATTAACAACGAGCAAGGATGTCAGTTCTATGAATATAAAAAAAATAAATCTGATCTTTCTGGCACTGTCTCTTTTTTGCCAACTCAAAGCATCATCGTCCCACACCATTTTACCTTGTACAATAGAATTTCCGAAAGCGGTAAAAACTGTCCCCCAGATATGCGTTAGATATTGCGGCGACCGTTTTACCTGTGAGACAGACAGGGAAGGCAAACGTGCTTGTTTCACGCTACCCGTAGATAAAAATTGCACCCATTTTTCGCTTCTTATTACTCAGTCATTTGACTATGAAATTGCTAAAGACAACACTGTGCAATATTTTACCGTTGATCCTGAGTGTAAATACAAATTTTACAATATGGAACTAGTAAGAGCCCCCAAAAAAAGATATCGAACCTCAGGTGAATCAAAAAAAACTGTACAAAAAAAAGATCATTGGATCATCAAAGAAGAACAGTTAAAAAAAGACGGGCGTCTTCCAGACGACACAATTATTGTTATGTTGAATGCTGAATATGTAGACGAAGTAACTGGGAAAAATGGATTTGAATTGCCAAGCATTGCAATCAAAAGAAACGTGATCGAGATTGCAGGTTCGGAAAAGAAACTTCATGAAAATGCAACACAGCTTATCTTAGCATCACTCGATTACAATCTTCTGCATTCACACTGCAAAGTACACACACGACAAGATAAACAAAAAGTCATTATCGCCATGGCCAACATGTAACAACCTATGAAAAATAATCTCCTCATTCTTGGCATAGAAACGTCGTGTGACGAAACATCAGCATCTATATATCGTAACTCAATTGAACAGCAACAGCCCGTTCAGAATGTTTTATCAAATGTTACGTTTTCACAAATCGATCTTCACAAGGCTTTTGGCGGAGTTGTTCCCGAAATTGCATCTCGCAGCCAACTAGAAAAAATTAATCCCATTGTACGGGAAGCTCTTGAAAAAGCGAACGTAACACTTGATGACATTGATGTTGTTGCAGTTGCAAACAAACCAGGCCTGCCAGGATCGCTGTTGGTTGGTGTCTGTTTTGCAAAATCAATTGCTGCAGTAAAAAATAAAAAAATAATTGGCGTGAACCATTTAGAGGCTCACGCCTTTTCATCTTTTTTAGAACACAACGTTCCATTTCCACATGTTTGCTTGACCGCATCGGGGGGACACACAGCTTTGTATTTAGTTCACGATTTTGGTAATTACAAAACAATTGGGCAAACTGGCGATGATGCCGCAGGCGAAGCGTTTGATAAAATTGCAAAACTGATGAACCTTCCCTACCCTGGCGGACCGATTATTGAAAAACTGGCACGCGAGGTTCAGTTTCAGGATTTTTTTTCTTATCCTCGCGGAAAACAAAAAAATCTCGACTTCAGCTTCTCCGGTCTCAAAACTGCAGTGTTGTACGACTTGGTAAAGCGCAATGCATACGACATGAAAACAAAAAGATTTTTAAAAGACGATGACCTGTTGCTCAAACAACAGGTCGCAAGTTCTTTACTTGTTTGTATCACCGATATTTTCGAACGAAATCTCAAAGCTGCTTACAAACAATACCCAAATATTGGCGCAATCACACTGGTAGGCGGCGTCGCCTGCAATAAATATCTCAGAAGTCGGATTAACGATTTTTGTGAAAAACGGAATCTCCAATTCTTTACACCGTCACCACGCTTTTGTACCGACAATGCTGCTATGATTGCATTTGTGGGAAGTTACAAAGCGAAGCGCGGTCAATTTTCTGATTTAGAGTTGGATATATTGTAAAACCTTACTTACCGTTTTTCTTGTTGATTGATTCCAAGAACTCATCGTTCGTTTTGTGTTTCTTTAGCTTATTAATCAGAAACTCCATGCCCTCGACCGTATTCATGGTGCCTAGGAATTTTTGCAAGATCCAAACTTTGTTCAACACGTCTTCCGGTTGCAACAAATCATCTCTACGCGTTCCCGAATTCATGATATCAAGAGCGGGGAAAATACGACGGTTAGATAGCTTACGAGTCATGTGCATTTCCATGTTGCCCGTACCCTTAAACTCCTCGAAAATCACTTCGTCCATACGAGAACCAGTTTCAACAAGAGCGGTTGCAATGATAGTCAACGAACCACCATCTTGCGCGCAACGAGCAGCACCGAAGAATTTTTTTGGAAGTTGCAGTGCATTTGCATCAATACCACCAGTTAATACTTTTCCTGATGCGGGAGCAACCGTGTTGTATGCACGAGCCAAACGAGTGATAGAATCGAGCAAAATAACAACATCATTGCCAGCTTCAGTCATACGCTTTGCTTTGTCGAGCACCATTTGCGCAACTTGCACGTGACGAGACGCTGATTCGTCAAATGTAGAACTGATCACCTCAGCACTTGTTCCCTGCACAACACGTTTCATCTCGGTAACTTCTTCAGGTCGCTCATCGATGAGAAGCACAATTAAATAAACGCCTTGGTTGTTTTTTAAAATTGCTTTGGCTGTCTCTTTGAGCAAAACCGTTTTACCAACTTTTGGAGGTGCTACAAGCAAGCCACGCTGTCCTTTACCAATCGGCGCAAAAAGATCCATCAAACGTGTTGAAAGAACGGACGGGTCGTGTTCAAGCTTGAGCTTTTCGTGTGGAAAAACAGGAATGAGTCGTTCAAAACTTATTCGGTCACCTGCAGGAATAGGTTCTGCAAAATTAACCTTGGCCACTTTTAGAAGAGCAAAATACTTTTCCCCCTCCTTTGGCTTTCTGATCACGCCAGTGATTGTATCACCTGTTTTAAGACCAAATCTCCTAATCTGCGACGGAGAAACATAAACATCATCCGGCCCAGAAATATAATCGTAGTGAGCTGAACGCAAAAAGCCAAAACCATCTGGAAGCCGTTCCAAAACACCTTCAACTTCAAGCTCTCTGTCTGGATGCTTTTGAACATCCATAATTTTTTTCAAAAGATTTTCTTTTGTCATCAAACTCGCGCCAATTAAACCAAGTCGACGCGCAACCTGATTTAACTCAGCAAAAGACATTTTACCAAGCTGCTCAGGAGTCAATTCGTAAACATTAACACCTGCAGAGCGCTGCTCTTGCTGACGTCCACCATTTCGAGAATGGCTTTTTTGCTCTCGACCCTTTTGAGCAACATTTTTCCTTCCTTCAGGCATCTTTTTTTGGAGAGCCTGTTGCTTTTCTGGTTTATTACTCACAAAAACCTCCTTTTAACAATCAAAAAATTATATATCACACTAAACTCCTAAAAGAGGAATTACAAAACATTGATTTTCTCCACAAGGAAAATATACTACGTCAAGTCAGAATGCGTCTCTTTAGGCCCATCATTTTACTAATAAACCCAACACTCATTCCTGAAACAACTTCGATATGTAAAAACAAGATAAAAACTTTTTCTATTTTTCTTCTTTGTACAGCAACATCATAATAGGACTTGCTACGTAAACAGAGGAATACGTCCCAAAGAAGATTCCAATCAAAAGAGCTAGCGAAAAATCTCTCAACACTTCACCGCCTAATACAAACATCGCGCCTACAGTCAAAAACGTCGAAATACTTGTCAACAATGTACGTTTGAAAGTTTGATTTAAACTTGTGTTGACAACATCGTACAGCGAAGCACCTCTCATTTTCTTTATATTGTCCCGTATCCGAGAAAAAATAACAATTGAGTCATTTATTGAATAACCAAGAACGGCCAAAATAGCACCGATAACATTAATTGAAATTTCTCTTCTGAGCAACAAAAACACACCTAACAACATAATCGCATCATGCAGCAAAGCTACAACGGCACCAGTTGCAAACGCCACCGACCAAAATCTCCAGGCGATGTAAAGCAACATAAGCAATAGAGCAAACAAAATAGCGCGTATCGACTTCCATCGAAGATCCGCCCCTACACCAGGGCCAACCGCCTCACTTTTTTCAATGCTCACCTTATTATCAGGAACTTCTTGCTGTACAGCTTGCCTCATCCTATCGGACAAACCACGTGTATCATTTTCAAAAGCTTTTACGCGAACCAATAACTTTTTTTCCGAAAACTCGCGCACAACAGAGCCCGGCCATTCTTTTTCTAAGACAGAAGCCAACTTTTTTGAAACGATCGGCTTTTCAAAGCTCAACAAAACCTGAGTTCCGCCGGTAAATTCAACACTGTATGTTAGGCCGCCTCGATAAAAATACATCCCCGCAAAAAGCACTACCAAACCGAGAGAAAACGCCAGCCCAAAAAAACGGTACTTCAAAAAATCAAACATGATACTCCCCGCGGACAGAAAAAAATGTGATTTTCTTTGCTTTTGACTTCATGGACACTGTGTAACAAGATTTGCAAGATAATTCAAGAGAAACAGGCAACTTATGCCCCTGCAGAAACGACAGAAACATACTTTCGGCCTTTTGGACCAAAATGAAATTTTAAAACTCCCGGCCTCATAACAAAAAGCGTATCATCTCCGCCTCGCCCCACGCCTCTACCAGCATGAATCCTCGTTCCTCGTTGACGAACAATGATTTCTCCACCTGTCACTTGTTGACCATCAAATAGTTTTACACCTAGTCGTTTACTTTGACTATCACGACCATTCTGCGTAGATCCACCGGATTTACTCGTTGCCATCGTTTTCCTTTAAACATATCCATAATTTTATTGAATAGAATCTTCCAACAAAAAGAAATGATTACTTTCATTATGCGTAGAACAAATACAAAAGTCAACTAGCATCGAGTTATTAAAAAAATAGGGGGACTGGGGAGAGAAGACCTCCATTTCCATTTGTCTAAGCGATTTCACTTAGAATTCAAGATACCTCCATCTCCCCTAGAAATAGACCTTTTTGTTTATTTTCTTTAATTATGACACAATTTTCACATTTGTCAATTTTAAAAACAAATTATTTTCAAATATAAAACAAGCGGATCATATATGTCCTTCTACAGGCCCTATCCAAATCTGCCTATTTTTCAACAAAAAATAGAATTAAGCATATGCCTTATAAGCAAGGATAAAACCCTGAAAAACCCTTGTCAATCAGCTATTCAGACTTTTGTAGGCAACTTTTTGTACGCAGAAACCATCATCATAGAAGCGGCCGGAACACCAATGAAGAAAGTAATCGACCAGATCACACCTGCAACAATATTTAACCCAAGGACATCCCACTCAAACCCACGGGTTGCACGATAACTTTTTTTGATACACTCGATAATTCCAGCATCCTTGTCGATAACATAATAAGGAAAAAAGCGGAAGCGCAAAAAGAGATAGATTCCAGGCACAATAAAGAGAGCAAGTCCCAAGCTTACAGCTGAAAAGAAAATGAATGCTGAAATAAGAAATTTTGGCACCAAATGAAAACAAGAAAACAACCGCGAAACTTTGCTTGAACCATTCTTATGAAGATCAAGCATAATCTGGATAAATCCGAGATAAAGTCCCGCAAATACAACAATCGCTAATAAGCCGCAAAAAACAAGCAAAAGAGTATTTGAAATCAAAATTGGATAGACTTGACCCCAGAAAGACTTCATAACCCCATGACAAGCTTCCTTTGTAGCACAAGTTGAAAATTGTGATTTAAATTTTGGGATCATTCTCCAAAGAACAATAATAATTGGACGAGCAACCAGCCCCATAGTAAGAACAGTCGCAATCGTTATCCCAATGTAAGACAAGAAAATTAACATAAAAAGACGAATATTTTCTAGCACCGATTTTATACCAATCACCAAAAAATCGTAAATCGAAAAACTTTTTTTTGCCACAATCTTTCCTTTCGTAAATAGAAAACAAAATACAACAATTATAATTACTTTATTTCCAATCAACGTTACACAACTGGATAAGCAACAGTCAATGTTATGAAAAGGCAATAGATATGAATCAAACTAGAACTTCGAACGCCATCGGTTGAAAACATACGTGATTTTTGCCGCATGGTAGCCGTACATTTTTAAGCCGTAGGTAACAAGATACAATCCAAACAAAGCAAGGAGGGCCCATAAAAGAAAGCGCCATGTTATAGAAAAAAATATAATAAGACCACCAATAATATAAATCATTCCCAAAATACGATTGAGTTGATATCTTTGCATAGAATAGCTCCTCAATTTTGGTAAAAACGTTAACTCCTATAAAATAATGATACTCTGTTCAAACAGAAAAACAATCGTTCTTGCGAGTACAGCTTTCGCAATCTCTCTTGCTGGAATGAAAAATTCGTCTCAAAAAAAAACAACACAACTTAAAAAATTTCCACAAATTATTCACATTTCCAAAAAAATACAGAAAAGCAAACTTTTTAATTCAATAAAAGATACCATCCCCAAAAAGGTTTATGTTAAAAAATTTGACTCTAAGGGACAGACTATTGATATAAAAAGCTATCTTTATAACACAAAAAGCTTGACCGGCCTCATGAACTTTGCACGTCTACAGACAAAGCTCGCAATTTACGCTCTCGAACGAATAAACCTTGACACACCAGGAGGAGATTGCACTTATCGAATATACGACCAAATTGAAAACTCAAAAAAATTAGATGCTTACGAAAAAGGTGAATGCCAGTTTTTTTTAAGCCTACTTCACTCACTTAACTACATAGAAGTAACCGAGAATCTACTTAAAAAGAAAAAAAATCCAACAAAAAAACTTCTGACAAGCTTTGCTAAAAGTATCATCGGAGTTCGTCGTGTTTTACTGGAAATAACAACCCCAGTAGAACCACTTGAAACAGACAAAACATTCGTAAAAAACTTTTCCGGGAAAAAAGAAGAAATAAAACTTGTACAAAAAAAACTTGAACAAAACCTGTCCAAGCTATTTTTTCTTTTACGCTTTACATCGAAAACAAAATTATCCAAACAAAAAAAGCATACTATTGGATATTTCACTAAAAATAACCACTATTACTGCAAAGAAAAAAACTGCTCCTTTTGCAAAAAGCTGCGAAAAATAAAAAGGCCAGAGCAACAAGATCCTTATGTCGAAACACTTTACTACCCAACCGACATGGACAATGAGATTATTGCAAGAAATCTAAAAAATATAGATGAAGATCTTATATCAATCGAAAATCCAGAACGGGGAATTCATTACAGGTTAATGACAAATCCATTTTCTAGATTTGATCAATGGGCATGGATTCAGTCAGCATATGAACTTTATGAGGAAATTCAGTTCTCGAAACCTATTATCAAAAATTACTACAAGTGGAACAATAAAAAAAAGAGCGCAACAATTATCTGGCAGCGTAATTTCAAAATAAAAAAACAGAAAAAAAAATAATTCCACCTGTTCTAATAACCTAGACAGATTGCCTCTTTGACCTCACGCATAGTATTTGCCGCAACCTCACGTACCTCACGCGAACCTTCAAGAGCAACTTTCATCACCGATTGAGAATCGTTTGCCAACTCTTGTCGTTTTGCACGAATCGGCTCTAAAAGGTCATTCAAAACATCTGCCAAATACTTTTTAACAACAACGTCTCCTAATCCACCACGTTGATAGTGATCTTTGAGTTCTTGTACTTTATTTTTGTCAGGATCAAACGCATCAAGATACGTAAAAACAACATTGCCTTCAATCTTTCCTGGATCTTGAACGCGAATATGATCAGGATCAGTGTACATTGTCATAACTTTCTTTCTGACCTCATCAGCTGAATCTGACAAAAATATAGCATTACCTTCAGACTTGCTCATTTTTGCAGTGCCATCGGTTCCAGGAAGTCGAGAAACTTTTGACTCAAGCATTTTAACTTCAGGAAAAACATCAACCTTATATGTATGGTTAAACCTACGTGCAATCTCATTTGTTTGCTCAATCATCGGACGCTGATCAGCACCAACGGGAACTAAATTTCCTTTCACTATAGTAATATCGGCCGCTTGATGAACAGGATACGCTAAAAAACCCGCTGTTAAATTTTCTCCAAATCCTCGCTGTTGAATTTCTGTTTTTACCGTCGGGTTTCGCTTTAGCCGATTAACTGTTACCAAGTTCATGTAGATAACGTACAACTCAGAAATTTGTGGAATCAAAGACTGAATAAAAAAAGTTGTTTTTTTCGGGTCGATACCAACGGCAAGATAATCAAGCATAACATTCAAAACGTTGTCTCGTACCTTTTTTGGATTATCAACATTGTCAGTTAGCGCTTGCAAATCAGCAATCATGACATACTGTTTATATTTCTCTTGCAACACAACTCTATTTTGCAAAGAACCGACAAAATGTCCCAAATGAAGCGGGCCGGTTGGCCTATCACCGGTCAAAACAATATCTTTGTGAGCCATTTTATTTCCTTAAAACGTTTTAAAAACCTTTAAGGAATTAAGGTAGCAAAAATACAATTATTTTGCCCGCTTTCTTTCAACAGCCTTAAGATATTTTTTACGTAACCGAATAGACTTGGGTGTTACTTCGATAAGTTCGTCGTCGTTAATCCACTCCATAGATTTTTCCAACGTCATAATCGTTGGTGGAGCAATTTTAACAGCATCATCAGAACCTGCAGCACGCATGTTGGTCAATTTTTTTCTTTTGGTCGGATTCACTTCAAGATCGTTGTTCCGGCTATGCTCACCGATAATCATACCTTCATAGACATCCTGCGCAGGTCCTACAAAGAAAATGCCACGCGACTGCAAAGCATCAAGTGCATACCCGGTTGTTGTTCCGGTTTCCATTGAAATTAGCGAACCCTTTTTACGACGAGGAATCGGACCACAATACGGCTCATAACCAGAAAACTGTTGGTTCATCAAACCAGTACCTCGAGTGTTTGTGATAAACAAACTGCGAAAACCAATTATACCGCGTGAAGGAATTTTAAATTCAAGACGAACTTTCCCACTTTGCTCAGGAACAAGATTTTTCAACTCCGCCTTGCGCTGGCCAAGCAACTCCATAATCGCTCCCTGGTACTCCTGTTCGATATCAAGAATCAACAACTCCATCGGTTCGTATTTTTTGCCATCAATCGTTTTGTAAATCACATGAGGTGCAGAAATTTCCAACTCAAAACCTTCTCGGCGCATCGTTTCTATCAAGATACCTAAATGCAATTGGCCTCGCCCTGATACCTTAAATGTTTCAGGAGAATCGGTCGGTTCAACACGAAGTGCAACATTTGTTTTTAACTCTTTGTGCAAACGATCTTTAATCTGTCTAGATGTTAGAAGATCCCCTTCTTTTCCAGAAAATGGCGAACTGTTCACAGAAATAAATAAAGAGATCGTTGGCTCGTCAATGTCAACGTACGCAACGGGAACGGGATTATCAACGTCACAAATAGTTGTTCCAATCGAGAGTTGGTCACCAAGGCCGGCCACTGCAACAATATCACCAAACTGCGCTTCACTCGCTTCTTCGCGGCGCAATCCTTCAAATTGATAGAGCTTTGTAATTTTTACAGGCGCACTGGCCTGATCGTTTTTACAACAAATGACCTGCTTACCCACATTTAACGAACCATTAATGACTTTTCCAATACCAATTCGCCCCAAATAATCAGAGTGGTCCAAATTTGTGATCAGCAACTGTAACGCATCCGTTGTTTGCTCTGGAGCCGGTACCGACTCAGTAATTACCTCAAAAAGAGGGTCCATTGTCCCCTGGCGCACATTCTTATCTTTTGAAACAAAACCGTGCTTTGAAGAACCATATAAAAGTGGAAAATCCAGTTGCTCATCTTTTGTTGCCAAATCAAGAAACAGATCGTGAATCATTGACTCAGTTCGCTCAATATCAGCATCTTTTCTATCGATCTTATTGATCAACACAATAGGCTTCAAGTCGAGCTGAAGAGCTTTTTGTAATACAAAGCGAGTACCAGGCAACGGTCCTTCCGCAGCATCAACTAGCAGCAAAAATCCTTCAACCATCTGCAGCGTTCTCTCCACTTCTCCGCCAAAGTCCATATGGCCAGGAGTATCAACAATATTAATTTTTATGCCGGGAAGTGAAATAGATGTATTTTTAGCCAAAATAGTAATGCCACGCTCTTTTTCGATGTCACCCGAATCCATAACCCTATCAACAGCCTCTCCCGACTGAATCTCCAGGGTACCAGACTGCTTGAGCATCTGATCGACCAGGGTTGTTTTGCCGTGGTCAACGTGGGCAATAATGGCTATATTCCTTATATCTTCCCGCTTTTTATTCATTTTTCCACCGTATAAAGTATTTGATAACAATGGGGAGCTCCCCTATATAAAATAGTACACTTTTTGTTATTTTCTCTCAATAAAACCGTGAAATCAAACAATCTGACCTCCAACAAGCTATTTCTACATAAAACAATCAATCTCTTTAAAAGGACTCAAACGTTCCGCTATACTCTGAGATAAGGGGTCAATAATCTGAAAAAGGGGGCGTAATGATTAAAAAAATGTATAAGATTCTGTTTCTCGCGTTGATTGCGCATGGTCAAATAGGCGCACTCGTTGTTGAAAGCAACAATCTAAACGACGTTTTCAAATATCTAAAAAAGAAGCCAAAGGGAACCGTTGTTGTGTTTGACATTGACAACACTATGGCAAAGGTGTCTATGGGTATTGAACCATGGGTATGGTATAAAACCAAACAACTAACAGAAAAAGGATTAAGTTATAAAGAAGCGTTCGACCTTGTACTCACTATGTTTTTTACCGTAACCGAGCTAACTGAACTTTTACCAATCGGAAATTCACCTGCCGTTGTACAAGTACTGCAGGCAAAAGAGATTCCAGTTATCGCATTGACTAACCGATCTATTCCTATCGCACGCAGAACGGCACAACGATTAAAAAAAATCGGTATCGACTTAACTCGAAACAGTTTATTCAAACGAAAACTGCCACTTGCTGTAACACACGACGGAATATACCTTGATGGCATTATTTTTAGTGGATACAACGACAAGGGAAAAATGCTTTTCCAGTTTTTCAAAACAATCGGCTATAATCCTAAAAAAATTATTCTGTTTGATGACCGACCAGAAAATGTAACTTCAGTACAAAAAGCATGCCAACAAAACAAAAAACAGTTTGTCGGCGTAAGATTTTCTTTAATGGATCATGAGAAAAAGAACTTTAATCCTGCTCAAGCAGAAAAAACAATTTACAGACTAAAACAAAGGCTTGGGTTTAATCCTTTGTAAATAGTAATTGCACGGCCCGATAACCTATTTTATTTTCACACTTTGTGCTAACCAATAACCATAGTGTGGTGGACAATTATTTTTTTGTAAGATCTTTAACAAATTTTTAACAACCAGATCTATCCTACACTTTTTTCTTCTGCTCTCCACTATCTTAAAAACCGAACAACAAGATCCCTTTCCACCATTTGAAAACATCCCGTTAAAACTAAACAAAAAAAATATAAAAAATATCGTACAAAAAAATCGCTTCATAATATTCTCCTTTAAAGGATTACCACGACTGCTCAAACGGTTCATCCCAAAAATCTATTCATAGCCCACAAATCTTCAAATTGTGAAAGTTTGAAAAAGGGGCTTTTTTCTTTTAATTTTCGAAAAAAATCTTTTAATAAAGGCAAGCAATTATTTCGACGAACTCTATTTCTTCTTCTCTTGTGCTCTGGTGCAAGCTTTACTTGTTTTTTCATGCATTTCACACTCGATAAAAAACAAAAAGAAAAAACTCCAATCAAAACTGCTTTAAACCATTTCTTGTATCTCAACACCTTAAAACCTCTGATCAAAAAAACTTAAATATAAAAAACTTCTCACACAAAATACTGTTCAAAAAATAGGCAAAAAACACGAAAAGATCAAGGATTTGACAGGTATAAGCAGCTCTATGTAAAATCAATGGTGACTGATTAACAAAAAATTCTGAAAAACAAAAAAATGTATGACTCTTTCCAATTTTTTGCATGACACCATATTAATTTGCCAGCGGCATCCAGAAATTCTTGTCTTTCTTTCTCTCGGACTTGGATATCTTATCGGCAAAATAAAGCTATTCGGCTTCAATTTAGGTTCGACAACAAGCGTCCTGCTTGTAGCCCTGGTCCTAGGACAAATAAATGTTTCTGTTACACCATTGATTAAAACAATTTCATTCGCACTATTTATTTTTACTGTTGGTTTTCAAGTTGGCCCACAATTTTTGAATAGCGTTAAAAAAAACGGTGTTAACTATCTCGTATTAACTCTATTTTTCACAGCAACCTCTCTAACAGTCGCTATTATTTTAGGCAAATTATTTGGATTTGATCAGGGAACAACTGCAGGGCTCCTGAGTGGTTCAATGACACAATCATCTGTGATGGGTACCGCTGAAGGAGCACTGCAAAATCTTTCTCTTTCGGCAGTTCAAAAAAATTTACTAATTTCACACATAGCAATCGCACACGCTATAACATACATTTTTGGATTCGCGGGCATGATTCTGTTTTACAAAATCATTCCACAACTTATCGGGATTAATCTGAAACAAGAAGCAAAAAAGGTTGAAGCCCTCCTTAACTCTAAGAAGTCGCGACGAGCAGTCCAACATAAAGGATCAATTATACAAACAGATATCGTCATGATCGGTATCGGGTGCACACTGGGAATTTTGCTTGGCCTTATTTCCATTAAAATAGGAAACATTCCATTTACGCTTGGTATTGGCGGCGGAGTTCTTGTAAGTGGGCTCTTTTTTGGATGGCTACGATCGGCAAGCTCTTGTTTTGGAGACATTCCACCTTCTGCGCAATGGCTTTTGACAAACTTAGGACTTAATCTGTTTATTGCATGCGTCGGACTAACCGCTGCACCACAAGCAATAGAAGCTCTACAGGCGTACGGTTTTTCCCTCTTTTTTGCCGGCATCATTTTGGCTCTAACACCACACATTTTAGGTATTTTATTCGGTCGACTTGTTCTTAAAATGAACTACTGTTTGCTACTTGGTGCGCTTGCTGGAGCAGGAACGGTTACACCTGCACTCAAAATTTTAGAAACTGAAGCAGAAAGTTCAGTCCCAGCACTTGGATATACTATTCCGTATGCTTTGAGCAATTTTATTTTAACTCTTTTGGGAAGCATGATTGTTTATTTGATGAGATAATACAATCTCAATACAAAAATGATCTTACATATCTTGTATGGTTCGATACACCCTCCTCTTCGCCTCGGGCACTCACCACGAACTGGAGAGGAAATTTTCCTATTTTTTTGCTTGGAGTAACCGTTACAAATTATTCGAAAAGGCCTTTCAGGATAACAGTTTACCCACACCGTTAGTGGTGAGTTTTTTTCTGAGTTTGCGAAGTAAAAAAGCCTGTCCTGAGCTTGTCGAAGGGTATCGAACCATACAAAATCAAGAGCTCCCTTGCATCTAATTCTCGTTAAAAATCAATTCGTATTCGTGAAGTGACAGCAAAGGCTGTTTGACGAGAGACAAGAGGTGTTTGTATCACCTGAGCATGAATTGTCCAGTGAATTGCCGGCGAAAGCTCAATATTATAAAAAATCTCAACAGCATGTTCGTAGCTGTTAAAGTCTATGTCTAACTCTTTTAAGTCTTGACGAAGATCGTACGATATATGTGTGGCCGCATAGCCAATTCCCCATTCATCGTGGGGTCGATTTTTAAAAATCATCCCATGCCCACCAAAACCGATACTATAAAAACGATCAATAACATTTCTGTCATCTGGCGCCCAACCTGCCCGAGCAAAAATACCTACACCTTCTCCATTTTCCTTTTTGCAAAAATATTGATCCAAACTAAAAAGCCAAGCGTAATTATTACATTCATCTGGAATAGTTATGTCGGTGATTTTCTTTCCAAGAACATGTCGCGAATCAATTGCATAACTCATTATCGGCTTTGTCGAATAACAACCAATAACCCTATAATTTCCAGGAGCTCCTTGTATAATTGGAGAAAATTGATATTGCACACAATAAACTGAACTTCCATCAAAAAGTGTGCTAAAACCTGATTCATCTGCAGATCCATCTGCATCTCCTGCTAAAAAAAGAATAGTGTGCCTATCGCCCAACTTAATTTTTGGAATAATACTTAAAAGCGTATGCGGGAGAAATGTAATAACAATCGGATTGTTCGATAACCCCGAGTAAATAAATTGATGTCGACTGCTATTTGCAAACTCGTTGCTATCAAAAGGACCAGTTGCATCTAATTTACCAATTCTAAAAGAAAAATAGTCAGAAATTTTTTGGGCAAGAGCAACTTCTGACAATGCAGTGGTTGATGTCCCAGACACGGGAGTCTTCGGATCAATGTTGGCTGCTGCAATAGCGCCGACATCCTCAACGATAGACTCATCGGCAAGCCATGTTGTTTTTGCATGCAACATAAAGACACCATTGGACCACATGCCTATTTTACACAGATCGAAAATGAGCCAGTATTCAGTACTTCCATTTGCGCGCATAAAACCATGCTTTTCACCGCCCGAGTGGTTAACACCGAAAAACTGATTTACACTTGCATCAAGATAAATACCTTCATCATAAAAACGATCACGAAATCCATTTAAGCTATTAAAAATATAGGAACGCTTAAAAAACGAACCACGGACTGTTTTGGGACAACCAAAAAATTTAGCATAGTGCCGGAACGAATATATAAACTCAGGATTTACTGATTCACATTCCAGGCTTTCATTTTTTTTATGCTGTATATTTTCTGTTGCAAGCAAATATGAACAGAAAAAAAGACCACAAAATGTCAATGCGCCAACTATCTTACTTTGTCTTTTCACTACTCTTCCAAAATTTTTTTCATAATATTACCGGCAGACTTCCAACCCAATACATTTGCTTGAGGCCATGCTTGATCTTTGATTCCACCATAGATAAGGTATCGAGACCCTTTAGAAAATCCAGTTGTCCTTTCCCAATAGCTAAAAACATCAAAAAAATCTGACGCGATTGTTTTGCCCGCTTTGATTTCAATAGGAATAGGTTGCTGAGAATCATCTACAATACAATCGATCTCATTCCCTGTTCTATCCCTCCAAAAATAAAGATTCGGTTGCCTATCAAAATTATGTTGTTGTTTTAAAAAGTAGGAAATAATTAAGGACTCTATCAATCCACCACGCAGATAATGAGTTAAAAGATCTTCAGCAGAACGTATATTCAATAAAGAGCAAGCAATTCCTGTGTCAACAAAATATATTTTTGGAGATTTGATCAACCGTTTTCCAAAATTTTTATAGTAAGGGTAGAGCAACGTTATAACATAACTTGCCTCCAAAAGAAAAAGCCACTGTTGACCGTGCTCTGATTAATTCCACAATCATTTCCCAATGACACAAGGTTCACAACTTGACCAATACGTCCGGCACATAACCGCATAAATTTTTGAAAAACCGTTAAATCAGCAACGTTTTTTATCTGCCTAACATCTTGCTCAACATAAAGTCGGATATAGTTTCTGTACAAACGATCAACTGACACATCCTCTGCGTAAGCTTTCGGGTAAAAACCTTTATGAACAAGATTTTCAATCTTGCCAGGCAACAACGAAACACTATCAAGCTCATTCAGAGAAAGTGGAAACAGTGTCAGAACAGCCATTCGACCTGCCAATGTTTTGTGTAGTAGCTTCATCAACCAGAAAACTATGAGTCTACTTTTGTATAAAACACACCTCTGAAAGCATTGACTTAGCAGGTTTCATATCTTTATGTCTTGTTAAGATAATTATTGTTCTATTCAAGGAAAAATAATGACTATTTCTGAAGAAAAAAAGTATGAGCACTTGAGTCCCTTTGAGCTCAAAAATAAACTGATCTCCATGGCTCAATCTAGCTCCGAGCGAATGATGCTTAACGCGGGGCGCGGCAATCCGAACTGGATAGCACTCAAACCAAGAGAAGCTTTTTTTCAACTCGGACTGTTCGCACTGGAAGAATCACATCGGCGAGAGCTTCGTCCAGGATTTGGAAGCCCTGCAGAAAAAAACGGTATTGAAACACGCTTCAACCAATTTTTGGAAAAAAATAAAAATGAACCGGGCATTGAATTTTTAAAAAAAGCAATTGATTACACACATAAAGAAATCAAAATCAACCCTGAAGATTTTATAGCACAGTTGGTTGATGCGATTTTAGGAGATCACTACCCAACACCAGACCGCATTTTAGATTTCAATACAAAAGTTGTTCACCCGTATCTTGTACAAGAGATGCTTGGCGGAGACCAGCAACAAACATTTGATCTGTTTGCAACAGAAGGTGGAACCGCTGCAATGGCTTACATTTTTAACAGTTTGATGGAAAATAAAATTCTCAATAAGGGCGATACCATCGCACTGGGAACACCGATCTTTACTCCATACATTGAAATCCCACATCTGAACGACTACCAATTTGTCAGCGTAGAAGTACAACAGAACGAAAAAGGAGGCTGGCAATACCCCGACAAAGAGATAGAAAAACTTGCGGACCCAAAAGTAAAAGCATTTTTCTTGGTGCACCCTTCCAATCCAACATCAGTTAGCATTAGCGCAGAAAGTTTTGAAAAAATAGCCAATCTAGTCAAAACAAAACGTAAAGATCTGATTATTCTGACCGACGATGTGTATGGCACATTTGTTAATGGATTTAAATCACTTGCAGCAGCTGCACCACACAACACGATTTTGGTGTATTCATTTTCTAAATATTTTGGTGCAACCGGCTGGCGACTTGGCGTCATTGGAATTAACGAAAACAATATTTTTGATAAAAAAATAGCTGAACTTTCTGACAAGGATAAACAAGAACTGAACAATCGATACAGTACCGTTGCTCTCAACCCAGAAAAACTGAAATTTATTGAACGCATGGTTGCCGACAGCCGCGCGGTAGCACTGCACCACACATCAGGCGCTTCAACGCCACAACAGGTGATGATGACACTTCTTTCTCTATCATGCTTAATGGACAAAAAAGGCGAGTATAAAAAGCTGGCTCAAAACATAGTGAAAAAACGATTTAAAACATTGTACAACGCGATTGGTATTGACTGTCCAGATGATAAATATCGTGCACACTACTACACCATAGTTAACATTCCTGAATTAGCAGAAAAGAGATATAGCAAAGAATTTGCAGAGTATATGGTCAAAACATTTGAACCGATCGATTTTGTGGTCAACCTTGCGCAGGAACGTTCGGTTGTGTTGCTTGACGGTGGCGGATTTGACGCACCAAACATGTCGGTTCGTGTTTCACTTGCCAATCTTCCAGATGAGGCATACGCGGAAATAGGTAAATCGATTAGCTGGCTTTTGGAGCAGTACTACAATCATTGGAAATCGAAAAAATAAATAAGGAACCCATATGACTTTTACATTTATCTGGCAAGAGATAATTGCCGTCTGCAAATCTCATCCAGAAATTCTCATATTCCTTGCTATTGCGATAGGTTACTACGTCGGCAAAATTAAATTTTTTGGATTCTCGCTTGGATCAACTGCAAGTGTTTTGCTCTCAGCCCTTGTTCTAGGACAACTTGATGTAACCATAACTCCATTGATAAGAATGATTGCATTCTCGCTTTTCATTTTCACGATAGGGTACAAAGTAGGGCCACAGTTTTTTGGAAGCTTAAAAAAAGAGGGTATCCATTACCTTGTCCTTGCAATCTTTTTTGCGCTTGTCGGACTTGCGGCCGCAATAATACTGGGAAAACTATTTGGGTTTGATCAGGGAACAACAGCCGGACTTATGGGCGGAGCACTCACACAATCATCTATCATCGGAACGGCGGAAGGTGCAATTCAGGGTCTTTCGATTTCTGCAGCACAAAAATCATTACTCAGCTCCAATATCGCGATCGCATACGCAATCACCTATATTTTTGGTGTGGCAGGACTCATTCTTTTTTACAAGCTCATACCAAAATTGCTCAGAATAAATCTCAAGGACAACGCACGGAAGGTTGAAGAACAACTTTCAGGAGGGCCAATCAAAGAAGATGATGATACGTTCACCTGGAATGAACAACCAAGCATGCGAGTCTTTCGTGTCACTAATACAAAACTTGATGGAAAAACGATTCGCGATCTACAAAAACTACTCACCAAAAAAGTAACAATCATCAAAATAAAACACGGAAAAAAACTTATAGATCCTGAACCTGGTCTTGTTCTGCAAGTAAGAGACAAAATTGCCATCATTGCTAAACGAGCCATGATGTTTGAAGCTGCAAAAATCATCGGACCTGAAGTAAATGATTATATTTTATCCACCATTCCTCATGAAGCCTTAAAGATTTATGTAACAAAACCAAAAGCAGTAGGAAAAAAAATTTCCAAGGTCATCGCAAGTTACGGGAACAACTGCTTTGTAGAAAAACTCATACGCAATGAACACGAATTTACTTTCACCAAAAACGCCCGATTACAAAAATATGATGTGCTCCATGTGATCGGAATCGAAAAAGATGTTGAGGCATTTGCCAAAACGATAGGCCATGCAGAAAGGGAAACAAAAGTAACAGACATGGTAATGGTCGGAATCGGTTGCTTTCTGGGAACATTACTTGGTTTGGCTGCCGTAAAAATTGGAACTATTCCAATTACACTTGGTGTTGGTGGCGGCGTTCTTGTAAGCGGTCTCTTTTTCGGTTGGCTCCGCTCTGTTAATCCGACTTTTGGGTATATTCCCGAGGGAACACAATGGCTCCTCACCAACTTTGGCCTTAACCTCTTTATCGCATGCGTTGGCCTCACCGCAGGACCACGAGCTTTACATGCGCTACAAACGAATGGTATATCTCTATTCCTGGCAGGCCTCCTGCTTACACTCATTCCGCATATCCTGGGACTTATATTTGGCAAAATCATTTTAAAAATGGATTATGTTTTACTTTTGGGCGCGCTAACAGGTGCAGGAACAGCAACTCCAGCCTTAAATGTATTAAAAAATGAAGCAGACAGCCCAGTTCCCGCACTTGGATACACCATTCCGTACGCACTCGGCAACTTTATTTTAACCGTTTGGGGAACTGTTATTATTTATGTAATGACATGAAATAAAAAAGAAAAATGGGGCTTCTCGAACTATGAAAAGCCCCATTTTATAGATGCTTTAAAAAATTACTTTGACGAAAAATAATAAAATACATCATTGCTCTTGCCAGAAGAACCAACATCTCTTACTAGAGATGTATCTATCTTGAATCCAGCACCTTCATACAACGCACGAGCACCATAATTTTTGCTTTCAACAGCCAAAACAATCTTCTTGGCATTTTTTTCTTGCAAATATTTCATAGCCTTACACAAAAGTCTTTTTCCATAACCTTTTTTTCTAAATTCTTTTGAAATAACAAGAATTTCAATTTCTCCAGACTCACAGAATATACTTTCCAAATACCCGTAACATGCAAGCTTGACAAAACCAACGGTCTTTCCTCCGACACGTAGACTCAAAATTTTTGTAGATTTATATTTTTCACCCACACGATATTCAAAAGGAATCTTCTTTAGTTCTTCTTTAAACCTCATGATAGCTGCATCTATAAGTTCTTTTTTAGTCTCGGGAACATCATAATAGGCATTTTGTGAAATAAAATGAGAAATATTATCTGAAAACATACGAAAACATTCTGATGCATCATCCTTGTAACAAAAATCGAAAATTCCATCTTTTCGATCAATCGAATTGCCTTTCCCTATGCGAAAAGAAAGAAATCCTCCAACAAAAATGACCACAGAAAAAAATCTCAAAAAGCTATTCATACGAATCTTACAAATATATGCCACAAATTTGTCCCCCACTGTTGGTATATTTGATTGGTATATTGCCTACTATCTATAGCTTAACTCTTCTACAAGCACTCACAACTGCCATTCCAATAAACCCTTGCATTCGCCTAATTCACCCCTCATCATACAAGTTAAAAAACTGAACCAAATCAGACCGTTATTTCAATTTTTACCCATTTATTGAAATAACAGGTCTAAATAGTACATTCTTATTTCAAGAAAGGCTTAATTATTGAAATAAGAAATTGATATGCGCAAAACAGGAACTTATGAAACTCTGGGTTCTATAACCTTTTTTATCCCGAAACCTTTACCGCCACACAATCCACCCTTAAAATTGGATCCGGAAACCATGGAACTGTATGGCGACGCAATGCACTCCCTGGGCAAACTAAAAGAAATGACACAAAAAATTCCGAATAATAAAAGATTCATAAAAGCCTATGTTAACAAAGAAGCGTTACTTTCTTCGGCAATTGAAAATGTAAACACCACACTTCTCGATCTGTTTACCCAACCTCTTTTAGAAACAGCTCCAGACAAAAATACACAGCTCGTTTTAAACTATACACACGCACTTTACAAAACACTCGAACTGATAAAAGAAAAAAATTTGCCAATCATTTCTCGAGTCATTTTGAACGCTCACAAAGAATTGATGGAAAAAGGAGAAGGGGATGAAACAGATCCCGGACACTATCGAAAACAAACTGTAAAAGTTGGCAACCTTGTTCCGTCGCCACCACAAAAAATTCAAGAACTGATGTCTGAACTTGAAAAATTCATTAATGAAGATTATTCTCTTCCGCCATTGATTAAAGCAGGGTTGGCCCACGTTCAATTTGAAACTATCCACCCTTTCTTGGACGGCAATGGAAGAATTGGGAGAATACTGATTGTTCTGATGCTCGTGGAGAGCAAAATACTTTCAGCCCCAGTAATCTACCCTTCGTACTACTTTAAGAAACAACATTTTGACTACTATAGGCTTCTTAACAACGTTGAAACAAAAGGAGACTTTGAATCGTGGATAAAATTCTACCTTGGTATTATTAAAGAAAGCAGCATCGACGCCTACACACGAGCACAGGAAATAGATTTACTAGAAAAACAGATCACGAAAACCCTAAATGATGACAAATCTCTGAGAGAATCAAATCGAGAAACAATGCTCAAGGCATTACCAATCATGTTCAACTACCCAGTAATAAGTATCACAAAGCTAAGTTCTCAGCTGAACGTGTCATACAACACGGCGGGAAAAATCATTGAACAATTTGTTTCACTCGAACTTCTTGTAGAACAAACAAAACAAAAAAGAGGCAAACTCTTCCGATTTGAACCATATTTCATCATCCTTGAACGAGAATACAGATAAACCAAATAACATGAGGAGAACCCTACCGTGAAAAAAGAAGAACTTGTAAAAGAACTGGAAAAATTTAACGGAAATGAGATTGCTGAGCAAACACTGCTGACATGGATTCAATCTGGATTGACCATGATCGGTTTTGGTTTCGGACTTGGAAGTGTTATTGCACTGATGAGATCGGAACACTATGAACATATTGTTATCAGAATGATACAATTTGTAGCAGTTCTTTTGATTGTTGTTGGCGTCATTTCGATTTTATTAGCCATTGCCCAACATAGACATAAAATCAAACAGATAGAAAAAGAAAGGTATCGGCAAAAACCACCCTTTAATCTCGCTTTAATTATTGGCATTTTGATAGTGATTCTTGGCGTGATTGCATTTGTAGCAATTTTAACTCACGTAATTATTTAACACCAAAACTCCCCAACAACTTATCTATAGATCAATCAAAGTATTGCTTTAAAATTCACACCTCATCTAATCTACAAATCAGGTTATTAAAACCATAAGAAAGGAAAGAACCTTATGAACAAAAATAATATTATAAAAATCGCTTTTATTGTTGGTGGCATTGTCCTTGCAGGATATATTGGATACCGAGTTTACCTTTATGCCGTCTCATACGCCACAAAAAAGATTACCAAGGGAGTCACCAAAGGTGTTAGCAAGGGTGCAACAAAAGGGGTAGGCAAAGGAATCATCGGCGGCCTTATTGAAGAGAAGTGAGGAAAAAACTACTTTTTATCGTAATATTCATTCCATTTTACTCTCTGACCAAACCAAAAAAAATCAAACCACAAAAAAAAATAATCGTTAAATACACAAAAAAACCTTTTTACTACAGGTTTGTGCCAAAACTCAAAACAATTAAAAGCAAAAAGATCATAGTCGCGCAAGTTGAATACGATCACCCAAAACTTGGCTCATGCACCTACAACATGGTCAAAGATTTGAAAGACAAACGCTTTTTTGGCTGGTGTAGCACAAAAAAAATTCCTCGAAAAAAAACAACAATCTTTCAGGTGCATTCGAACAGTAAAAAACTTCCACTGAGCCCAAATAAAGTGGAACTTGGCCTGAATGAACACATGAATGAGATGATGACGAAAATAAATAAACAACACAGAGAAGTTGAGAAAAAATAACACAATTCTGAAGCATACACGCGATGGAATATTACTATCCTTTTTTTATAGACACAGCAAAAAAAACTGCTATGATTGCTCACCGTCTACTGTTAGCAAAACAGAAAAATACAAAAAATAATTAACCCCCTTTAACAAAAGGAGCATCATGAAAAAGGTCATTACAGCAACTGTATTGCTAAGCTTAGGTTGCGCCAGCCACGCATCACAGGGACCCAAAAAAAATTTTCCCAAAATATTGAACTGGAAGAGCAAGACAAATGGAGGAATAATACATCACGCAAGAG
The DNA here is from genome assembly GCA_964477815.1 of uncultured Pseudomonadota bacterium. Classification (GTDB taxonomy): domain Bacteria; phylum Babelota; class Babeliae; order Babelales; family Vermiphilaceae; genus DAOVGZ01. The sequence continues at coordinate 4,394 of CAYZEO010000006.1, read as the reverse complement.
TGTACCTTCCAACAAAAAAAAATCAGCCTATCTATAACCAAAAAACATTTTGGGTGGGGCAAACAAATTATTCATCAGGGAAACCTAGCACATCACATCACTTTGATTGTCCTTGCGGGACAGGCTACAAAAAAGAACAAATTAAAAAGCAATTGCTTAATTCAATAAAAAAATTCAAAAGAATTAAGAAGAAAAAAAAATAACACTATTTCGAATCTTTATGCAAAATTGCACGGATACTCAGATTCTATGGTTTGATCATTGATTTATCGGCCCTTTAACTGTTAATATTTAATTATAAAGTATTTTAAATGCCAATAAAGGGCCGATAAAATGCCGATAAAGTTCCGACCTCACTTTAAATTCACAAAGATTATCTCTGACCTTCTTGCTCGCATTGAGCAATCCAGAGAGCATATCGAAGACTTGCCAATTACCGACTCCATGCTCGAGGGCCTGAGAAAAACCTCACGCCTTGCTTCAACGCACTATTCCACCAAAATAGAAGGTAATCGGCTCACAATGGAGCAGGTTGAACGAGTACTTTTTGAAAAAAAAACCATACCTCTTCGCAAGCGAGATGAAGCAGAAGTTAAAGGGTATTACGCAGCCTTTGATTTTATGGAACGCTACAGTGAATCCGGGCGCCCTATCACGGAGCATACTATTCAAACAGTGCATGCCTTGGTCATGGGAAAAGGAAAAAATAATGCAAAACCTTCATTCTATCGCGATGGCCAAAACGTCATTCGTGAGGGCAGCTCAGGCAACATTGTATATCTTCCTCCAGAAGCACATGATGTTCCGGGCCTAATGAAAGCATTAGTTTATTGGATACAAAACTCGGATCTACCTGCACCACTTATTGCCGGTATTGCACACTATCAGTTTGCAACCATTCACCCTTATTACGATGGAAACGGAAGGGTCGCTCGCCTGCTTTCCACTATGATTTTACGTTTACATGGATATGGTCTGAAGGGGATTTATTCTTTAGATGAATACTATGCACGCAACTTACCAGCGTATTACGACGCACTTAATGTTGGACCATCACATAATTATTACATGGGCAGAGCAGACGCTGATATTACCCATTGGATTGAATATTTTTGTGAAGGTGTCGCTCGCGCCTTTGAAGCAGTAACACGAAAAGCAAAAGAACAAAAATCACAAAAGAGGCACGATCAATCTGCGATTTTGCGACGTCTTGACAATAGACAACGCATAGTTCTTGATCTTTTTAGAGAATATAAAACAGTTACAACAACTCAAATTGCGCACACACTTGGACTGCAACCACGTACCACAAGAAAACTGTGTCAAAAATGGGTTGGTGAACAGTTTATTATTGTCGTTGACCCATCACGCAAAGGAAGAAAATATCAACTCGCACCAGAATACGAAGCTCTCTTGTCATTGTAGATCATCGCTGCGGGGAAATTTTTTGACAAACTTTTGTACATCAAACTTTTTTTTGCTGCCTTCGTAGGTCATCACTCGAATCAATCCAAAAACAGGCCGCTCTGCCCACGGACGATCGTGCACACCTCCAATTGACCATGCAATACCGACGTAACCATTGGGGTCTCTACCATCAAGCTCATATTTATCATTTAGGTAAACAGCAATAGAAAACGCTGTTTTGTAATCCTTTGTCCACTCAAGTATTTTTTTTGCCCAGTACATTCGCAAAAAACCATGCATCTTCCCCGTTGTTACCATCTGAACCTGTGCAGCATTCCATAAATCATCGTGTGTCATTCCACGCTCCAACTGACGGCGGGTATAACGATACGGTCGTTTATCACGCGCGTGTTTTTTGAGCGTCTTTAAAGCCCAATTCGGAAAACCTTTATGCGAATCATATTGATTGTTGTAAAAACAGAAATTGTCAGAGAGCTCTTTGCGAATAATAAGTTCTTCTAAAAATGCATCCCTGTCCTTTTTTCTCCCTTTTTTTGTCTTTACAATTTGCAAAGCAACTCGTTGCGCTGAAATTTGTCCAAAATGTAGATATGGAGAAAGATTTGACTGACCATTTATATTCGGATCGTTTCTATTTTCAGCATATCCATTTAGTCGTTTTGCTATAAATGAGTTGGCCATTCTTTTTGCAGCTGTCTCTCCCGGCTTGCACCAATCAATCGGCTGGACAGTTTTGTCTATCTTGAGCTTTTTATAAACAGCTGGCCAGTTTATTTTTTTTACTGCTATCGGACACGGAATTGTTTGTTTAGTAATTCGTGAAAATGGTTGTAAAAAATCTCGAAGATGTCGTTTTATTTTGGGCCGAATTGTACGAGCAGCATACTCCTGTTTTGAAGAAGTTATCCAACAAGGAACAATGTTATGAGCATCAACCTGAACAACAGAAATATTCAGAGCCGCAGCAACTTTTTTTTGCGCACGCATCTTTATTTTCAAAGGATCAAAATCGGTAACAACAGCACCCGCTTTCACTTTCTTTGCAAAACGTGTGATTTGCACAGCAGGGTCACCAAACAACAGAAAAAAGGGGACTTTGTATTTTTTCAAAGCAGCTTCAACTTCCTGCAATCCCTTGAGCATAAAATCATACTGTCGCAATGTTGCATCCAAAAATTTTGGCATCAAGTTAAAAACAACACACACATGTTGTTTCTTTTTTTTTGCAAGTTGTTGTGCATACAAAAAAGCCCAATTGTCCGAAACCCGTTGATCACGCGACATCCAGTAAACAATTGGACCATCAACTTCTAATTTTTTATTCAATTTTCTGACACGTTGCTCATCAACCACATTCCACTCCTTACAACACACCTGAAAAACGGCCAGATCTCACGGTACAGAGCACAGGACAATGATGTCAACGCAACTAAAACTTTCTGCTCATCTTCTTTGTATAAGCGGAAAGAAACGGCGCACCAATCAAAAGAATGGCACTATACGAAAAAATTATCCAACAACTGACGGTACTGAAAAAATAAAGAGCTAGCGCTGCTACAACAGGAACAATCAAAAAACGTGGATAATTGTGTATAATCTCATGCTTCACATACTCCAAATATGTCATTGATAGACTTTTACCAAAAGGTATTTTTTTGTCCTTATGACTTACATAAGCATTAAACAATAAAATTGAGAAAACATACAAAAAAACAGATAAAAATATCCCCAAAAAGCTAAAATTCCCTCCAGAGTAAAATGGAAATATTGAACCAGCTGCAACAGCCATTAACAAGTAGCTAAAGAATCTGTATTTAAATTCGTCTTTCACAGAATCTAAATATTTCTTCACTTACTGCCTTTCAGATACCGTTGAGCAAAAATAATAATGTCCTCATTCGCAGTATCAAGATTCGAAAGCGTTATATGAGGAGTACCAAACAACTTTGCCCAAAATATTCTTAACTTGCCATCCCAATTCGATTGCTTAGACAGACGGGTCACATCTTTAACCTGAATTTTTATCGATTCTAACGGCGTTCTAGCGATAGTATACAGAGAAAATTCCTCAACATCCTTCCAAGAAATAAAATTATGGTATCTAACCCAAATTCCATCCTGATTTAAAATTGCTGCTGGTCCTTTGCATCCTAGAAAAAAGGGAGCATACAAAAGACCGATTAAAAGAATAAAAAGAAAAAAAGCGATACCAATATAGAAAAAAGTTTTTACTACGGAAATAATATAAGAAATAAAAGAAGTAAGAAGTGGCCATCCTGGGAAAGCGATATGTATTTGCGAATAAAAAAGCAGCAAAGCCACCATTGCCACAATCATTACTGGTGCTATAACAAGAACCTTCCAGTAACCTTCTTTATTAAAATGAACAACAAGCTCGGCTGTTTTATTCATGGAAAAAACCTATCTATGGAGTTGGCAATGCCAAAAGAAAACCAAACACACCTAAAGATTTGGAAACTTGATGATTAATCCTTTAGATGTCGACGAGCAAAAGTAATGATTTTCTCATTTTCTGTATCAAGATTTGAAAGAACTATATGAGGCTTACAAAAAAGTTTCGACCAAAATATACCAATCTTTCCACTTAAATCAGATTGATCCGATAAAGCTTTTATATTTTTAGTCTCAATACCAATTGCCTCTTTATTATCAAATAAATGATAAGAGGTAAATTTTTTGATGTTTTTCCATGATATGAAACCATAGTGATTAACACTTATTCCTTTTTGGCTAAGAATAGCAACCGGCTTACTTTCTTTTTTTAGAAGAAAAAAAGCCGCAACAATCCCAATTGAAAAAAAGCCTACAAATAAATAAAAAATAATTCTTGTTGTGGTGAGCGTCAAAATGCTAAGAAATGATAATGAGTTTAATAAAGTAATATCTATTTTAGAAATGAAAAACAGCGCAACAATCATACCTATAACCATTATGACAATTAGCTT